>NZ_AYYI01000047.1 GCF_001436505.1 Loigolactobacillus rennini DSM 20253 | reverse complement strand
GATACATATTATATGTACGAAGGCATTTCATTTACACAAGATTCTTGACGCTACCAGATTACTGGGATGTGAAGCGCGCAACACTGAATTTAAATTATCAAGTATCGCAATTAGCAGCACAAACTACTTCGGATATCACCTTATCCTTAAATGGTGTTAAATTTTATTCATTCCGGCCACAAAATAAAGCAGGTTTGCAGACCGAGACCATTGATATCCCCACTGATTTAATTAAAGGAACTAATAATTTGCGGATCACAGGGCAAATTTTAAATCAAAATGGCGATAAAAATTATGATTTAGCTCAAACACCAGCTAATTGGTTAACAATTTATTCTGGCGCTAACGTTAATTTTCAATATGAATTAGAACCACCAACTACGGCAATTAAGTCGTTTTACAACCACATTTCCGGGCCGGATACCATTGCTAATGCGGAGACATCGATCTCGGTTCCGCATCAGCCTAGCAATGCTGAACTCACAGCGGCTGTTTATTCGTTAGCGGGTTATTCGCGAACGATGACTAATGAGGATAACCAGATTCCAATCAATTCTTTTGATACCAAACGCGCGAAAAATAGTGATTACCAAATGATTATGGCAACCTACGATCATTTGCCTAAGCGTTACCGTAAATTAGTCCATCCGGCTAAACTTAACCAACGAGCGGTCATTAAAACAGCTTATTCTGGGTCTAAGCATTTATTGTTGGTAACAGCTAAAGATGATGCTTTATTAAAAAAGGCAAGTCGCTTTATTGCAAATCAGGAATTGATGAAAGAAACTAGTGCGGCAACTAAGTATATCAGTGCGAAAACTTCCACTGACACTTCTTCATTGCAATATGATGGTAGTTACCAGCTAACCAATACTGGTGAACAAATTACGGGCCCACAACACCAAGAGGCGACTTATTTTGTTAACTTGCCAGTGGATCGGACTAACGCAGATGGTAGTCAAGTGCGGTTGCATTATAAATACGCCCATAATCTTGATTTTAATCGTTCCTTAGTCACTGTTTATGTGAATAATAAACCGATTGGTAGTCAAAAGTTGCGGGCTAATAAAGCCAATGATGACACCCTGACTTTAGATTTGCCTAAAGGAAAGTCATTAGGAAATAGTTTTGTCGTCCGAGTTGCCTTTGATTTAGAAATGAAAAATAATCAAGAGGCAACAAATAATCAAACGCCATGGGCCTATATTGCACGGGATTCAAAGGCAGACATTAAATCAAAACCAGTGACTACTCAATTGTTTTCAAATTACCCAAGTTTATTTTTAAAAAACCGCAGCTTTAATCAAATTGCGGTGGTTAAGCCAGCTCAATTAACTCATCATGATTTCAAAACGTTGACTAATGTTTTTAACCTATTAGGTAATTACGCAGAAAGCAATACCGGTCAAATCCAATTTTATGATCATACGCCCAATAAAGCTGTATTACAAAATCAAAATGTGATTGCTTTTGGCACACCTAAGCAAAATCAATTTTTACGGCAATTAAATCCACAATTGTATTTTAAGTTTAACAAGGACTTTACTGGTTTTAAATCTAATGAAAAATTAAGCCTTGAGCGCGCCTATGGACAACGCCTAGGAACAGCACAATTATTGCGCTCACCCTATAATAAGAAACGGGTTATTTTAGCCGTGACCGCTGGAAAAAGTCAAGATGTTCAGCTGGCTTCGACACAAATTAACTTTCAAAAAAACATCAGTCAATATTCGGGTGATGCCATTGTGGTTGACCATGATAATAATCATTATGGTTACCGGTTTAAACGGAGAAAAGACGTGGATCAAAAGCACAGTATTACCCAAACGGTTAAAAAGAATGGCCGCTTGATTATTTATCTGGGACTAGCTCTTTTTGCACTAGTACTGATTGGCTTAATGTTATTCTTATTGTTGCGTAAAAATGGCTTATTAAAGCATGGGGGTGACCACCATGAAAAATAGACCAGCAACTTTAATGGGGGACATTTTTTCACTGAGCTTTTTGTTATTGGTTGTCATTTTAGCGATGTTTTTAGGTTTAACCCCGGCGAATTTATTGCTAAATTTCTTTTACTTAGGTGTTAGCATCTTTTTAGTGATGATGACTTACTTTTTTGATTTAACGGCCGGGTTAGTATTGAATTTACTTTTCATCCTGCTGCAAGGGACTTTAATGTTGTATTTAAATGTGGTTCGCAATCAGACAGTGCCTTTAGCACTAGCTTTTTGGCTATTTATGCCAATTTTGCTATCGATTACGTTTTACGGGATGACTTATCAATTACAACAATTACAGGCTGAAAACCAAAAAATGCATGATGAAATGGTCCAGTTAGGTGCTTTTGATGAAGAAACTAATTTACGAACATTGGTGTCTTACATTCAGGATGCTTCAGTATTTTTAGAAACGTCCCGCCGTTATGACTTACCTGTAACAACGTTAGTGTTGAAAATTCGTTATTTTGAAGAAATGCGGCGGATGTTAACCGGCGAGCAAATGCGTGAAGTGATTAAATTAGTTTCTGAAACCATTAAAGCTTCTACGCGTGGCAATGATATTGTCTACATTTTAGATCGAGAAAATTTAAGCTGGGGTGTCTTACTTTTTACAGATCTACCTGGTGCTAAAATTGTGGCTAACCGGATTAAGGATCAGTTTGCCAAACAAGTTGAGAATTCGGTTGCGTTAAAAGGCACGGAAGTTTTACTGGTGGTCGGCATTGCTGCCTATGATCAAAAGAAGATGTCAAGTGCCTATGAATTGATGAACGCTGCGGCTAAAGAAACAGAATATGATGTGTAATGTAAAAAGTTAGTGCGCGATTGTAGCGGCACTAACTTTTTTGTTAGCCTTTGGTTGGACTAAGCGTAACCAAAATTTAGGACAGTGCAACATAAAAGTCGTATAATGGCTTTAATCTAAACATTTAGGGGGAGACTTATGACAGCAACACGACTTTATCAATTATTTCACCCAGAACACTATGATGTTTATCTGGATATTAACCGTAAAACCAAGCAGATTAGCGGTAAAACGACGATTACGGGTCAAGCACAAGAATCGAATATTGCCGTCAATCAAAAAGGACTCAACGTTTCAGCTGTCGAAGCAAATGGGAGTGCAGTACCTTTTACGTTAAATAATGAAGCAGAAACTGTTCAGATTAAATTAGCACAAGCAGGTGCGGTTACATTAACATTGACTTACCAAGCAGCACTGACAGACACCATGATGGGAATTTATCCTTCTTATTATCAAGTTGCGGGAGTAAAAAAACAGCTGGTGGGCACACAGTTTGAAACCACTGCAGCGCGGCAAGCCTTTCCTTGTGTCGATGAACCAGAGGCTAAGGCTACTTTTAGCTTGGCAATCAAGTTTGATGAACACCCTGGCGAAATGATTATTAGCAATATGCCAGAAACTAAAGTAGTAGCTGGCGTACATCATTTTGCACCAACCTTGAAGATGTCAACTTATCTGGTTGCTTTTGCGTTTGGTGAATTACAACGTAAATTAACCACGACTAAAAGCGGCGTTCAGGTAGGTGTTTTTGCTACGAAGGCGCACGCAGCTGCTGAATTAGACTTCGCGTTAGATATTGCTAAACGTTCGATTGAATTTTATGAAGATTTTTACCAGACGCCTTATCCGCTGCCACATTCATGGCAACTGGCTTTACCAGATTTTTCTGCAGGTGCCATGGAAAATTGGGGCTTAGTGACTTATCGGGAAGCATATCTGTTAATTGATCCCCAAAATGCCTCTTTGCCAACAAAACAGCGTGTGGCTACCGTCATTGCTCACGAACTTGCTCACCAATGGTTTGGTGATTTAGTCACCATGAAATGGTGGGATAATTTATGGTTGAATGAAAGTTTTGCTAACATGATGGAATATGTTGCTGTCGATGCCTTAGAACCAAGCTGGCACATTTGGGAAACATTTCAAACTGCAGAAGTTGTCGCAGCGTTGCAGCGCGATGCCATCGATGGTGTGCAATCCGTACATGTCCCGGTAGAAAAGCCTGCTGAGATCGATGCCATTTTTGATAGTGCGATTGTTTATGCCAAAGGTGCGCGGATGTTGGTGATGATGCGAGCATTAGTTGGGGACCAAGCATTGCGTGCTGGGCTGAAAGCTTATTTTGCTGCTCATCAATTTAACAATGCAACTGGAGCAGATTTATGGCAAGCGCTAGGTACTGCCAGCCACATTGATGTAGGAGCTGTGATGGATTCTTGGTTGGAGCAACCAGGTTATCCAGTCGTCATGGCTGCTGTCGTTGATGGCCAGCTTATATTGACGCAACAGCAGTTCTTTATTGGTGATGGAAAAGATGCCAATCGTCGTTGGCAGATCCCATTAAACAGCAATTATGATGCGGCGCCAGATTTGATGAAAAATAAGCAAGTTAATTTAGGGGACTACGTTACTTTACGACAGGAACAGGGAGAGCCATTCCGATTAAATGTTGGTAATAATTCGCATTTTATCGTCAAGTATGATGAAACATTATTGACTGATTTACTGACGCATTTAACGCAATTGGATGCCATTGCGCAATTGCAGATCCTACAAGATCTCCGGTTATTAGCAGAAGGACGGCAAATTTCGTATGCGCAGTTAGTCCCATTGTTACCTAAATTTGCTAACAGCCAATCAAATATTGTTAACGCCGTGCTATACCAAGTTGCTAATAATTTAAAGCAGTTTGTACAACCTGACTCAGCTGAAGAAAAGCAGTTACGACAACTCTTTAACCAGCTTAGCGCTGCACAAGTTAAACGGTTAGGCTGGCAAGCAGTAGCTGGTGAGACAAATGATGACCAGTTGACACGACCATATGTTTTAAACGCCGCGTTATACGGCCATAATCAAAAGGTGATTAAAACTGCACATCAATTATTTACCGCTAATGCTGCTCATTTAGAAGCACTACCAGCAGCAATCCGAGTTCTAGTGTTAGCTAATGAAGTTAAGCACTATGGGAATCCAACATTGTTCAAACAACTATTGCAGGCTTATCAGCAGAGTGCTAACGGTAGTTATAAAGCTGATATTGCCGCTGCATTGACACAAGCAACGGATCAGGACTTTCTTAAAGAATTAGTTGCGCAATTTGAAAATGCTGCTATCATCAAACCTCAAGATTTAAGAGCCTGGTTCCGTGGGATTTTGGCCAATCCAGCAGGTCAGCAGATTGCCTGGGACTGGCTACGCCAAGAATGGCCATGGTTAGAAAAAACGGTTGGTGGCGATATGGAATTTGCCACCTACATTACCGTCATTTCAGGCATTTTCCATACCTCACAACGGTTAGCCGAGTTTAAAGCCTTCTTTGAACCTAAACTCAATACGCCAGGCTTAACGCGTGAGATTACGATGGATATTAAAGTGATCTCTAGTCGGGTGGATTTAGTTGAAGCCGAGAAGGATGCCGTGAATCGGGAAATTAGTCTGACAGTAGCTAACGCTTAGTTTTATAATCAAAAAATACTCACTAGTTTTATTTACAAACTGGTGAGTATTTTTCTGTATAGCCATTAGTTGCTAATTTGAAATTTCTTAAATAGTATTTTAAATCGGTAATTATTCATACAATTCATTAATAAATAAAAAGAGTTAATCTAATTTCATGTTAGAATTAGGCTATACTATTTAAAAAAACGTCATTTATGTGGTGATCTAAGATGGAAGTTAAGAATCCCATAGTTACTGAAATTACATATGGAAAAAATTTTAGTGAGGAATTAAAAACTAAGATCGGGACTAATAAAAAGAAGAAAAAATTTTTGTTGGATTATCCAACTATTTATATTATTCAAGATCAAAATAAAAAACAATATACAGTTTATGTTGGTGAAACAACTGATATTAAGCGGCGAACAACAGAGCATCTTTATGAAGATCCTAAATCACGTAAAGATTGGCAAAATTTAGCTCATACTCAAAATGGGCGAATGTTTATCATCGGTCATGACCATTTTAATAAATCATTGACACTAGATATTGAAAATCGCTTGATGCTTTATTTATCTAGTGTTGATCGGATTAAACATGTTAATAACCGGCGAACGAATGCTCAAAATCTATATTATACGTCAGATGAAATGACAACTATTACTAGTAAAATATGGTATCAACTAAACCGACGTGATAAGGTGCTTTTTCCCGCTGAGAGTATTATTCGTGATTCTGCTTTATTTAAAGCTTCGCCGTTCCACAAATTAACTCCAGAACAAATCAATGCTGAACGTAAAATAATGGCAAAAATTAAAGCAGCATTGGCGCGGAGCGATACTGGCCAGCTTATCCTAGTAGAAGGCGAGGCTGGTTCGGGGAAAACAGTATTATTAAGTAAACTATTTTATGAGCTCAATGTTGATCTACTGGAACAAGCTCAAAAGTCAGCACCGCGTGGTTATTTATTAGTTAATCACGATCAACAATTAACTGTTTATAAGCAAATAGCAAAAAAGCTTGGTTTAGAGCAACTAAATAAAGATATTGTTAGTAAACCTACTCGTTTTATTAATCGCCACTCTGATCAACGGCCAGTTGATATTGTTTTAGTCGATGAAGCGCATTTGTTATGGACTCAAGGTAAACAAGCTTATCAAGGGAAGAATCAATTAGCTGACTTGCTGAGATCTGCTAAAGTAGTTATAGCAGTTTTTGATAGGAACCAAGTTTTAACGACTGAGGAATATGTGAGTGATCAGCAATTAAAACAGTTAGAAAGTCATGCTAGGAAAACAGATAGTCTGATTGAATTACATGATCAGCAACGAATAAATGCAGATCGTGAAACTGTTAAGTGGATAAAAAATTTGGCTCTTAAAAGTGAAATTAGTAAAATTCCAGATGATAAAAAAGACTATAAACTAATGATTGGTACAAACCCTAATATTGTTTATCAAGAAATTCAACGACATAATTCTGAAAAAGAAATTGCAAAATCTGGGCTTTCTAGATTGTTAGCTACTTTTGATTGGAAATATGTAGATAAGAAACCACCTAAGGATCAGGATAGTTGGCGGGTAACAGTTAGCGACTTCTCGTTACCGTGGAATTTACAACAAAAACAGACTAAGAAAGAAAAAAGAGAAAATCGCGGTCGTTCGTGGGCAGAACAGCCGCAGACAATTAATGAAGTGGGTTCAACTTATACCATTCAAGGCTTTGATTTAAATTATGCAGGGGTTATTATTGGTCCTTCTGTAAAGTATCGGCAAGGTAGGGTTGTATTTGATCCTACTGCTAGTCAAAATAAGAAAGCAACAAGAAATAGAACGCTTAATGACGGTCAAAAAATTAATGTTGCAGAAAAATTATTGCGAAATGAGCTAAATGTGTTATTAACACGCGGCGTAAATGGCTTATTACTTTACGCAGTGGATTCACAGTTACAAGAAGCGTTACAAAAAGCTGCGTCACCAGATCATCTATTGTCATAGCAAAAGGAGTGTCGCTAGTGAGCGGAGAATATGAAGAAATAATTACACAACTGATTAAATTTAGAAATCAACATAAATGGCAAAAATACCATAATCTAAAAGATCTTGCTTTATCTTTAAATTTAGAAGCAAGTGAAGTGCTGGAAATCTTTCAGTGGCTTCCTTCAGACGTAAAATTAGATAAGGCGAAAAAGCAACATCTTGAAGAAGAAATTGCTGATGTTTTGATTTATACTTTTTATATGTGTGATCAGTTAAATGTGTCACCACTTGATTTAGTCAAAAAGAAAATGAAGTTTAATCAAACTAGACATTGGGAAATTGATGATTGATTTCATTTGTTGTTAATTTGTTAGCTTACGATTAAAACTTGTTTATTCTAGTTAGATTTATTAAAAGTTATAGCATTGTGTGCTTGAATACATAGTACACACGCTATGACTTTTTTATTTAGTGTAATTAATTTATTTCCAATTGTAGTGGAAATTGATTGGACTTACAACTATCTGATAACAAGTTAAACTAGCAATGTAAGCGTTATTAAAGGCAGGTGAACAAAATGGAAATTCAAGCAAATAATATTTTGCTCAATCTTAGAGTTAAAGATCAAGATGATTTATTAAGAATAATTTCTCAGCAAGCGGTTTGCTGTCATTACACAGTGTCTGCAAAAGATTTGTATATTTCTTTTATTAATCGTGAAAAAGATTATTCTACTGGATTGCAGGAAGGTTTTGCCATACCTCATGCTAAAAGCGAGGCGGTGAAAGCTGCAGGAATTATTTATGCTCGCTTACTTTCTCCAATTGATTGGCAAACTTATGATAATCAGCCGGTAACGGATGTATTTGCACTAATGGTACCTAAAGAAGGAGCTGGTACAAGACATTTGAAAATGTTGTCTAATTTAGCTACTGCTTTATTAGATGAAAAATTTAAAAGAAAGCTTAGATCACTTAAGCGTTCTGACAAAATCGCTCACTATATTAGCAAAGAGATCGGAGTGGATAAGATATGAATATTGTTGGTATTTCTGCATGCCCAGCTGGATTAGCCCATACGCCAATGGCAGCTAAAGCATTAGAACAAGCTGGTAAAGAATTAGGCTATCACGTCAAAATGGAACAACAAGGCTCAATGGGGCCAGTCAATGCGATCACGCAAGAAGAGGCAGATCAAGCAGATTTTGTGTTAATTGCTTCTGATCAAAAAATAACAAATATGGAACGATTTAAAGGAAAGAAAGTATTAAATGTCAATATTAACGTTTGTATTAAAGCACCTAAAGCTGTTTTAAAAAAATGTGTTTCTGTTGTTAAGGGGGATTAGCTCATGAAAAAATTATTAGCTGAGTGGAAAGGATTTTTGATGAGCGGCATTTCTTATATGATTCCAACAGTTATTGGTGGTGCGATTATTGTTGGGATTCCGCAACTAATTGGCATGATTTTTGGAGCTAATGATCTGACTAAATATAAATCAGCTCAGGGTTTTTTCCACATTTTATATCAAATTAATCAGGTCGGTTGGATTGGTATTGGTTTAGTCAATCTAGTTATTGCAGGGTATGTGGCTTATGCCATAGGAGACAAACCGGCTTTAGGTGCAGGGTTTATTGGTGGTCAACTAGCAACTAATATTCAAGCAGGCTTTTTAGGTGCTTTAGTAGCTGGTTTTGTTGCTGGCTACGTTGCTCGTTGGTGTCGAAAAATTAAAGTGGGGGAAGCTTGGAAATCAGCGATGCCTTTGCTAGTAGTACCGTTGTTAACGACTGGTGCTGTTGCAATTGTTTTAGGCGTCATTTTATCTGGCCCGTTATCATGGATTAATACTAGTTTAGTGGCCTGGGTTAAAGCAATGATCAATAATCATACCAATGGCGCAATTGTCGCTATTGTACTTGGAGCCATGATTGGCACGGACTTAGGAGGTCCGATTAATAAAGCAGCTTGGATGGTAGGTAATATTTTGTTTATTGAAGGAATTTATCAGCCTGCTTTAATGACTAATATTGCTATTTGCTGCATTCCACTTGGATATGCGCTAGCGACATTTATTCATCCTAGGAGTAAGTTTTCAGATGAAATGTTCATGGCCGGCCGTAATAATCTGATTATGGGAACCTTTGGAATTACTGAAGGCGCTATTCCATTCTTTTTAACAAGCCCATTGAAATTATTACCTGTTAATATGATTGGCGGTGCTCTAGGTGCTTTAGTAGGTGAAGTGCTGGGGATGCATTCACATATTCCTCCTCTAGGCGGTTTGCCAGGAATTATAACAGCCGATAATAAACTTGCTTATATTGCAGGAATTGCTGCTGGCGCTTTATTTATAGGTATTGTTTCGCCATTAGTTGCTAATTTTAATGTTTCTAAAGATAGTGAAGCTGAAACGATTGACGAAGATGACATTCAAATTAATATGAATGAATTATAAATTTAGAAAGGAAAATCAAAACCATTATGACTAAATTAGTCCATGTTATTCCACATACACATTGGGATAGGGAATGGTACTTTACAACTTCACGTTCTAAGGTTTATTTACTCAAAGATTTGGGAGATGTTTTAGATAATTTAGAAAAAAACTCTGGATATGATCGTTTTGTACTTGATGGACAGTCTTCTCTAATCGAAGATTATCTAACATGGCGACCTGAAGACAAATCGCGTATTAAGCAACTTGTTATAGATGGAAAATTGATTTTAGGGCCATGGTATACACAAACAGATCAATTTGTTATTTCTGGTGAAAGTATTGTTCGTAATTTACAATATGGTATAGATATTGCAGACACCTTAGGTGGACATATGAATATTGGTTATGTTCCTGACTCTTTTGGCCAAGAATCAAGCATGCCACAAATTTATCGTGGCTTTGGCATACATGATACGATGTTTTGGCGAGGAGTATCAGATGAAGACAGTCATTATAATGAATTTATCTGGCAAGGTGAAGATGGAACAAAAGTTAATGTTTATCAAATACCCTTTGGCTACTATATTGGAGGAATTATTAACGAACAACATTTAGCTACGTTAATGAAAGAAGAACCATTTGCATCATTAGTTAAACGTTCAAAAACTAATCATATCATGTTTCCAAATGGTTTTGATCAAGCACCGCCGCGTAAGGATTTACCAAATATTATAGAAAAATTAAATACGTTAAATCCTAAATTTCACTTTGTTGTTAGTTCAATTCAAGAATATGTTGATGCTGTAAAAAAAGAACAACCTAAACTTAATGTACTTTCTGGTGAATTAACAAACGGGAAAAACATGCGCATTCATAAATCAATTTATTCATCAAGATCTGATTTAAAGAAGATGAATACGCAGATACAATTTTATTTGACGAATGTTTTAGAACCAGTATTAACAATCGGTGAGCATTATGGTGTTAAATATCCAAAAGAAGCAATTCATCATCTTTGGAAATTAATGTTTGAAAATGCAGCACATGATTCTATTGGCTCTTGTGTGTCTGATACAACTAAT
This sequence comes from Loigolactobacillus rennini DSM 20253, assembly GCF_001436505.1. Classification (GTDB taxonomy): domain Bacteria; phylum Bacillota; class Bacilli; order Lactobacillales; family Lactobacillaceae; genus Loigolactobacillus; species Loigolactobacillus rennini. Next base: position 14,419 of record NZ_AYYI01000047.1, on the reverse strand, counting down.
GAAGATATTTATATGAGATATAAAAAAGTTCGTGATATCAGTACTAATTTAGTAGAAATAACTTTGCGTCAAGTAGCAGTCCAAATTAAGAAGCCTAAGCAATATGATGTGACGCTAACATTGTTTAACACGCTACCGTATAAGCGATCGCAAATTGTTCAGGCTATAGTCTATGTTCCGGATTTAAACTTCTCACTAGTTAATCGAAATGATAGAAAAATACCATTTGTTATTGAACGAGCAGTTGATGAAAGTGAGTATATTTTAGCACAGACAATTCGGCTAGATCCTAGTAAAAATTTTTACGTGCCGACACATGTTTATAAAGCAACTATTAGTATCAATGTAAAAGATTTGCCGTCTATGGGTTATGAACAACTCTACATTAAAAAAGATCATAAAACTAATGAAAGATTGACTAAAGCTGTACAGAATTCAATTGAAAATGAATTTTTTAAGCTGACTGTTGAACGTGATGGTTCTTTAACGATTTATGACAAAGAAGTACAAAGAATATATACTAAACAAGCCGTTTTAGAAGAAAACGGCGACGATGGTGATTCTTTTAATTACTCTCCACCTAGAAATGATTTGATTTTATATTCAACACAGCAAAAACATACTGTGAACATTTCTCAATCAAGTTTAGTTAGTAACATAACAATTAAATTTGACTTTAAAGTACCAAAAACTTTGGCGGAACGACAGCAAAAAAAATTAACTACTAAGATGCCAGTTATCATGCATATTAGGCTTTCAAAAGGATCACGAATTATTAATTTTTCAATTGATATTGATAATCGCTCACCTTTAGACCATCGTTTATGCGTTGATTTTGCAACAGGAATTAGTTCTAAAGTTTCGTTTGCAGATTTACAGTTTGGCACAATTCAAAGGCCTGTTTATCGTACGAAAGAAATGGCGTTATGGAAAAAATCAAAAGAAAATTGGAATGAAAAACCGATTACGATTGATACTTGCCAATCCTTTGCTGCTCTCAGTAATGATCAGCAAACAGTAGCTGTGTTGCCACAAGGTGTTCGTGAATATGAAATTATCGGTGATAAATATTCTATAATTCGTCTAACTTTATTTCGATCATACGGCATGATGGGTAAAACAGATCTTTTGTACCGTCCGGGACGCGCGTCAGGAGAAAAGGTCATTGCAACGCCTGCAGCGGAGTTAAATAAAAAATTGTCTTTTAGTTTTGGATTATATATTAAAGAGACTAATTTTGAACAGGCCAAGGTAACTCAAATTGCTAAAACATTTAATAGTCCAATTCAACCTTATGAGTACGCCGATTTTTTGAATGGCAGATTGATCTTTAAACTAGATGATGTAGAGCAACAATTAGCAGATCAGGGAAGTATATTGTGTACTTCGGGAGATCTAACGCTCAGTGTCTTAAAAAAAGCGCATCATCGTAGTGGTTATATTGCACGTTTTTATAACGGGAGTGTTGCTAATCAGGAGACGGTGCGATTATGTTTTGCAAAAAAGCCAGCAAGGGTTGAGGTAGTCGATTTGCTTGAACATAAATTAAAAGCGCTGCCATTAAATGACAAAAGTGTAATGCTTAGTGGCATTGGACACGCCAAATTTATATCCATTTATTTTGAATATTAATTATTAAGGGGCAGCTTTATCTATTACACATAAAGCTGCCCCTTCATCTTATCCAGATAGGGGGTGCTAAATTGTTAAAGCTTTCGTATCCGAGATTAAGGAAGATTCTATCGTTACTACTAACGACAACGGTGAAAATTAGTGCGTTGTCATTAGCAAATCGCTTTAATGTTAGTAAAAGAACAATTAGAACAGATATTAAACGTCTAAATGCTGATATTGCACCATTTAAAGTAAACATTAAAAATCAACGTGAAAAAGGGTACTATTTAGCATACAAGAAACAAAAACAATTGGATATTTTAAAAGCTAGTTTTAATACCAATAGTCATCAAAGTACACTAGAAACAACGGATGGGCGAATTAAACATTTATTGTATCGGTTACTGACCAATGAAGAACCGTTTACGCTAGATGAAGTAATGTCAGATTTATTTATTAGTTGGAATACCTTGATGAATTATATTAATCAAGTAAGGGTGATTATTAGGCCTTATGGTTTACATTTGATACGGCAAAATAATGCTTTATGCATTACGGGTCTAGAACAAAATAAACGTCGCTGCTTTTTGGAACAAATTGATGAGCGAAATTATACAGATTATGTTTTGGGTTTTACTGCTAATGAGCAACGAATATTTAACAAGATTAATCTTAAATACTTGAGTATTTTGATTAACAAATTTTTAAAAAATATTCAAGTGGATGTCTCTGATTATAATAGGAAAAATATTATCATTCATATTGCATTAACGATTTACCGGATTATAGGGAGACATTATTTACAAAAATTTGATGAAGTTGTTATGATCCAACCACAAGTGGAAACTGAATTTAGATTATTATTTAACCAATTAGAGAATTACTATAAAATTAAATTTAATCAAGCTGAAAGAAAATATTTAATCTATCATGTTGCATTAAATATTCCTCTAATTGTTAGTAATAATCGATCTCAAAATGATAGAGCAATCAGACAAAATGTTATTTTATTTTTAGATCGTATCTGTGATAATTATACGTTTAATTTACGTGACGACCAGATATTAGTAGAAAATTTGGTGAATCACATTAAATCTGTTGTTAAGCTTAGCCACTTAAGTCATAAGCGTAAAAATCCTTTATTAGATGTTATTGTGTCTACGTTCCCACTTGCTTATGAAATGACTGTAACGTCAATTGATATTTTAGAACAAGGACTAAGTCTTAATTTATCTAGAGATGAATTATCATTTATTACGCTGCACATTGGTGCATCAATGGAGCGCCTATACAGTACACAGTGGCGTAAACGAAGCGTTGCTTTAATTTGTGGATCCGGTACGGCCACTGCGGGTTTACTAAAAGCGCGTTTGCAAGCTCGATTTAATAATTATTTAACTATTGTTGGAACTTATTCGTATGCTGAATATTTAAAGAATTTGTATGGTGATGTTGACTTTTTAATTTCGACCGTTCCGTTACTTAATAGTCCAGTTCCTGTTATTCAGGTTGATTTAACAAATTTTGTTACTGACAGTCATCAATTGTATGATTACATTACTTCTACTTTTTCAGAACAACAGCTTTTTTGTGAGTTATTTTCGCCTGAAGTTATGTTTACTAAGTACGCTTTTGATGATAAAAAGTCCGTATTAAATTTTTTATGTGATCAATTAGAAAAAAAGCAAATCGTAACAAGCGATTTTAGAGATGAAGTATTTAAACGTGAGGCGATGTATTCAACAGCAATTGGTGGAGGCATTGCAATTCCCCATCCAATTAAATTTGCTGCAAAAGTTTCTAAAGTTGCCTTTTTAAATTTAACACATGCTATTTGGTGGGATAAAAAAAATCAGATAAAATATGTTTTTTTATTGGCAATTAAAGAAGAAGATTATATCAAAATACAACCAGTGTTTAATTTTTTAGTAGCCTTACAAAATGACAGTCGTTTTGGTCATGTGGTCCAGAAATGTCAAAATTCAAAAGAAGTTTCTAAAGTGTTAATTTCTTTTTCACAGCAAGACAGATGAAAACTTTAAGGAAGTGTATGATAGAAAATTTATTATAAAACTTGTCATAATTAATTGATCAATTACGACTATAAGTTATAGCGAATGTTATTTGCTGTAGCTTATGGTTATTTTGTCACTAGGCAAGTGACAAAATAGTTGTTAGCGTTTGCATTCTTTTGCATTAAGCTTTAACTATCATCAATTAAAGGAGTTTATGCAAATGGCAATTATTAATGAAAATTTGATTCGGCTTGATGCAGATCTGGCGACACAAGAGGCTGTTTTTCAAGAATTGTCTAAAATGGCTTATCTAAATAATCGTGTAACTAATCAACAAGTGATTGTAACTGGATTAAAAATGCGTGAAGCAGAAACGACAACTGGTTTTGGAAATGGCATTGCAATTCCTCACACTAAGAATAAAGCTGTAAAGAAACCAACGGTGATTGTATTACGCAATAAACAGCTAATTAATTGGCATTCTTTAGATGGTAAGCCAGTAAATACGATTATTAGCCTTTTGGTACCAGTTGATCGTGGGGATACACATTTACGTATGTTAGCAAAGCTAAGTCGACAAATGATGCATCACGAATTTACTGACACATTAAAGTTTGATGATCAACAACAAATCTTAACGACCATTTCAGCAGTATTACAGGAGGGACAAAAATGAAAATTGTTGGGATTACGAACTGTCCGGCTGGCATAGCCCATACTTATATGGTTGCTGAGGCAATTGAACAAAAATGTAAACAATTAGGTTATCAAGTTCATATTGAAACACAGGGAGCAAGTGGTGTTGAAAATCGTTTAACGGATCAACAGATTGCAGCTGCTGATTACGTTATCTTAGCCCTTGGAAAAGGAATTTCAGATGAGGATAGAATCCGATTTGATGGTAAAAAAGTGGTTGAGCTACCTGTATCGGAAGCACTAAAACACGTTGATACATTATTTGATGATATTGAGAATCAAGCGACTGTCTTACATGCTTCTAAAGTGAAATTAGGAAATAATCAAAAAGCTGTTAAGGAAGGTATTATGAGCTACTTAATGGCAGGTGTTTCTGCCGCCTTACCATTTGTGATTGGTGGTGGACTTTTAGTAGCAGTAGGTAGCATGATGGTGCAATTTGGTATGGCAAATACAGCTATGGCAAAAGGTGTAACACCTTCATTAGCTTGGGTAGTCACTTCAATTGGTAATTTAGGTTTTACATTTATGATTCCCATTATGGGAGCTTACATTGCAAATGCAATTGGTGATAAACCCGCTTTCGCACCAGCCTTTTTGGTTACATTCCTAGCTAATAATACTGATTTGTTAGGAACTAAATCTGGTGCAGGATTCTTAGGTGCTGTCATCATTGGCTTGTCAATTGGTTACTTTGTTAAATACTTTAAAAAAGTGAAGTTAGGTAAAGCATTACAGCCTTTATTGGGTTCAATGTTAATTCCCTTCATTACTTTATTAATTTTTGGATTATTAACTTATTATTTGTTAGGACCTGCGATGTCTTGGATTATGAGTGGCTTACTTGCTTTTCTAAATGCCATTCCAACCAGCATGAAAATTGTAACTGGTTTTATTATTGGTGCAATGCTTGCTTTTGATATGGGTGGCCCAGTGAATAAAACTGCGTGGTTTTTCGCTTTTTCTTTGTTGAGTTCACATGTTTACAACTGGTATGGCATTGTTGGTGTTGTGACACTTTTACCACCGATGGCAGCGGCAATTGCAACTTGGTTACGTCCGAATATGTTTACTAAACAGGAACGTAATTCAAGTATTAGTGCTTTTATTGTTGGTGCAACGGTTGCAACGGAACCAGCAATTCCTTATGCGTTGGCAGCACCTATTCCAATGATTGCAGCAAATACCTTAGCCGGTGGTATTGCTGGTGCGTTGTCCATACTTTTTAATATTGAACGAATTGCACCAGGTATTGGCCTTTTTGATCCGTTGATTGGATTAGAAAAGCCTTGGTTTTTATTTTATGTCACTGTTGCCATTGGTTTAGCTTTAAATGTCTTATTCATTATTGTTTTCAAAAGTGCTTGGCTTAAGCGTGAGGCGAAAAAAACACAAACACAATGATTATACAAAGTGCATCTTTTTTGCAAAGGAGCTAAGTTATGACTTATAATTTCGATAAAATTATTGATAGGCATCATACGTATAGCACACAATGGGATTATGTTCAAGATCGTTTTGGGCAAAATGACATTTTACCGTTCTCGATTTCTGATACTGACTTTCCGACTTCTAATGAGATTATTGAAGCAATTAAACAACGTATGCGACACCCGATCTTTGGCTACACTAGGTGGAATCATGCGGCATACAAACAAAGCATTAAAACTTGGTTTGAACGGGATAAACGTGTGACGGTACAGACCGATTGGATTGCTTATAGCCCCAGCGTTGTTTATACTATCGGAAAATTTTTACATTTTGTTAGTGAGCCTGGAGATTCAGTGGCTATATTTAGTCCAATGTATGACGCTTTCTTCAATACAATTTGCGCTAATAACCGACAGATTGCACCAATTAATATTGCTAGTGCAGAAGAACATTACCAGATTGATTGGGATGCCTTGGCTATTGTTTTAGCACAGAAAAAAACGACTACGTTATTGTTAACTAACCCGCATAATCCAACAGGCCATTTATTTAGTTACAAAGAATTGGCACGAATTGTTAGTCTATGTCAAAAAAACCATGTGTTTATTATTTCTGATGACATTCACCGTGATATTATCGTTGGCGATCAACCTTATACACCCATTACAACGATTACAACAAAAAATGTTGTTTTATGTTGTGCTAACACTAAAACGTTTAATACACCGGGATTAATTGGTGCTTATGTGCTTATTCCAGATTCTAAATTAAGGGATCGTTATCTAACAGCATTAAAAAAGGAAGACGCACTATCTTCTGCCAGTATTTTTGGTATTGAAAGTGTAATCCATGGATACAATGAAAGTGCTGACTATGTAAAAGAACTGAATCAATATTTACGGCAAAATTACCAAATCTTAACGAAATTTCTAAAGACTGAATTACCTGAAATTTATTTTGTAAAACCAGAAGCAACCTACCTAGCTTGGCTTAATGTTTCAAAGTTAAATATGAGCAGCCAGCAATTGCAGAACAAGCTAGTTAATGTCGGTAAGGTTGGCATTATGCCGGGAAACACCTATGGTGCAAGCGATCATATCAGGATGAATATTGGTTGTCCAAAAGGCAAGCTAATTGAGGGGTTGAATAGAATGAAAGTCGCGCTTCATTCGTAATTATGATGACTAATCGACAGGTTAAAATATTACAATTATTAATGGATAATTCATACTCTGGAGCTGAATTAGCTCATTTATTAAATGCTTCAAGAAGAACTATCATTCGTGATATTGCAACTATTGATTATTGGTTAGAAAAAGAAAAAATTGGCAATATTGATACGTCTCAAAAATATAAGCTTCAAGTTAACAATCATTATCAATTAGAAACATTTATTCAAGAATTACAATTAAAACAATATCGTGTTTTATATTATCTTTTAGTTTATCCGGCACTATCTAATGATGATATTGCAGCCAAAACCTTATTACCAAAAAAGAATATTGATGAGATAATTTACTATTTAAATCAGAAATATAATTATTTATTTATGATCCGAAAAAAGGTTGGTAAGGGAGTGTATCTATCGTTAACGACACAAGATCGTATTGATTTATTGGCCAGTTTGCTTTTTTCATTTACACGATTACAAAAGGAGATTCCACGCGCCAGCTATGTTTCTAAAAAATTTCGGTTAAAAAATGCTAAATTGACACAATTATTGAAAAGGAGATCAACATTAGAATCACAACAACAATTGGAGTTACAATTGCTTTCATGGCAACTATGTTGGACACACGATTCGATTCAATATTCGTTAACCGAATATTTTGAAGAAAAAAATTTGCGAATTCAAAAAGCAGCACAATTAAACCTTGTAAAAATTCTAGTACGAATTAATCAAGGTTATCGTGTTAAAATTGATGAACATGCCTGCGCGCAAATGCTGATTCAGCATTTAAAACGTACAATTTCTTTTCCTAATTATTTTGACGAGACTGTTACTGAGCCTCTAAAAGCTTTAAAAGCGAGTTATCCTTTCAGCTTCGAACTTGCAGAGGAATTAGCACAAGGCTTACAAGACTATTTAAAAATTCTGTATATTGACAGCCAATATATTGGTTTGTATATTGTTAATGCACAACATTTAGCCTCGCAAAGTGTCCATGCTGTGATGTATGAAGAGCGGCATTCTATTTCTAATATCAATGAGATGCTTTTAAAAGAACAGGTTAAAAATCTTATTTTGCATGTTGTTCATTCAGTGGCAGAATTAAATAATTGTGTAAAAAAATATCCAATCACTTTACTATTAGTTGATAAAATGCAATTAGTTAAAGTTGCAGACGTGAATACGACTTACATTTTTAATGGTATTTTGGACCATACTGATCTTGTTAAAATAAAAAATATTGTTGATACAGCATTAATTCGAGCTGAAATCAAAAATGTATTTAATGAACATGACTTTTTTTACTTGAATAATGATGTGAATTTTAATTTTACTTTACAAAATGCTTTAAAAATTTTGTCAACACAGCATTTAATTACAGCTAAGCAAGCAAATGCCATTTTAAAACGAGAAGCTGCTGGTAATCAGTTAATTATTGGTCATTTGTCAGTTCCGCATATTAAGGCAACAATTGATGAACCTTTTCGTTTATTTTACTTTCGACTAGATAATGCCATTATTTTAAATAAGGTAAAAGTATATGGCATTTTGATTGTTTTAGTTAATAGCCAAGCTTCGGAGTATACTCAATTGTTTGCTTATTTATATGGTCAATTAAAACATGCAGTGCCAGAGGTATTGGCTACTTTCCGAAATTTAAATCGTGCTTTGCTGATGGCACCGTAAAGTAACGGTAATTTAGGCAAAACATTTAGCTGAAACGAGCAATTATTAAGGAAGTGTGACAAAGATGATTAGTTGCTGCGTATTAGCCTAAACCGCCGAATGCTTCAGGTAGTGCACCGTTTGGTAATCATAGTTAAACGGGAACAACTATCTTGTAGAATATATTTTAGAATAACGATTATGATTAAAAAGAGACCGCAACAAAAGTAATGCTTTTGTTGCGGTTTCATATATTGTATTCAAATCTTGGGATTATTATCGTGTTTACTAACTTCTTTTTTTAGTTTAAGACTTTTCTTAACACGAATAATTGCAAATAATATAACACCCAAGTAATACCAATTTTTAACATTTGTTCACATATCCTATTTACAAAATGTAAAATAGTTGTTATGCTGGAAGCGATAACAGGAAGGGGATATTTTAGATGAATTTAGCAAAGTACATTGATCATACATTATTAAAACCTGAGGCAACGGAAAGTGATATTGAAAAGATTTTGTCTGAAGCAAAACAATATGATTTTGCGTCGGTTTGTGTCAATCCTTACTGGGTTAAAAAATCTGCGGCAGCATTAGCAGACTCAGACGTTAATGTTTGTACGGTTATTGGTTTCCCATTAGGCGCAACTACTACCAATGCTAAGGTAGCAGAAGCTAAAGACGCAATGGCTAATGGTGCGGACGAACTTGATATGGTCATTAACATTGGTGAATTGCGTGCACAACATGATGATGCGGTTGTTGCTGACATCAAAGCAGTTGCGGAAGCTGGCCATGCGCAAAAGAAATTAGTTAAGGTGATTATTGAAGCTTGCTTATTAACCCATGATGAAAAAGTCCGGGCTTGCCAATTGGCTGAAAAAGCGGGCGCTGATTTTGTTAAAACATCAACTGGTTTTTCAACTGGCGGTGCAACCGTTGAAGACGTTAAATTGATGCGGCAAACTGTTGGCAATCGTTTAGGCGTTAAAGCAGCTGGCGGCATTCACTCTAAAGAAGATGCTTTAAACTTAATTGATGCTGGGGCAACCAGATTAGGTGCTAGCGCAGGCGTCAAAATTATGAATAGCTAACTGGGTCAACTTTTAAGGAGCTGAAAAGTATGGGGAAAGCAAAACAAGCTTGGATTGATGTTGCAGTTGCGGCACTGGCAAAAACTTACACGCCATATTCTCATTTTCCGGTGGGAGCTTGCTTAGTCACTAAAAGTGGTAGGACTTATCAAGGTGTCAATATTGAAAATGCTTCCTATGGTTTAACAAATTGTGCAGAACGTACAGCTTTTTTTAAGGCAGTTTCTGAAGGTGAGCGGGAATTTGACCATTTAGTTATTGCTGGCCACACACAGGAGCCGATTTCACCTTGTGGTGCTTGTCGTCAAGTGATGGCAGAATTTTGTGCGCCGGATATGCCAGTGACTTTAATTGGTGACCATGGTGTGCAAAAGCAAACTACCGTAGGGGCTTTACTACCTTATACTTTTACTAAAGCAGATTTATAGTTAAAACTTAGATAAAGGAAGAAGCGAGTCAGCATGTATAAACGTGTTTTTACAATTGTATTAGATTCTTTAGGCATTGGCGAAGCACAAGATGCAGCTAAATTTAATGATGCGGGTGCAGATACTTTAGGTCATATTGCGCAATACTGGGGCAAAAACTTTAAAATTCCAAATTTAACAAAATTAGGAATTGGTAATATCCGTGCAGACCAGCCGTTACAAGATGTGAAAGTGCCGGACCAGCCTTTAGGATATTATGGTAAAATGCAAGAAACTTCAGTTGGCAAAGATAGTATGGATGGTCATTGGGAAATGATGGGGCTGCCGGTAACTGAACCGCTAGGCTTTTTCCCGCAAGGTTTTCCAGATGAATTGATTAAAAAATTAGCCGACTTTAGTAAACGCGAAATCATTGTCAACAAACCTTATTCCGGAACTGAAGTGATAAAAGATTACGGCGAGTATCAACTTAAAACAGGTGCGTTAATTGTTTACACGTCTGGTGATTCTGTTTTACAAATCGCGGCAAATGAAAAAGTTATTCCGTTAAAGGAACTTTATCGGATTTGTGAATATGCACGTTCGATTACAGTTGATCAGCCTTACCGAATTGGTCGGATTATTGCGCGGCCATATGTTGGAACAGATAAGACTAACTTTAAGCGGACTTCGGATCGGCACGATTATGCGCTAAAGCCAACGGGGGAAACAGATCTTGACCGCCTGAAACAAGCTGGTTTTGATGTTTTAGCAGTTGGAAAAATTAATGATATTTTCTCTGGCCAAGGAATCACAAGCGGCGTTCATACCGAAAGTAATCATGATGGTATGGTTCATACCATTCAAAATTTAGCAAAAGATTTTCATGGCTATAGTTTCACCAATTTAGTTGATTTTGATGCTATGTATGGTCACCGGCGTAATCCAAAAGGCTATGGTCAAGCTTTAATGGCTTTCGATGAACAATTAGGTGAATTTTTAAATCAAATGCGCCAAGATGATTTATTGTTCATTACGGCTGATCATGGCAATGATCCTGGTTTTAGAGGCACTGACCATACCCGTGAGTTTGTGCCGTTATTAGCTTATTCTCCAAGTCTAAAAGCTAGTGCATCTTTGGGCATTCGGTCTACTTTCGCGGATTTAGGTGCGACGATTTTAGCTAATTTTGGTGTTGCAGGCAATACAGTTGGACAGTCCTTTTTATCACAGCTTAAATAATAGGAGGCTTTTAAAATGAGTACACATATTGATGCGCAAAAAGGCGATATTGCTGATGCAGTCTTAATGCCTGGTGACCCGTTACGGGCAAAGCACATTGCGGAGACGTTTTTAGATCATGTTGTTCGTTATAATACTGTTCGCAATGCATTTGGCTATACAGGTGACTATAAAGGTCAACGTGTATCCGTTCAGGCTTCTGGAATGGGAATTCCGTCAATTTCTATTTATGCGAATGAACTGATCCAATTCTTTGGTGCTAAAAAATTAATTCGTGTTGGGACTTGTGGTGGCATGGGCAAAAATATCCATGTTCGTGATGTGGTCATTGCACAGGCTGCCAGCACAGATTCGTCAATTATTAATAATACTTTTGGCAACGGGATGTATTTTGCACCGACTGCTGATTTTTCATTGTTATTAGCTGCTTATCAAGCGGCTAAAAAGCAAAGCATTCCAGTTAAAGTAGGTAATATTTTATCAGAAGATCGGTTTTATAATGATGAAATTGACCGGAAAAAGTTAATTGACTATGGTATTTTAGGCGCCGAAATGGAAGCGGCTGCATTGTACATGCTAGCAGCAAAATTTGATGTTCAAGCATTAGCCGTCTTAACCATTAGCAACCACATTATGACCGGTGAAAGTACTTCTGCCCAGGAGCGCGAACAGTCATTTAATGATATGATTAAAGTTGCTTTAGAAACAGCAATTGCTAAGTAATCGATAATGGTGGCATTTTGCTTAGATTAATGCTGCACTGAAGCAAATAGACTGAATTGATTGAAGGTAAAATGCATCAAAAAAGTAAAGTTTATTAATTTAAAGACAGAGATTATTTCCGGTTTCACCAGTTTTTTTGCAATTTCATACATTATGATCGTCAATCCAATGATTTTAAAAGACGCGGGAATTCCTATGAATTTAAGTGTTTTTGCCACCATTTTAATTTCAGTATTGGGTTGTCTGATCATGGCGGTTTGGGCTAACGCGCCAGTTATCTTAACGCCAGGAATGGGTGTTAACGCATTTTTTACGTACACTTTAGTGGTCGATCTGAATTTTAGTTGGCAAACGGCAATTGCTATTTCGATGATCAGCAGTATCTTTTACATCATCATCGCATTTTCCAGTTTAAGTGACGTTTTCGCGCGCGGGATTCCAGGCAGTTTAAAAACTGGGATTACGGCGGGAATTGGTATGTTCTTGGTTGAATTAGGGCTGGAAAAAGCTGGTTTGATTGTTGGGGGACAAAACGGCGCATTATTAGCGTTTGGCTCTCTAAAACAGCCGGCAACTTTATTAGCGTTATTTGGACTATTATTGACGTTGATTTTATATTTGAAAAAAGTACCTGGTAATTTTATTATCGGTATTTTTGTTGCTAGCTTAGGTGGTTATTTTTGCCATGTTACTGGACAAGCCACTACGGTTAATATTGGTCAACTAACACAGTTTGGTAAAATTTTTAATCAAGGTAGTTTTGCTGCTATTGGCGATTTAAAATTTTGGCTTGCTGTTTTTTCGATGACGATGATTTTAGTTTTTGAATCGATGGGGTTACTCAGCGGTATTTTGCCCGACCGGAGTAAATTCAAGCGTGCCTTTCAGGGTAGTGCGGTAACTGCCTTTTTCTCTGGTATTTTTGGTACCAGCCCAACAGTTGCGGCAGCTGAAAGTGCTTCTGGCATTGAAAGCGGCGGTCGTACCGGCATTGTGGCTTTAGTGGCCAGTGGCTTATTCACGGCCTCACTATTTTTAGTTGGCTTTTTGAAGTATGTCCCGCAAGCTGCCATTGCACCAGTTATCATTATTACAGGTGCCATCATGATGCAACAATTGCGCTTTATCCAAATGGCTGATTTTAGCGAATGGTTTCCAGCATTTTTGATTTTAGTGTTAATTCCGCTAACTGGCAGCATCGCAACTGGTTTAGCATTTGGTTTTATCGCCTATCCGTTAGCAAAAATTGCTGTTAAAGCGACCCAAGATGTAACGCCAATCATGTGGGTGTTAAGCTTTCTTTTTCTATTGGATTTAGTGGCGAATACTTTTCTGAGCTAACAACTAGGAGCGTTCAATATGGATAAATCTTTCGCAAAAAAAATTGAACAAAGTTTGCAAGCTGCTCGTTTGTATTACGAAAGTGAGCTTAGTCAAGCTAAAATTGCGCAAGAAATGCAACTTTCTCGTCCAACAGTTGCGCGGTTGTTGGCCTTTGCTAAGCAACATGATCTCGTGAAAGTCACGATCCAAAATCCTTATCAAACTAGTGAAAATTTAGCCGTTAAACTTGCCCAGCGTTATGCCTTAAAAAAGGTTAAAGTCGTTCAACCCCCATTTACGCATTCGCAAAATATTGATGCAGCTTTAGGGAAAACGACTGCAGCTTATTTGACTGAAATAGTGCATGATCACGATATTATTGGGGTTAGCTGGGGAAAGACGATTAATGCAGTTGCCCAATACTTAACGCCACAAACAGCTAAACAAGTTAAGATCGTTGAACTAAAAGGTAACGTAACTTACACGCAGACACCAATTTTTGCAGAGACAATTTTGGCAAAATTTGGGCAGGCATTTCAGACTGCACCATATAAATTGGCGTTACCGGTGGTTTTTCAAAATAAGGAAACTCATGATTTGGTGTTAAAGGATCGTTGGATTGCTTCTATGATCGCATTAGGTAAACAAGCAAACATTGCGTTGTACACTGTGGGTACGATTCGAGACGACGCGTTGCTTTTTAAAACGGGTTATTTTGAGCAGGCTGAACAAACTTATTTGAAAAAAACTGCTGTAGGCGATATTTGTTCCCGTTTTTTTAATGAACAAGGCCAAATTGCTTGGCCGGAATTAGACGCACGAACGGTTGGCATTCAATTAGCAGATTTAAAAAAGAAATCCTATGCAATTTTAGTCGCTGGCGGGCAGCGTAAATTAAAGCCAATCAAAGCTGCACTACTGGGTGGTTACGCTAATGTGTTAATTACTGATGAACAAACGGCACAATCTTTGTTAAATGATTAGGTAACGTCAAAAGTTCTATGAAAACCGTGGTTCAGGAAGGGGTGTGACTGCT
>NZ_AYYI01000046.1 GCF_001436505.1 Loigolactobacillus rennini DSM 20253 | reverse complement strand
ACCTTTATGGGTTTTTCTGTCCATTAATATGTTCAACTTAAATTTTACAATCTACCGTTTACTAATTTTCTTGTTTTTTGTTTGGTTAGCGACTAAAGGTGTTGCAACTCTGAGCAACATTGGGAGTATTGCTGGTGTTGCTATGTTTGTGATGTCACTTTTATTTATTATCTTGGGGATTAGCGTTCCATTTCTCACTCATGTCCAAATTGCAACGCCAGATATGAATAATATTCATACATACATACCAAAATTTGATTTTCAATATTTCACCACAATTTCGATGTTAGTGTTTGCAGTGGGTGGCTGTGAAAAGATTTCACCATACGTTAACAAAACCAAAAATGCTTCGAAAGAATTTCCGTTAGGCATGATTATTTTGGCTGTCATGGTGGCGATCTCTGCCGTATTAGGCTCGTTTGCTATTGGGATGATTGTCAATTCCAATCACATTCCAGCTGATTTAATGGCTAATGGAGCCTATGAAGCCTTTCAATTTATGGGGACTCGTTTTCATTTAGGAAACCTGTTTGTCTGGGCTTTTGCAATTACTAACACCATTGCTTCAGCTGCCGCTTTAGCAATTTCGATTGATGCGCCGCTGCGGATGTTGTTGGACGATGCGGATAAGAAATATATTCCAACCTTTCTATCCCGTAAAAACAAAAAAGGAATCGCAATTAACGGCTATAAAATGACGGCGATTTTGGTCTCCATTTTAATTATCGTACCAGCACTGGGTATTAATGGCATGAATGATCTGTATAATTGGTTATTAAACTTAAATTCCATTGTGATGCCAATGCGTTATTTGTGGGTATTCTTTGCTTACATGTTGCTAGCAAAACAATTCAATAAGTTCCATTCTGATTATATGTTTACTCATAATAAATATGTTGGATTTGGATTTGGTTTATGGACATTCCTGTTCACTGCATTTGCTTGTATTTTAGGAATGGTACCAAAAATGAATATGGCACAAGATCCTGGTTCTTGGTGGTTCCAATTGATTTTGAATATTTTGACGCCAATTATCTTTATCTTATTAGGTTTGATCTTACCTGCCATCGCTAAACGGACAAACAAGTTGGATGAAACGGTGTGATGAGAATTAGTTGACCGCTAGATAACAAAAAATAATTTCTTTTTGAATATTATCGTAAGGATAGCGAACAATTATTTTTAAATTGTTCGCTATTTTATATAGGAATAATAATGACAGTAAATGGATGGATAATTGTATTAAAGCAATTTTATTTATTATGAAAGTCATTACGTATCTGGCTAGGCAATTTATTATAAATATTCTTAAATGTTTTTCTCGTGGTTTTAGCATTATTTAAACCATGTTTAATCATTAGTTCACTAATCGGTTTATCAGTTTTAATGAGGTCTTGGTAAAAAGCATTTATTCGTATTTTATAAATGTAATCAGTAATAGTTAAACCGATTTGTTGCTTAAAGAGTCTTGATAAATAATTAGGATTGTAATTAATTTTCTGGGCTAAATATTGAACAGACAATGGTTTAGCATAATTTAGGTTTATGAAGGCAATTAGTTCTTTAAGATTGCTAGTGTTTATTGCCTGTTTAGTTGTTTTGGAAGTAGAAAAATCTGTTATTAAAACCTTTAATAAAAATAAAAGAACTGCGCCAAAGTCAAATAAATAGCCAGCATAGTGGCGGTCATTTATTTGGTTTAATTCCAGAAAATAATTAATTATTTTCTGGTAATTAGGAGAATTTTTATCTTGTATTTGAAATTTTAACAATTCAGGGTGTTTATGATAATTCTCTATAAATTTAAGTGGGATTTGTAAGACAAAAGCTGTGTTAGGCGTATTAGTAACATCATGAATAACTCCAGATGAAATAACCATAAATTGCTGGCTTTTACCATTAAAGTTAAATTTTAATTCACCATCTAAAACACAAACAATTTCAATACTTGTATGCCAATGAAATGGAACGTATCCATATTTATCAACATTAGATTTATAAAATCTTACACCAATATCAACGTTGGGAATAACATTTTCGTGATGGTTAACGGTCATAGCCAAAGCTCCTTTGTTAATGTAAGGTGTTAATTCTTACTTAAGGTGGGTTGTTTTTTAACTAGTTTGTTTACAAAACTAACTTATTGTAATACCTCCATGTTACGCTTTATAAGTATTAAAGAACAACCTAGCTACAGGCAAGAAATATGCTAAAAAATTAAGAAAGAGGTAATTTCTAATGGGATTTTATAAAAATCCAATTATTCCTGGAATGGCGCCTGATCCTTCTATTATTCGTGTGGATAATGATTATTATATTGCAACTTCAACTTTTCATTGGACACCCGCAGTACAAATATTTCATTCAACTGATTTAATTAATTGGAGACTTATTTCTCACGCACTTACTCAACATGAAGTAGATCTAAGGGGAACTAATACACCAGCAGGAATATGGGCACCACATTTATCATACGATAAAGAGACAAAACAATATTGGTTAGCGTATTCTCATATGCAAAATATGGCTGGTCGTGAATTTAATTCGGATTCTTATGCAATGTATGCAGACAGTATTACTGGACCTTGGTCAAAACCAATCTATTTAACTTCTATTGGATTTGATCCTGCCATTTTTCATGATGAAAATGGTATTCATTATATTTCTATATTGGAATGGGAGACTCGCACTGGTCATCAAGCGCCTGGGAATATTGTGATTGCTGAAGTTGATCTAGAACATGGTGGTATTAAAGGTAACTGGCACCGGGTAACAAAGGGTTTTACGACGCGTGGTTGCGCAGAAGCGCCGCAGATTTATAAGCATGCTAATTATTATTATCTATTACTT
Source organism: Loigolactobacillus rennini DSM 20253 (assembly GCF_001436505.1). Classification (GTDB taxonomy): domain Bacteria; phylum Bacillota; class Bacilli; order Lactobacillales; family Lactobacillaceae; genus Loigolactobacillus; species Loigolactobacillus rennini. The sequence continues at coordinate 2,637 of NZ_AYYI01000046.1, read as the reverse complement.
GCTGCAGGAGGAACTGGTTATGCTCATGGAGTTGAAATAGGGCGTTCTAAAAATATTTTTGGCCCGTATGAGCCTAATCCAACTGGAGAACCGATTATTACTTCATCACCTCATCATCTGTTTTCCTTAGGGGATCCAGATTCTGGCCATTTTGAAATGTATAATCCTCATTCAGTGATGCAGAAAGCTGGTCATGGATCACTGGTCGAAACCAGCAACGGAGAGTGGTACATTGCACATTTGATGTCACGACCATTACCAGGCAAAAAATTGAATCCTTTGGGTAGAGAAACATCTTTACAGAAAATGAAGTGGACAGCTGCGGGATGGCTTACAATGGCAGATGGTTCGAATTTAGCTAAATTGGAATTCGAGGGGATGAGCAATAAAAAACATGTTGTTCAAGATTTTGCGCTTAGTGATATTAAAGACAATTTTGATAAAAATAATTATGATTGTCGTTTTATGACGCCTTATCGTGAACAGAAACAAACTTGGACCAATACAATTGAACATCCAGGGTTTTTAAGAATTTATGGAGGTAACTCTTTTTTCTCACAGGTTAACCCAGCTATTATGGCAACTCGTGCAACATCATTAAATTATACTGTACAAACAGCTGTAAGATTTTCACCAAATCATTATTCGCAAACAGCTGGACTTGGTTTATATTATGATTCCAATAATTGGTTTTATGCTCACCTTGGTTTATCTGATAAAGAAGATGTAACCGCTTTAAAGGTATTACAAGCAAAATTGGGTGAGCGTATTGACGATATGTTTATTGAAGTGAAAATTCCTTCTGATTCAGTCGAGCTAAAAATTAATTATCGCTTAGGTATAGCAAAAGTATTCTATCGCTGCATGAATTCACACACTTGGCAGCTGTTAGTAGATGGAATTGATGTTAGTTACCTTTCAGATGAGGGTGTTAATGGTGAGCCAGGAGAAGTCGGTGGTTTTACAGGATTATTTAATTTTATAGGTGCTGTTGATGCTTATCAGCATGAATCATATGCTGATTTTGATTATTACAAAGTAAAGAACCATATGGAATAAATAAGGGGGAGATAAAAAATGTCAAAAACAACGATTTCACTTAAACGATTAATTCCTGGATTGATTATTGGACCAGCAAGTTGGTTAGGTCCTTATATCGTTATGAATAGCTTATTTTTACCTGCCCTGATTCAACATTTAGATGCGCCAAATAAAATTCAATTAGTTGCATTGTTTTCAACTTGCGGCATGATTGTTGCTGCAATTTCTAATATGATAGCGGGTGCATTATCAGATAAAACTAAATCTAAATTTGGTAAGCGCTCTCCTTGGAGTGTTGGTGGGGCATTTGTTTTTATGTTAGCTATGATAGCGGCTTCTTTTTCACCTACAATTCCAATATTGCTTATTACTTGGATGGTTGGACAAGCGGCCTTGAATTTTATTGTTGCACCAATGGTTGCGTGGATAGACTTTGCTCCAGAAGATGGGCGCGGTACAGCTTCTTCTGCATATGGTGGATTAGGTATGGCGTTAGGGAATAATAGATTTAACGTGTTAGGTGCATTATTTTTAAGTCAATTTCGCTTAGGGTTCATTATTTTTGGAATTTTTGCGTTTGTTGGAACCTTAATAGCTGTTTTTATTGTTCATGAACCAAGTAATATAAATGAAAAGATACATCATGAAGAGAAAAATAAGCCAAAATTGACTTTAAATGATTTGAAATCAATTTTTCCAAACTGGAAAGTTGGTAGAGATTATTATTTAGCATTGATGGGAAAAATTTTTCAAGGGGTAGGTAACTTTGCAATAACTGGTTATATTTTATATATCATGACGGATTTCTTACACCGTGGTAGCCAAACACAATCGTCTATCCAACTAATAAACGTTATCATGCTCATATTTGGTATTTTAATGGGATTTATTGCTGGGCCAATCTCAGATAAATTTAAAATCTTGAAATTTCCGGTAGGTTTCTCAACTATTTTTCTAGCAATCGGAGCTATCTCACTGTTTCTGCTTAGAAATGATGCTGGAATTATTATTTATGCCTTTATGGCTGGATTAGGTATGGGAATATGGAATTCACTAGATAATTTACTAAATTTAGAAGTGATCCCTGATCAAAATAGAGTAGCATTTTTCTTAGGTGTCTATAATTTAGGTAATACAATAACTCAAGCAATTGCTCCTGTTATTGCAGCAGCTGTTATCTCATTATTTGGGTTCTCTGCTATCTTCGTTGTTTCGTTTGTATTTTCTTTAACCGGTGGTATTTTGATGTTACTAATTAAGTCAGTGAAGAGATAAATTACTTTTACCCCTTCTCGATCCTCAAAATTGAAAGTGCTGATATACGAATTGCTGCAGCCAGGTATTAATATGAACTAATTAAAGACAGATAATTAATTTAATTTGGAAGAGTCTTAATGGTTCTGTGTTTATTAGTAGCGCATGATCAAGTTTAGATCATACGCTATTATTTTTATTTAACTAGACACATCACCGTTTCTGGTTATTAAAGCAAAGAAGTAATTCAGGCTCTACAATATCTGTTGTTGGTAATCAATTTAACGATTACTGATGGCAGATTTTTTGTATACTTAATTAGGGATAAAAAAACGGACATCC
>NZ_AYYI01000045.1 GCF_001436505.1 Loigolactobacillus rennini DSM 20253 | reverse complement strand
GATTACTGATGGCAGATTTTTTGTATACTTAATTAGGGATAAAAAAACGGACATCCACTGTCCGTTCGCAAAAAATCAACCACGACGAAGATTTTCAGAAAGAAGTGAATGCCCTTATGGCTAATGATACTACAAAACTCTTGTTAGGGATAGTTGATCCCCACATAAAAATTAAAACTGGTGCGCGGAACAATGATGGCATGATTCGCTTTGATGGTGTTTTAGACTACAAGCCGCGGGCTTGTCCTAAATGCGGCATCATCAATGCGGCGCAGCTGATTAAGTATGGCTGGCGCATGACCACGGTTCGGTTCGCTAAAATCCTTGACAATGCGGTGATTCTAAAATTAAAGCGCCGCTATTTCCACTGTAAAGCTTGCCAGTCCAGCTTTTTAGCCCAGACCAATCTGGTACCCAAACATTGTACAATTTCTAATCCCACCCGGCAGGCTTGCCTAGAAAAGCTGGCGGAACCAGTCGCTTTAACCCACATTGCGCATAAACTGGCGACGTCTGACACTTTTGTTGGCCGCCAATTACTACGTGCTGAACGTGATTTTAAACCGAACTT
>NZ_AYYI01000044.1 GCF_001436505.1 Loigolactobacillus rennini DSM 20253 | reverse complement strand
TTTTGCGTAATCTGCGTTACTAAATTTGTTCAAGTTATTTCTTGCAATCTGCCAAAGTATAAAAATAATATTGAAGCTAACTAGTTGATTGTCAGTTAGGTCAAGTGCAAAGAAATGGAGAAGTCTTATGAAATCTACAAATCAAAAGGAAAAAACGACTATCACAGATGAGGACATGCTTTACCAACTAGATGGACGACCTAAATTCTCAATTGCTTTTCCGCTAGGATTGCAACACGTTTTAGCCATGTTTGCGGGTAACTTAGCGCCAATGTTAATTATTGCGACAATTGCAAAGGCGAGTCCGCATGACACGGTTGTCATGATTCAAGCTGGCATGCTAATTTCTGGTTTGGCGACTTTTTTGCAGTTATACCCAATTAAAATTGGTCGTTTACAGATTGGTTCAGGACTACCGATTGTTATGGGGACCAGCTTTGCCTTTGTGCCAACTGCTTCTGCAGCAGCACTGGCTGGTGGGATCCCAGCCGTTTTGGGCGGTTCCTTAATTGGTAGTTTAGGTGAAGGAATCATTGGTTTATTTTATAAGCACCTTAAACGTTTCTTCACCCCATTAGTAATTGGCAGTACGTTAATTGCAATTGGTATCAATTTGTTAGGCGTTGGTCGTGATTATTTTGCGGGCGGTGCTGGTGCAAAAGATTATGGCTCATGGCAAAATTTAACCATCGCTTTTTCCACCTTTTTAATTGTTATTTTATTGCAGCGTTTGGGTAAAGGTGTGGTTAAAACCGCGGCATTATTATTCGGTCTCATTATTGGCTACTTCATTGCGTTAGCCTTTGGCAAGGTTGATTTAAGTGCTGTTGGCAGTGCTTCTTGGGCTACGGTGCCACTACCACTTCATTTTATGCCGACGTTTAACTTAAAAACTGCCATTAGCTTTTTAATTATTTACATCACAGTCTCCATGGAAACAATTGGCAATACATCTGGGATCACTGTTGCCGTTTTTGATCGTGAAGCGACAGAAAAGGAGACCTCTGGTTCAGTTTTGGCTGACGCGATCGGCTGTGCGGTTGCTTCTTTGTTCGGTGCAATGCCGAATACGGCTTTTGGTCAAAACGTAGGAATTGTATCAATGACTAAAGTGATCAATAAATGGTGTATCAGTTTAGGTGCAATTGTGTTAGTAGTCTGTGGTTTCTTACCTAAATTAGGTTCTGTTTTTGCTTCGATTCCAGAACCAGTTTTAGGTGGTGCTTTGATTTCTGTTTTTGCGATGATTATGATTAATGGGGTTAAAATGTTAGCACAGGCAGGCTTCAATGGGCGTAACACCATGGTATTAGGGATTACGTTTGCACTGGGGATTGGTTTAGCTGGCCATGCAGACGCCATTGCTGGTTTACCAACTTGGCTGCGGTTTATTTTTGAAGATAGTATTGCTGCAACTACATTAGTCGGAATTATTGCGAATTTAATTTTCCCAGATTCTAAAAAAGTAACAGCAGCAGCTAATTAAGCAATGCATTTTTAAGGAGGTGTAACTTTGCCAACTTTATTGCTCAAAAACGCAAAGGCAGTGATCACTTGCGATGATCAGGACCGGGTATTAAAACAGGTCAATTTGCTGATTAAAAATGGTGTGATTGCTTATATTGGACCTGAAGCAAAACAGGCTGATCAAACCATAGATGCCAGTCATCATTTAGTTTATCCAGGACTCGTCAACGCTCATCACCATTTATACCAAATATTTACACGTAATTTACCTGAAGTTCAAAACATGGAATTATTTGATTGGCTAAAAACGCTTTATGGTATGTGGCAAAATCTAGATCAAGAAGTGATGTATGACAGTGCTGTAACTGGATTAGGTGAGCTATTAAAAAGTGGCTGTACCACTGCTTTTGACCACCACTATGTTTTTCCCAAAAAAGCAGAGACAGGTTTATTAGAAGCTGAGTTTGATGCGGCTGAACAATTGGGGATTCGCTTGCATGCGGCTCGTGGTAGTATGAGCTTAAGCGAGAAGGATGGTGGTTTGCCACCGGATAGTGTAGTCCAAGATGTTACGACAATTTTAAAGGATTCTGAACGGTTAATTCAACAATTTCATGATCCTAGCCAGTTTTCAATGCGACAAATTGTTTTGGCACCGTGCTCGCCATTCAGTGTCTCTGGGACATTGATGCGCGAAACAGCCGATTTAGCTAGAAGCTATCACGTGCGGCTACACACACATTTAGCTGAAACTAAGGATGAAGAAACATTTGTTCAAACTCACTTTGGCATGCGGCCCTTAGCATATATGGCAACATTGGGGTGGACTGGTCCCGATGTCTGGTATGCACATGGCATTCACTTTAATCAAGAAGAACTCGCTCATCTTGCAAAAACGCAAACTGGGGTTGCTCACTGCCCAATTTCGAATATGAAATTAGCTTCTGGCATCTGTCAAGTTGCACAGATGCTTAAATTGGGAATTCCAGTTGGGTTGGGGGTTGATGGTAGCGCCAGTAATGATGCTTCTAACTTGCTAGAAGACTTACGAGTTGGCTTTTTGTTGCAACGATTGAAATATAGTAATCAGGCACCTACAGGTTACCAATTTTTGAAAATGGCAACGCGTGGTAGTGCAAAACTATTAGGGAGATCAGATCTGGGATCGTTGTCAGTTGGTAAGGCAGGGGATCTCTTTATGTTAGATACGCGTGATTTAGCTTTGGTTGGTACGTTGCAAGATCCTAAAGCATTGCTAGGGACAGTAGGGTTTCCTGGGCCAGTTGCTTATACCATTGTGAATGGTAAAGTAGTGGTTAAAGAAGGCAAGCTCGTGAATTTAGACGAAGCGGCATTTACGACAAAGGCTAACCGTCTGCAGCAACAATTTATTGGCTATTAGCCATTTAATTTTAGGATTAATCTATTATTGAATATTAAAATGCGCACCAAGCGATAATTATTTGTTAGTGGCTAGTCCACAAGTAACAACATAATAATGTCGCAGGTACGCATTTTTGAACTTTTATAAAATAATGTGTGGCTTAATATTGTTTATCTAATTTGGCTGCAGCCGCTTGATCGATAATGATCGTCACGTTGTGTTTCTTTTGTAAAATGCTAGCCGGGCAATCTTCAGTAACTGGGCCTTCAATCATGGCCTTGACAGCATCGGCTTTTTCTTTACCCCAGGCCATTAAAATAATGTGATGTGATTTCATAATTGAACCAATTCCCATTGAATAGGCATATTTAGGTACGTCTGTTTCATGAGCAAAGTTACGAGAATTTGCTTCAATAGTAGATTCAGTTAACGCCACTTTACGGGTCTGGCCATCAAATGGAGAACCAGGTTCATTGAATCCAATATGGCCGTTGCGACCGAGACCTAAGATTTGTAGATCAATTGGATTGTCAGCAATGATTTTATTGTAGCGTGCAACCTCAGTGGCAGCATCTTTTGCCAACCCATTAGGAACATAACTTTTAGAAAATGGTTTTGCGTCAAAGAGATGCTTAGCCATGAAATAATGGTAACTTTGGTCATTTTCAGGTGCTAAACCAACGTATTCATCTAAGTTAACTGACACCATTTTTGTGAAATCAACGTCACTGTTAACTAAATTTTTATATAGTCCTTCTGGTGTGCTACCAGTTGCTAGGCCTAAAACTTTTGCACCGTTTTTAACTGCTTTTAGTACTAGTTCAGTTGCTTTTTGACTGCCTTCAACTGAGTCTTTAACAATCGTTACCTTCATCATATTAGCCCCTTTTTTAAAAAGATTGCGTTTTATTGGTATAGTCCAATTATAAAACGAATTGTCAATTAGTCAAGCGATAACCATTAAGTTTTTATATAATTATCGTGTACTATTTATTTAAGCAATAAAATTTGTTTTTCCAATTAGCAACCGGCACAGCAAGGATTTTTGTTCAGTTAATGTTATGGCTGATAATTAATTTGCTGAAAATTGATCGGTTTTTCTTACGATTTTCTAGGGAATTTAAAGAAAAATCAAGTTTATTTTGCTACACTAAGAACAGTTGACCTGTGTTAGCCTGCAATAACATTGTTACAGGTTATTGTGAGCATTGAGAAGTTGCTAGTATTCAGTATTTGTTTTAAAATCGGCAACAATTTCGGGTTATATCTCGTAAGGAGCCATTTACCTAAATAATTAGTGGAGGTAGACTGATGAAAATTTTAGTCGTTGATGACGATAAGGATATTGTTGAACTATTGAGCATTTACATTCAAAACGAAGGTTATGAAGCGATTAAAGCTTACGATGGAAAAGAAGCAATCACAAAATTAGCGACTAATCCTGATATAGCTTTAATGATTTTAGACATAATGATGCCTAACATGGATGGGATGGAAGTCGTTCGTGAAGTGCGAAAAGATTCTCAGATTCCGATTTTAATGTTATCGGCAAAAACAGCAGATATGGATAAAATCCAAGGGCTGATCAGTGGTGCGGACGATTATGTGGCTAAACCGTTTAATCCATTAGAAGTAATGGCACGCGTTAAGTCACTATTACGTCGTAGTCAGCAGCAAGTTACCGATGATACGCCCGATGTCTTAGAAGTTGGACCGTTAGAAATTAAAAAAGACTCACATGAAGTAACCACCATTGCGGGTCAACAAATTCAACTAACGGCATTGGAATTTGGCATTTTATACTTATTGGCCAGCCATCCTAATCGGGTTTTTTCCGCAGATGAAATTTTTGAGCGAGTTTGGCGCCAAGAAAGTATTGTGTCGGCAAAAACTGTCATGGTTCATGTTAGTCATTTACGTGACAAGATTGAAGAAGCCACCGATGGCGAAAAGGTGATTCAAACAGTTTGGGGTGTCGGCTACAAAGTTGAGTCACATTAGGATTGCTAATGGAGGCGGAAACTAAATTGAAATTAACCGGTCGTGAAAAAAGCGCCTTGTTTATTGAAGGCGTTGTGACTGTGATTTTATTATTATTATTAAATTTATCAGTAATTGTAATTGCTAATCAAGCCATTCAAAATAATCAAGCGCTAAATGACGGGATTTTTCAAATTAAAAATGCGATTACCATTGGACCTGGCGATTTTCATTTAATGAGTTGGCAGAATGTCTTCACCTTTTTCATGCTGGTATTTGATGCTGCAGTGGTTTATTGGCGGCTGATCCGGCGTTATCACCAAATGCAGTTAAGCCATGTCATTGCAGAACTTCATTATATCGCCGATGGACATTTTGAGCATCGGATTCCGTTTAAATTAAGTGGCGATCTCCAACGGGTGATTTTAAGTATCAATGCGTTAGTTGATTCAACGGTACAATCGATGAATGAAGAACGTAAAATCGAAAACTCAAAGGATGAGTTGATTACCAATGTCAGCCACGATATTCGGACACCGTTAACATCGATTATTGGCTATTTAGGCTTAATTGAAGATCATCAATTTAAAGAGCATAAACAAGTGTTACAGTACGCCCACATTGCCTTTGAAAAAGCTCGGCAAATGCAGAGTTTAGTGGAAGATTTATTTGAGTACACTAAAGTGCGGCAAACGACAACACCGCTCACAATTACAAAATTAGATATGGGACAAATGTTAGAGCAGGTTGCAGCAAGCTTTGAACTAGAGGCCAAGAAAAAACAGATGCAAATTAGTGTTACTTACCGGCCTGATCCGTTAATGATGACTGCAGATGCCGAAAAGCTCAGCCGTGTATTTAATAATTTAATCGGTAATGCGTTAAAATATGGCGCTGGCGGGCATCACATTTATTTATCTGCTATTGCCCATGGCCAAGAGGTGATTATTAAAGTCGCCAATGATGGTAAGCCAATTCCTAAATCAGCATTAAATCAACTGTTTGAGCGCTTTTACCGGGTTGAAGAATCACGTTCTAAAGCAACTGGCGGCACCGGGCTAGGTTTAGCAATCGCGCAAAGTATTGTCGCTTTGCATGGTGGAGAAATTTACGCCACGTCGGAACAAAAATTAACTAGTTTCATTATTCGCTTGCCTAAAAAGCATGGGACAAAGTTAGTTAAGCACCATTCACCACAGCAATTAGCAGAATAAGAGGAGTTTTATGTTTAAAAAAATTGTTATCCAGTTAACGTTGATTATCAGTTTAGTGTTTGGTACTTTAGGGCAAGTTCCAGCTTTAGCTGCGGATACGATTGACGCTAAAGCTGGTTTAGTGGTTGATGCACAAAGTGGTCAAATTTTATTTGATCAAGCAAGTGATAAAGTTTTGCCCATTGGCTCGATGACAAAATTATTGACGGTATACATGACGTTAAAGGCTGTTAAACAGGGTAAGATCAATTGGGATACTCAAGTGCCAGTAACCAATTTGGCTTATGAGCTCACTAAAGATACAGAATTAACTAATGTTCCTTTAAAAAAGGATGGGCATTATACAGTACGTGATTTATACCATGCCGCTTTAATTCAATCGGCAAATTCAGCAGCCATGTTATTAGGTGATGCTTTTGCAGGGTCACAAACCGCTGCTGTTGATCAAATGCGGCAACAATTAAAGTCGTGGGGGATTAAACATGCAGAAATTGTCAATACTAGTGGCTTGAATAATAGTTATTTAGATGGACAGATTTACCCGGGTTCGAAGGAAAATGACGAAAATAAGCTTTCTGCACAAGATATGGCTATTGTTGCGCAACATCTACTTAAGGCATTTCCTAATGTGTTAAAGACCACTAAAAAAAGTAGTTTGCCCTTTGCTAGCGGTACAAGTACGGCGACAACGTTAAAAACTTGGAATTTTATGCTTCCTGGGGAGGCCGCAGCGGACGCAAAGCTGCCTGTTGATGGACTGAAAACTGGGACCACTGAACTAGCTGGAGCTTGTTTTACTGGTACTGTTAAAAAGCACGGTCGGCGAATCATTAGTGTGGTCATGCACGCTAATCAGGGCGATACTGATGAAAAAGCGCGTTTTACTGAAACAGCTAAAATGATGAATCAAGTTTATGAACGACAAAATTATCATCAAGTTGCTAAGGGGAGTTTGCCAGGTAAAAGGGACCAATTAGCTGTAAAATATGGTACGCAGCGCCGCGTTAAAGTTGGTTTAGCTAAAGCAGTTGGCGTCTGGTTACCTAAAGCTCAAACAGGGCCGAAACTTAATTATCATTTATATGCGAACGCCTCATTAGCTGCACCAGTCAAAGCAGGAACTAAAGTGGGGTACGCTAAATTAAAGTTACCAGACACTGTACACTATTTGCCGGGGCAGCAACCTAAAAAAACGACAATAAAGACGCAAGCTGCAGTGACTAAATTAAGCGGTTTTGATCTATTTAAGGCACAGTTAAGTAGTCTATTTTAACCTTAAACTTAACTGGTGGCGGAGACCGTTTTTCTTGGTTTAGTAACAAAACGATTGTGCTATAATTAAAAGGCAATTTCAGAAATTAGCGTTATTTTAGGCACATGAATTTATTAATTATCAATGAGAAAGAGGCAGTTGATCATATGCAATTACAATTTGCTGAAATCATTAACTTACTTAATGAACATCATTTATTGATTAAAACCATATTACCCCCAACCGTTCCACCACAAGTGAGTGCAATTGCGTATGATTCGCGTAAAAGTACTACCGCTTCGCTATTTTTCTGCAAAGGTGCGTTTAAACCAGCCTATTTAACGGCGGCACAAAAAAAAGGTGCACGAGCTTATATGGCTGAGAGTGAAATTGCGGTTGGTACTGGTATGGCTGCTTTTATTGTCCGGAACATTCAAAAGGCGATGGCGCTGATCAGTGCGGCTTTTTATGGTTTTCCCCAAAACCAGTTATTTATCATCGCTTATACAGGAACTAAAGGTAAGACAACGTCGAGTTATTTTACTCATCAAGTTTTAAAGCAGGCGACAAGTAATCAGACTGCTTTATTTTCGACGATTGATCGGATTGTAGGACCAAAACCGCAACAGGAATTTAAATCACATTTAACAACACCGGAATCACTAGATTTATTTCATGATATGCGGGTTGCAGTTGATTCTGGTATGACGCATCTAGTGATGGAAGTATCCTCGCAAGCTTACAAAAAAAATCGGGTTTATGGTCTAAAATTTGATGTCGGTGTTTTTTTAAATATTACACCAGATCATATCGGGCCAAATGAGCATCCAAATTTCGCAGATTATTTACATTGTAAATCTCAGTTGTTAGTTAATTCCCGGATTTGTGTCATTAATGCACAAACCAAACATCTAAATGAAATCTATCAAGTTGCGCATGGTACCAGTCAACCACAAGATATTTATTTATTTGCACGGCGCGATTTTCAACCGACAGCACCGATTCCAACCATTGACTTTCGCTATCAAAGTCAAGAAGCAGATTTAACGGCTAGTCGATTCATGTTGTATTCACGGACCGATAAGGCCCGCCAATTGGCTATTGATGGTCAATATCAGTTGCAACTCCCAGGCACGTTTAATGAAAGCAACGCGGTAGCAGCGGCACTGACAGCTGGTTTAGGTGGTGCTAAAAAGGATGAAATAAAAGCTGGGTTAGCAAAGGCATGGGTGCCTGGTCGGATGGAATCTTTAAAAACTGAGCAACACGGTACTTTATACGTTGATTATGCTCATAATTATGCCAGCATGAAGGCCTTATTAAGTTTTTTAGAAGGTCAACAGCCGCATGCAAAGGTAATTGTTGTTGTAGGAAGTCCAGGTAATAAAGGTGTTTCAAGGCGAGCTGGTTTTGGCAAAGCACTAACGCAATATGCTGATCAAGCTTTTTTAACGGCAGATGATCCTGGTTTTGAAAGCCCATTAAAGATTGCGCAAGAAATTGACGCACACATTGATCATGATAAAGTGGCCGTGACTATCGAAATTGACCGTAAAAAGGCGATTCAGGCTGCAATTGCAAGTGCTGGGCCAAATGATATTGTTGTTTTAGCTGGTAAAGGCGATGATGCCTTTCAAAAAATCAAGGGCGTTGATACGCCTTATCCGACAGATATGGTAATTGCAAAAGAAATAGTGAGAGGGTTGCAAGCATAATATGGAGAAAGAAGTAAATTTTATCCCGGTACTTTTGGGAAGCGATATTAATGTTTATGGTATGGCACGGGCATTTTATGAGCGGTATGGGGTAAAGTCCACAGCTTATGCAAGTGTTCAATTTGCACCAACTAAATATAGTAAAATTGTCGACGTCGAAACTTTTCCTGGTTTCAATGAAGATCCAGGCTTCATTGAAAATATGACTAAAATTGCTAAGCGCTATAAAAATTTGAATAAAAAAGCAATCTTAATTGCCTGTGGTGATGGATACGTTGAATTAGTATCCAAGCATAAATCATTTTTACAAAAAACTTTTGTCGTGCCTTATATTGATTATACATTAGTGCAAAAATTAATTAGTAAAGAAGCTTTTTATAAAATTGCGGATCAATATCAGCTGCCACACCCAGCAACTAAAATTATTACTAAAGCAGATTACCAAAATGGTGTGGCTAACATTGAGGTGCCGTATGACTTTCCAGTGGCACTAAAGCCTTCAGATGCGGTGGAATGGTTAGAAATTAAATTTGCTGGCCGTAAAAAAGCCTTTCGGATTAAAAGCCGGGCAGAATTTGATGACATTGTGGCTAAGATCTATGATAATGGCTACACGGCGGATTTGATTCTACAAGATTTCATTCCTGGCGACGATAGCAATATGCGGACGTTGAATTGCTATGTTGACCAGCATCATCAGGTTAAATTGATGTGTTTAGGCCACCCACTATTAGAAGATCCAACACCAGCTGATATCGGCAATTATGTCGCAATTTTGCCAGAATATAATCAAAAAGTTTACCAGCAAATTCAACATTTCTTAGAAGCCATCCATTATACAGGTTATTGCAATTTTGATATGAAATATGATCGGCGCGACAAAACCTTTAAATTATTTGAAATCAATTTGCGGCAAGGACGCAGTAGCTTTTTTGTCACTTTAAATGGTTATAATTTAGCTCAATATCCTGTGGAAGATTATATTACCGGTACTTTAAAGGACAAACCGACTGTTTATGGTAATCAAGATCCCAAGCGGCATCAATTATGGCTTGGGGTACCAGTAAAGGTCTTTAAAACTTATGCCCAGAATAATGCAGATAAAAAACGTGCGTTAGAGTTATTAGCTGCAAAACGCTTTGGCACAACAGTTTTCTTTAAGCAAGACTTTAACCTTAAACGTTATGCTTTACAAAAATATGCGTTTTACCTTTACAATGGCCGGTTCAAATCTTATTTCAAAGAAAATAAGGGGGACATGTAATGCGACACTTCTTTTCCATTCTAGGTGGTATGGGTACCATGGCCACTGAAAGTTTTATTCGAATTTTAAACCAACGAACACCTGCCAAACGTGATCAAGATTACTTAAATTACATTTTGGTTAACCATGCGACGGTTCCGGACCGGACAAGCTATTTGCTAGATCACAGTCAACCTAATTTTTTACCTGATTTATTGGCAGACGTTAAACAGCAAAATTTGCTTAAACCAGATTTTATGGTAATGGTTTGTAATACAGCACATTATTTTTATGATCAGTTGGCAGCAGCTAGTGATGTTCCGTTTTTAAACATGCCACAAGAAACGGTTAAGTCATTAAAGCAACATTATCCACGGGCTAAGCGGGTTGGACTTGCGGCAACTGAGGGAACAATTTCTAGTGGTGTTTATCAGCAATACATTTACCAAGCCGGTCTTGATGAAGTTGATCCCACTCCAGCCATTCAAGAAAAAATCAATCGGTTGATTTATAAGTCGATTAAAGAAGAACGGGGTGCTGTCGATGCACCGCTTTATCATGAAATATTGGCAGATATGATGCAACAGCTTAAAGTGGATGTGATTATTTTAGGTTGCACAGAGCTATCGCTTGCGCAGGAGTTAGCACCTAACCATCAATATCCGGTGGCAGATTCACAATCGATTATGGCAGAACGTACCTTAGCATTAGCCACAAAATACCAGAAAAATAAGGCTTAGTGTAGGGCGTTTGTTGCTAAATAGCAAGTCAAAATTCACTGTGTCAACAAGAAGATATTAATGTGAGAATTGAGTGGTGGCATACTGTCAATCAGTTGCTTTTAATTAATAGACAAAAACGCGAGGTAATTCATTTGTGAATTACCTCGTGTTTTTTAGCTCTACAGCCGTATTTTTACTTAATCGTTAATGACTAAGCTTTATCGTTGAGTTCTTTTTCGTAAATATAATCCCGGGTCATCGGCAAGTACTTTGCAGAGGCACCTTTAGAAATTAAATATTGCATCACATCAATGTTGCCGGATTCGAATGAAGCTGCGGCAGCCTGTAGATAAAGATCCCACATCCGGATAAAACGTTCGTCCTGTAATTTTGCGACCTTTTCACGTTGCTGGTTAAAGTTTTTATCCCAAATTTCAAGTGTGTGCTGGTAGTGACGCCGTAAAGGTTCAACGTCGGCAACTTGTAGTCCAGAATCGATGATGTGCTGTAAGTTTTCTACTAAACCAGGTACATAGCCACCAGGGAAAATGTACTTAGTCAGCCAAGCATTAGTAGCGCCACCTTGCTGCCGGGTAATGCCATGAATAAGCGCAACACCGTCATCTTTTAAGTATTTAGCAACTGTATTAAAATATAAAGCTAAGTTTTCTTTACCAACGTGCTCGAACATTCCCACAGATGTGGCGTAATCAAATGGTTCATGTTTTAACTCACGGTAATCAGTCAATTGGATATCGGCGACGTCTTCTAAATGGCGCTCCGAAATTTGTTGTTTTACATAATCATATTGTTCTTGACTTAACGTAATGCCGGTTACTTTAAGGCCATATTCTTCGGCTGCAGTTAACATCAAAGTTCCCCAGCCACAACCAATATCAAGTAATGTACGACCAGCTTGTGGATCGAGCTTATGAATAATGTGATGCACTTTATTCATCTGTGCTTGTTCTAGTGTATCATCAGGGGATTTGAAGTAAGCGCAAGAATAAGTCATGGTGGCATCTAGCCATAATTGGTAAAAATCATTGCCGACATCATAATGGCTTTGTACATCTTGTTTGCTGTGTTTTTCATTGTGTGATTGCTTAGGCAAGAAGCGGATGTATTTGTTATTACGCATAAAACTGTCTGCATTCTCATAAGCAGATGTCAGTAACTTTTGAATGCTGTTGGGTGCACCAGTCACTTCAATTTTACCATCCATGTAAGCTTCACCAAGTGCTAATGACGCATTGTTTAAGATAGCTTTCATCGGAATCTCATCATTCATGGTAATAGTGATTTCCGGTTCGCCATCACCATAGACAGCACTTTTACCATCCCAATAGTTTACTTTAACTGGGATGTTGAATGAATGGCTAAAAAGTGTTTTATAAAATGTTTTTTCAAGCATTGAAACTAATCCTTCCTCTCGTAACAAAACTGCTCACTCATGATATTCGACATAAGTATATATGCTAGTATACGCTTATTTTTGAATACTGATAAGTAAGGAGCGGAAATTATTGGTTGAAAATGTTATACTGCAAACAGGATAACATGCGGCTATAAATTTGTTAATGGTAGGTTAGAAAGGAAGGATCATGTCATTGCAGTTAATTGATTTAATTAATAAACGGCGCCGCGCTGAAAAGTTAACCACAGCAGAAATTAAATTCATCACCAAAGCAATGGTGACTAAAAAAATGTCTGTAGCGCAAATTGGTGCTTTTTTGGATACGTTTAATGATCATGAAATGTCTAGTACCACAGAATTAACGGATTTAACCATGGCACTGGCTTATTCAGGCGGTATTTATGATTTAAGCCAGTTGCCAGGAGTTAAAGTCGCTTGTCTATCAACTGGTGGCTTAGGAGATAAAACAGCTTTAGTTGTGCTTCCGCTGGTTGCAAGTTTAGGCATTCCGATTTTTCAAATGATGGCGCCGTTAAAACAATCAACAACCTTATTGAAGAAATTGGCAGCGGTGCCGGAATTAAAAATTAATTTATCGGCAAATGAATTTGTTACAACATTGCAGCAAGTAGGGCTGGTAGCAGCTACTCCTGTCAGTGAACTGGCACCTTTACAGCAACAATTAACTAAGTTGGAAGTAGAAACTGGTACAGCAACTTTATCTGCATTGATGACTAGTCGGCTGTTAAGTTTACCTATTGCTGCAGGCGCAGATGCATTGGTTTTAGATATCAAGACTGGAAATCACGGTTTGAATTTAAATCAGGCGCGGCAATTAGCGCAGCAGGTAGTGACTGTAGGATCAGAGGTCGGCCGGCGAACATTAGCTGTGATTTCGGATTTAAATCAACCGGTTGGCGCAGCGATTGGTGCCAGTTGGGAAATTCGCGAAGTAGTGGAAACACTGCAGGGACATGGACCTGCTGATTTACGTGAATTGGCACTTTCTTTAGGCGCCCAGCTAGCTTTATTAGGTGGCTATCAAGGTACTGCTGCTGACGCGCGCACACAGCTAACGGCAAGCTTGGAAAATGGGCAAGCTTTAGCTAAGTTTAAGGATTGGCTCACAGCACAAAAGGCTAATCTGGATTTTATTAGCAAACCAGAGTTATTACCTGCTGCGCCTAATAAAACCATGGTGCGTGCACCGCAAACAGGCTACATTGCCGCTTGGGATATGGCCCAGCTAGCTCAGTTGCAACAACAATTAGGAAGTACTGCTGGCGTTGGTTTCATTTTGGATAAGAAAATTGGCGCACCTGTAAAAGCAGGGGAAAATCTGATGACAATCTATAGTGATCAAACTGATGCCCAAGCTGCAGCTAAATTGGCCCAACAAGCACCAGTTATTGCAGCAGAGGCACCTGAGACACATTTGTTGTATGATGTTATTGATAGTAATGATGTACCGACTGCTGAGTAATTATCGTGACTATTCGTTTATAAATTTCAACTTGTATTAGAAGTGTGTAGAATAGTGTATATTCAGTAGTTTCCCATTAATACCATTGGAGGTAAGTATGACACCGCGAAGAAAGAATTTATTATTTTGGGCAGTGATTGTGATTATTGCCCACATTGTGCGGGCCATTTTTGACAATTGGTTTTTCACCATTATTGCATTGTTAATTACGGTTTACGCCTTATTTAAAGTCTTAAAATTTGATGGCTCATTACGTTATCGTAAGTGAGTGATACTGAGAAACAAAAAAGCGACTGGAATTTTCCAGTCGTTTTTTTGTTTCTTAAATTTCTTATTTAGCAGCTTCTGCACCGTGATCAGGAATTAATTTAGCATCATCTGCAACTTCTTTACCATCATCAGAGTACTTCTGATTCCGTTTCTTCATTTCATGACGGTACCAGAAGAATAATGCTAAGTAAGCAGCAATTGCAAGTACAGCATACAACAACATCATCATATCGCCTTTAGAAGCTTTACCAATGATAATTGCCATAAATTGTTCCAACGGTCCTTCTTTAGTTGACGCAGCGATTTGCGCACCTTTAGCTAAACCAGTTGGTAATGCACCGATTGATTTGGCAGTGCTTGTGATGAATGGTGCGGACAACGTACCAGCCCAAAGGAAAATTGGTAATTCAATTGCACCGATAACGATCATCCGGATAATCCGGCCACGTGTGACAACTAATAATGCTGGTGTAACCCCCATGGCGATGATACCGCCTAAAGGTAAAATCTTGTTACCTGGCAAAACTAATGATTCTAACAACATAATTGGTGCTAAAACGTTAGCAGCAGCCCAAATTTCGGCACGGCCGGCAATAAATGGCCAGTCAAGTCCGACATTTAATTTACGACCACCTAAACGTTTGTTAGCAAAGTCTGTAACCCCTTGTGATAATGGTTCTACGGCTGCGATGAACCATGAACCGATTAAAGAGAATAACTCCAAGCAGACTGCAGCAGTAAAGGATAATGTAAAGATTGATTTAATATCTTGTTGTGCCAAAATCCCAATAAAGATACCTAAGTACATCCCAATTGCGAAACGGCTACCCCAGAAACCAATTTTACGGTTTAAGGTTGCAGCATCGAAGTCGAATTTGTCTAACCAAGGGAAAATCTTATCGAACAACTTATCGAATACCATAATGACAGGGTTCATCATGTAGTTTAGATGCGTTGTTGTCATTGGATTATCCCAGTTGTCTAGTAAATCGTTAAAGGTTGGTTTCATGACATCAGAGTTCAAAATCTTTAAAACTCCGATAAAGACAACTAATAAAGTCGCAACAAATAAGTTAGCACCGAAGAAGATAGCCATCAGGCCGGTGAAAGACATGTGCCAAATATCAAAGATATCTACATCTAGGGTGTTTGTCTTATTCCAGAATAACATGACTAAGTTAACAATAATCATAATGGCTAGAAAGAATAAGGTATAAGGCGAACCCCATGTGATGGTTGCAAGTGGTGCCCAACCAACATCGGTAACAGTTAACGATGTTGGTTGATTTAACGAAAGCATTTAATGCGGATTGATATTGTGTGGTTAGCAAATTAATAATGTCACTAATCGCAGTCAATGCAATCGCTAGTTTAATACCACCTTCGAGGGCACGGGAAAATTTAACCCCGATAGCCCAAGCAATTAATGTTAAGACAATTAACATAATTGGCGGCGCACCCAAGTCAATGATCGGTTTAAAGATCAGATTGGCGAAATGAATGATGGTTTGCATGAAGTTTTCACTCCTTTATATTTTTTGAACTGGAAGCAATATTTTCCAGTCCATATGTAAGCGGAATAAATGTCAGTATGATGTCGACAAATATTCCGCCATTTCATTTTAAAGCCTTAGCTAAGGCCTTTTTCTTTAATAATCTTTTCGACTGCATCGTAAACTGGCTTTGCCATTGCAGGCATCCGGTAAAGGATTGGGCCAGCATCAACAACTGGAATGCTAGGTTCAAAGCCTAAATCAGTTTTAGCAATTGGTGTGAAGATATCATAATTCTTTAACATATCTTCGTTGATGTCTTTGACCATTACAGCGTCAGCTTTAACCTCGTAACCACGGTTGCCCATTTCTTTTTCCAATGCGTCCTTGATTTGATGACTGGAGTTAACTCCGGCACCACATGCAGCTAAAATTTTAATCATAAAAATTCCCTCCTATAGGATGTTTATTTATTAAAGTTACTATTCAAAAATTGATAAACAGCGTTAGTATCTTTGCTCTTAAAGAAAGCTAACAATTGGTTATGATTAGTTGTGGTTAAAAAGTCCATAATTTGTGCTAGCACATTGGCTTGACCTTCAGGATCATTATTTAAAATCATAAATAAGAAGGAAACCGGAAATTTTTGACTAGGGTCAATCATATTACCAAAATCAATTGGCGTCAGTAACTTAATAGGGACAATCTTGCGAACATTGACAAACTCGCCTTCTGTATGCGGGATGGCAATGTTAGGGTAGTCTGCACTAACGACAGACATATCAACACCGGTTGGGTAATCCTTTTCGCGCTGCATGAGATTATCTAAGAAGGCTGGCTTAACAAAATCACGTGCTAATAATTTAGCTGCAATTTCTGAAAATAGCTCATCTTGGCTAGTTGCGCTGGAAATATAAACCGCTTCCGGGCTGAACAACGAATCTTGCGTTGTACTTGTCATATTCATAAACCACCTCACGTTACAAAATGTTTGTTTTTGTTTCATTCGCTAACAATTCCTATTATAGGCAATCGCTTTCAAATGTCAACCGCTAATTTAGGCATTTTTTATTTATTACAAAATGAGCTATTTATATTGACATGCAACCGTTACCGGGCTAAAATACGATTTGTAGAGCAAAGTGAACTAAATGAAACAAAAACGAACATGAGGTGGTGAGCGTGCTAAAAAAAGAACGGTTAATGACTATCAGTCAACTAACGGATCAAAAGGGTATCGTTACAGTTAGAGAAATTGTGAGGCGGCTTGCCGTTTCAAATATGACGGTTCGCCGTGATTTGGATGAGTTAGCAAAGGAAAATCGCTTGATCCGGATTCATGGTGGTGCACAAAGTTTACATTATGTGAAGGATAAGGAATTATCCCGCAGTGAAAAGCAGCAGTTACATGTTGCTGAAAAACAACAAATTGCCCGCATTGTGGCAGCTAAGATTCAAAATAATGAGACCATTTTTTTAGGGCCAGGTACAACTAACGAATTGGTTGCAACCCATTTAAATGTGGCAAATGTTCGAATCGTCACTAACAGCTTACCGGTTTTTGAATCTTTTGAAGCCCATCATCATAATTATGATTTATGTTTGGTTGGTGGGACTTACCGGCCACATAGCGGTGCATTTATTGGAAGCTTAACCAATGAATTCTTGGCAAAGCTGCGCATGAGTAAAGCTTTCGTTAGTGTAAATGGTGTGTTAAACAATCAAGCGACTAATGCTTCGCCAGAAGAAGGACAGACGCAAAGGATTGCTTTACAAAATTCACATGAAACCTACATTGTTGCAGATCATTACAAGTTAAACTTTGAAGATTTCTACAATTTTTACCAACTAGATATGGTAACCGGTTTAATTACTGATCCAGCCGTCACCGATCGTGATCGGCGGCACTATCAAATGTATACCAATGTTATTACAAATTATAAATAAAGGGGATCTCATTCATGAAAGTTGTTTTAGGTGCAGACAAAGACGGCTTTGCATTAAAAGAAAAAGTAAAGTCTTATTTACAAAAGCATGATTATGATGTGATTGATGTTACGCCAGAACCAGCAGCAGATTTTGTTGATTCGTCCTTAGCTGTTACTGACCAAGTATTGAGTGGCAAAGCACATAAAGCAGTTATGTTCGATCGCTACGGTGTTGGCTCAATGATGGCCAGCAATAAAGTAAAGGGCATGGTTACTGCTAATGTAACTGAAGAAAATACTGCTCATATGACTGCAATGCATAATGGTGCTAAAGCAATTGCCTTAGGTTCAGGAATTATTGCAGAAGACTTAGCTTACAGTATTGTGCAACATTATCTGGACACTGAATATGCTGGCGGCCGGCACCAGATTCGTTTAGATATGCTGGAAAAAATGATTTAGTTGATGGCAATTTATAACAGTAAAGTTAAAGCGCATTATTTCATTACAATGAAGAAGGAGATCATGAGATTATGATTATTTCACTTGGTAACGATCACATTGTGACCGACATTAAAATCCACATTTCCAATATGTTAAAAGCGATGGGGCATCAAGTTATTGACGAAGGTACCTATGATACCACACGGACACATTACCCAATTTTTGGTAAAAAAGTTGCTGAAGATGTTGCGGATGGTCGTGCTGATCTTGGTGTTGTTTTATGCGGAACCGGTGTTGGTATTGGCACTGCAGCTGACAAAAATGAAGGAATTCGTTCTGCTTTAGTCGACAATGTTGCTCAAGCTGAGTACGCCAAAGAATATTTAAACGCAAATGTTGTTGCATTTGGTGGCGCCACAGTTGGCAAACATTTAGCTGAAGATATTGTGAAGGCTTTCTTAGCAGCTAAATACCAAGAAACACCTGAAAATAAAGCGATTATTGCTAAGATTGATCAAATTGCCAAACCAAATCCAGAACAAAAAGATAATGCACACTTCTTTGATGAAGAAAATAAAAAGTGGGCAGAAGGCTATTATCACGACTAAGCATATTTGGGCTTAACTGTTTAGTGATTTTATTCAACTGAAAGGAAGTAACCATTCATTATGACACTTCAATTAACTCCTGGCGTTAACGCCGCTTTGAACCGTTTATCTAATTCAGCAGGTGTAATCAGTGCTTTAGCAATTGACCAACGTGGTTCGTTGAAAAAGATGATTGCCAAAGCTGCTAACCAACCAGCTAATGAGACTGAAATCGTTCATTTTAAAGAAGCAATTGCAGAAGAATTAACGCCTTATGCTTCTTCAATCTTGTTAGATCCAGAATATGGCCTACCAGCTTCAAAGGTTCGGGATAAAAATGCTGGTTTGCTGTTAGCCTATGAAAAAACTGGGTATGACACAACTGAACCGGGACGTTTCCCTGATTTATTAGAGCACTGGTCTGCACGGCGGCTCAAAGAAGCTGGTGCAGATGCTGTTAAATTCTTACTGTATTACGATCCAGATGAAAGCCAAGATATCATCGATCGTAAGCAAGCATTTGTAGAACGGGTTGGTGCGGAAGCTGCTGCTGTTGATTTACCACTATTTTTGGAATTAGTCACTTATGATGGCAAAATGGATAGCGTTAAGTCAGCTGAGTACGCTAAAGTTAAACCGCATAAAGTTATTGAAACAACTAAAGAATTTTCACAACCTAAATATGGCGTTACCGTATTAAAAGTTGAAGTGCCAGTTAACATGGCATATGTTGCCAGCTATACTGAAGCTGGCGTTGAACCAGTTTACTCTAAAGAACAGGCAGCTGCTTACTTCAAAGAACAAAGTGATGCTACCGACCTGCCATTTATCTTCTTGAGTGCAGGTGTGACTAACGAAATGTTCTTGGCAGAATTAAAATTAGCTAAAAGTGCTGGCTCCACCTTTAATGGTGTTCTCTGTGGTCGGGCAACTTGGAAACCAGGCGTTGAACCTTACGCGGCTCAAGGCGATGAAGCTGGCCGGAAATGGTTACGCGATCAAGGCAAAGCCAACATCGAACGGTTAAACAAAGTCTTAGCTGACACAGCGTCTTCTTGGAAAGATAAAGTTGCAACTAAGTAATTAAATAAGCACACTACAAGCTGCGTCAAGTTGGTGTAAGTGTGTTAAAGGGCTGGCATTAAAATGCAGTCTAAAACAGCGAATGATTCACGCAGTGGATTATTCGCTGTTTGTTATTAGACGGGGAATTTTATTTTACACACGCGCAACCAATCTTATTGTTAAAAGATAAAGGAGTGTTATTTTGATACTAACGGTAACTATGAACCCATCGATCGATATGTCTTATCCATTAAAGCATTTAGCAATTGATACGGTTAATCGTGTCAAAGAAGTGCATAAAACAGCTGGTGGCAAGGGATTAAACGTTTCTCGTGTCATTTCCTTGATGGGCCGAGATTTGCTGGCAACTGGTATTTTAGGCGGGCATTTTGGTGCTTATATTGAAGCACGATTAGATGATGATCAAATCAAACATGATTTTTCTCACATTGATCAGGAATCACGGAATTCGATTGCGATTTTACATGATGGGGGTAATCAAACTGAAATATTAGAAGCGGGCCCCACTTTAACATCAACTGACGCGACTAACTTTTTGAAGCATTATCAAAAATTATTAACGCAAGTTTCATTAGTCACTATGTCTGGTAGTTTGCCTGGTGGTTTAGAACCTGATTTTTACGCTAAAATGATTCAATTGGCACATCAAGCGGGTGTAGCTGTTTTGTTAGATACTTCTGGTGCTTCGCTAAAGGCAGCCTTAGAAAGTGATGCTAAACCGAATTTAATTAAGCCAAATGAAGCAGAAATCAGTCAATTATTGGGGCAGCAAGTTGATGGCCATGATTTAGCTAGCTTAAAACAAGCGCTCCAGGCACCAATTTTTACAGGCGTTGATTGGATTGTGGTTTCATTAGGTGCTGCTGGTGCAGTGGCTAAACACGGTGATCATTATTATCAAGCCACAATTCCTAAAATTAAAGTGGTTAGTCCAGTCGGTTCAGGAGATTCGACATTAGCAGGGTTGGCCATGGCGCTTGAGGCTAAGAAGCCAGATCAACAAGTCTTACAAACTGGAATGACAACTGGCATGTTAAACACTATGGAGGCACCGACTGGTTTCATTAACCCTAATTTATTTGATCAATACTTTGCAAAAGTTAACGTGCAAGCAATTTAAGGGGATTAAAGCATGCAAAAAGATGAAAAAGTAACATTAGCCGCAATTCAACGGATAAATCCGCAATATCAAATTCAGACGTTAACAGCACCAGAATTTGCGCGTTATGGGCAAGTTTATTCACAATATGATTTAACAGCAATCAATGCTTACATGGACAAACGCATTACTATTCCCCAGGATAAAAATTTTTATCGTACTAGCAATTCAGAATTAGAAGCTATCCCTGAACTGCAAAAAATTGGCCGTGATATTTATGCTGGTATGCCAATTCAAGCTGGCGAGTGTGTCGGTCAAAGTACTAGCCTATCTGCAGTTGAGTTTCATCAAGGTAGTGAAGTTAATGTTTTCCAAACTGATGTGGTAATGGTTTTAGGAAAACGCAGTGATTTTGTTGCAGGAGAATTTGCTGCTGATCAAAAAGCAAAATTATTTTTTGTGCCACGAGGAACTGTCGTGGAATTTTACAGCGACACATTACACTATAGTCCGTGCAAAGTGCATCCCACAGGTTTTAAATTTATTGTTATGGTGATTAAAGGCACTAATCAGCCTTTACCAGCTAACTTTAAATCAACTAATCCACTGATCGTTAAGCAAAACAAATTTCAAGTTGTCCATGCGACTAGAAAAGATAAAATTGCACAAGGCATTCAAGTGGGTGTCACCGGCAAGCTAGTGGCAGTTAATCCGTTAGAAAAATAAAACTTAAGGAGCACTATAAGCGTAAAAAATGCTGATAGTGCTTTTTAAGTCCCATTAATATGTTTGTTTTAAATAACGTCGCATTTGGATTATCGCGGCATTTTGTGGGTGGCGGGGTGTGATTAATTTTAAATTACTATAAATTGGCTGTGCTAAAGGTTTTAAACATAATTTTGTTGTCATGAATGGCGATGTTGATTGCCTGAATAGTAGTGTGACTTGCTGTGAATGCGCAACAACGCTTAAAATTGTTTCAATGTGGGTACTTTCAAAACGGATATTTGGGGTGAATCCTGCTTGAGCGCAGAGTGTACTGATTCGCTCGTAAATGCCAGAACCAGGTGGTAGCAACGTAAAATCGTAAGCGGCTAATTGGTTTAAAGTAACGCTTGGATAATGTGCTAAGGGATGATTAGCGGCTAAAATAACCATGAGTTGATCATGACAAATGGTCTCTTGCTGGTAGCTTTTGCCTGCTAGTTGGTCCGTTTGTAAATCGCGTGCAATGGCTAAATCAAGCTGATTTGTCTGCAATTGTTCGATGAGGGTGTTACCTTCACTTTCTTGTAAGCGCAAGTTAATTTGCGGATAAGCTGTCATAAAGTCTGTAAAAGCTTGAGTGAGTCCATATTGTGCTAATACAGGGACAGTTCCGATCACTAAACTCCCACGTTTCAATGTTTGGTAAGCTTGCATATCATCTTGCATCAAATCATACTGTGTCGTGATTAATTTGGCATAATGGTAAAAGGATTCGCCGGCATCCGTAATTTTTAGTTGACGGTGGTTTTGCGTGTTGATAAGTTCAATACCAGCACTACGTTGTAAACTTTTTAATCGTTTAGACAGTGCAGATTGTGTCATGTTTAATTGAACGGCAGCGTGCGAAATATTTTTCGTGTGGTAGATTTGAATGAATGCCTGTAAGTCTTCCAAGTTCATGTTTATTTCCTTTCAATAGTCCTATTTGGCATCATAATAAGCCAAATACGATTTGTTTACAATTACTCACCACTGATAAACTAAAACCAGCTAACCATTTGGAGGCAGATTTTATGCAACGGATTATTGTCGGCGTCACTGGTGCTTCTGGGACAATTTATGCTATTGATTTATTAAAAAAATTAGCGGCAATCCCAGATGTTGAAACGCATCTAGTTTTAAGTCAATGGGCAAAGCAAAACTTAGCTTTAGAAACAACTTTAACTTTGACACAAGTAAAAAAATTGGCAACTGTTACTTACCATAATAATGACCTAGGTGCAGCCATTGCCAGTGGTTCATTTTTAAATGATGGCATGGTAATTGTCCCGGCCAGTATGAAAACGGTCGCTGGGATTGCTAGTGGCTATGGAGACAATTTAATTTCCCGAGCGGCAGATGTTGCATTAAAAGAGCAACGTAAGCTAATTATAGTGCCTCGCGAAACGCCCTTGAGTGTCCTACATTTAGAAAACCTGACTAAATTAGCTCGTCTAGGGGTACAAATCATACCACCAATTCCATCTTTTTATGATCATCCCACTGAGATTCAAGATTTAGTCAACCACCAGACAATGAAGCTGTTAGACGCGCTAGCGATCGCTAATCATGCTGCACCTAGATGGCAAGGAAATGGGGTGACACAATGAAAGCCACGTTTACTGACACACAGGCTGGCTATCTAATCAAGGTTCAATTACAGCAAATTGGGCCAGATTTGCTGCTAGTCATTACTGGTGGTGACCATCCGCATGTTGGCACAGTCACCACTTTAAGTCCACAATCAGCTGCACAGACTATCCGCTTTCCTAGTCATGATGGGCGTTTGCATAAAGATGGGTTGTTAGCAAAGGTGTTGGCTAAGCAAATTCAGCCTATGCTTAAAGGTACTTGTACCATTACAGCTGGCGTCCACGTTAATCAGATTTCGCAACGGCAGATAGACATGGCTAGTACTAAGGCTAAAATTTTGGGACAGCAAGTTGCGCGCTGGCTAAAACAACATCCTGTACAAGTGACGCCGCCAAGTTACTACGGTGCAGATGAACAACCGCATTAAAAGAATTTAAATTAAAAAACGACCACTTTACACATTTGTGAAGTGGTCGTTTTTGTTAAGACAAATGATTTATCAATTTATACTTGCTGTCGTTCTAAAATGTTACCTTGTTGTGCATCAATTCGGAGTCGAACAGTATGGTGGGCACGACTGTGAATTAATAAGTCATAGTAGGTAATTTGCTGCCGCTTAGCTAAAGTGTAACTCACAATGCGACCGTCATTAATTTCGCTGATAGCCACTTGCTTGATTGCTGGTAACGATTTTAACTTGGTCAATTTAAGCGGTTCGCGGTGTGCATTTTGTTTAGTTAATCTTTTTTGCTGTTTATCTAAAACAATTGGTTTAGTTGCACTAACAGTAAATTGGTAATCATATTGTTGGTGGCGCAATTGAATTTGGTAGCGGTAGTGATGGTGCGATTTTTTTAATTTTAGCGTTAATAATGTAGCATGAGGAACTTGTTGTTTAACTAATTTAACTGCTTCTTTAGCTGAAACTGTTGCTGTGAAAATATCTTGCGTATGCGTTTGTGGAAAAGTTGATTTAGGGGTGGTATTTGGCTCAACAATGCCACAACCAGCTAGTAACAGCATAACAAAAAATAAAAATAGGGGACGTTTGAATTGCAAATTAATGGCCTTCTTTAATTACGAATGCTGAGTAAGCGCCGGATGCGGGGGACAGCTGTTTTATCGCCAGTAAAAATAAGGTGGTCGTTTTGTTCGATAAAAGTATCCCCGTGCGGCGGGATGAACTGACCATTGCGGTAAATTCGGCTAATTGTGATGCTTTCAATAAACGGCAATGATTTGAGTTCGCGGTTAGCAAAGCGTCGGTTGCGGACCGTAACTTCGTAAAGCCCAGCATCTTTGTCTGTCAGTAATTTTAAAGTCGATGGTGATTCAATCGTTTTGCGTAACATACTAATATTGATGTCAAAACTATTATAAATCTCTACCCCTTGTGCGGCTAAAACATCATAGCGATCATCTGCAACATCTCGGCTTTCAAAACGCGCAATGATGCGGGGCACACCGTGGCGAACCGCAGCTTTAGCTAAGCGGACATTGACTTCGTGATCGAAGTGGCCCAATACTAAAATGTCAGTATCAAAGGCGTTAGCTTGCTGCAACGAATTCTCCGCAAGATTATTGAGCAGGATAACATTGTGTGCTTCACTATTATAGGTGCGGTAATTTTTAACTTGATCGGTTAACATCCGAATTTGATACCAGCCCTTTGAGAGTCGCTGTGCAACTGGAATGGTTAAAATGTTAGCACCAATAAATGTGACGCGGGTTTTAACTAGATCGGCTTTTTCTGGTTGGTACAATTTATTAAAAATAATCGGAGAGATGACACAAGTTAAAACAGCAGCTAAGATAAAAGCGCCAGCTTGTTGACTAGTAATGACGTTCAAGTTTTGTGCAACTTGTAACGTCGGCAAAACTAGCGTAATGGTGGTTGTTGCAAGAAAACTACCAGCAATAGCATTTTTGATGGTAAACCGTTGGCGAAATAAGATAACCGGAATGGCCTTAGCCAAGATAAAACAAATGAATAAGATGGGAATTAATGCTAGTGAGTCGCGGTCAGCCAGCAAGGTCCGTAAATTAAGTTTGGCACCGGTAGTGATAAAGAAGATGGGGATAAAAAAGCCATAACCAATTGAGGTCAGTTTATCCCGAGTCGCCTGACTAGGCTGTAGCAGCTTCATCACAATACCAGCTAAAAAAGCGCCTAAAATATTTTCCGCTCCGACTTTTTCGGCAATGAGTACTAGCGTGAAAATTAAAAAGAAGGCTAGTCGGATATCTAATTGTGTAGTCGTTTTGTCAATTTTTTCAAAAAAGCGATGAATACTGCGAAAACGTAACAATAAAATAATTGCTGCCAAAAAGATCAGTAGCACTAACCACAAACTGGCAGAATGACCACCATTGAGGGCAGAATAGGCGGTCAAAGCTAACAATGGGATGATTTCACCTAAAACAGCAGTTAACAAAATTGTTTGTCCAAAAGGCTTACTGAGTAATTCTTTTTCCGTTAAGGCAGCAATCACAACGCCCAAAGCGATGGTTGAAAATAAAATGGTTGTCAATAAAACATCATTAAACAGCCCAGTAGCGTGTAATAACCAACCTAATAAACCGGCAGTCAATAAGATACTCGCATAAGCACTGCTGGCTAATTTTAGTGGTGGCCATTTACTTGCTGTGCCTTTAGCGGTATTTTTGTGCGGCTTGAATAAATCAAAATCAATCTCCATGCCTGATAAAAAGATTAAAATAATTACACCTAGGGTGGATAGCTGATTTAATTCTGGCGTGAGTTGGATTACGTTCAATAAGCTTTTACCTAAAACAATGCCCACAATAATTTCAGCGACTGCAGTGGGAACCACTGCAATTTTAAAGCGAGCCATCACTAAAGGTGTCATTAAGGCAGCTAGTAAAACGATGAGTAAAGATAATTGTGCCATAAAAGTTCCTCCGCATTTGTAGAATGCGCTTAGTTTAACATCTTATGCTTTCTTTTTCATTAAATTGAATAAACCGGCACTAAAACTCGGGATGAGTGCAATTAATACAATACTGAGTAAAATTAATGAAAAATGTTCCTGAACGAAAGGCAATGCCCCTAAATAATAACCACAAAAGCTTCCTGTACCAACCCATAATAAAACGCCGATGAAGTTGTAGATTGCAAAGCGGGGATGCCCCATTTTAAACATGCCCGCAATCAGTGGCACAAAAGTGCGGATCATTGGAATAAACCGGCCAAAAATAACTGTTTTACCGCCATGGCGTACAAAAAAATTAGTGGCATGCTGTAACCGTTCCTCAGGAATGTGGCGTTTAATGAAACGCCAATGGCCTAGGTGACGGCCGATTTCAAAATCAACGGTATCACCAATCAATGCAGCAAAGAAAAAGACCAAAAATAATAAGCGGATGTCTAGAAAAAAGCTGTCCCGTGCTGCCAGCGTACTGCTGATGAAAATAATGGATTCACCAGGTAAAAATGGGAACACCACTAAGCCGGTTTCAACAAAAATAATTAAAAATAAAATGGCGTAACTCCAATAATCGAAATATTGAAAAATTGGCAACAATAAACTTTCTAAATGGGTTATCGCATAGAAAATGGTGTGCAACATCATTAATCCCTCGCTTGCTTTTAGCTAACAATACTTTTAGTTTACGCTCTAGGACTAATTCCTGCTAGCTTTCTGTCCGGTTTTTAACTGATTTTAAACTTTAGTGGCTGCCACTAAAGTTGTTTCACCATGATTGAAGTGCTACAATTATTTATCCGAAAATATTTTGTTAACATGGTTTTAATGATGGTTAAAAGTGGGAGGTTAGCGTAATATGGCTGACACAAACAAGCAACAAGAACAGGCACGGGTTGATGATGTCATTAGAAAAATCAAGCAGACGGAATCTGATCTAAAACAGAAAATTACTGCTGCTAAAAGTGACGAGAAACAGATCAACAATAATTTTTATAATGACGTTCGAATCAACGTAGGCTCGTATGAATCGTTAATGGATACTGCTTTATCTATCCGACAGCAACAACAAATGCTCAATGAGCGAAACAACAGTTGGCAGCATTCTGCGCAGCACCTAGATGTTTTGCAACGGCTGGAAAAAACGCCTTATTTTGCTCGAATTGATTTTCAGGAAGACAGGGAAACTAAGCCAGAAACGATTTATATTGGGTTAAGTTCATTTACGGATCAACACAATCACTTTTTAATTTATGATTGGCGGGCACCGATTTCATCGATTTATTATGACGGTAATTTGGGACGAGTCACTTACCAAACACCAGATGGTCAGCAGGCAGTCGATGTGAAGCTCAAACGTCAGTTTATTATTCATGACGGCCAAATTCAAACCATGTTCGACACTCAAGAAACTATTGGCGACCAAATGCTAATGGAAGTATTAGGTGAACAAGCCGACACAAAAATGAAGAGCATTGTTACAACCATTCAGCGCGAACAAAATCAAATTATCCGTGACACAAAAGCAAAATTACTGTTTGTTCAAGGTGCGGCTGGTTCCGGGAAAACATCAGCGATTATGCAGCGCGTGGCTTATTTGCTGTACCGTTACCGCGGTAATTTAAATTCTAGTCAGGTCATCATGTTTTCACCAAATCAACTTTTTAATGACTATGTTGGTGGCGTATTGCCGGAATTAGGCGAACAAAATATGGTTCAACTCACTTATTATCAATACGCAGCACGGCGTTTGCCTAACATAACGGTTGAAAATTTATTTACTCGTTTTGAAAAAGCTGAGTCTAAACTAGATAAACGGATTGACCAATTAAAAGGTAGTCTGGCATTTGCACAAGCGACTCAACAGTATGCACATAGTTTGGAAAAACAGGGTATGCGTTTCCGTGACATTAAATTACGGCATGAAGTGTTTATTGATCAAGCGCGGATTGTAAAAAATTACTATAAATATAATGCTAATTATCATCTAGGTAATCGTCTAACAGCAACTAAAGAAGAATTGCTGAAATATTTAGGTCGTCGGATCAATTCTGAAATGAAGACAAAATGGGTCAGCGATTTTATTGAAGATTTAGATGATGAAGGCTTACGTAAATGGTATGGTAATCATCCGCACAATTTTGAAAATGGCGATAAAGAATTCCGCTTTTTAGCGCGTCGAGTTGTGACCGCGGCTTTTAACAGTGTTCGGCGGGGAATTGTCCGCAATCGCTTTTTAAACATTAAAGCACAGTACATTGATTTCTTACGGCAAGTACCGCAGTATCTTGAGTTGCAAAAGTTTAGTTTAACAGAAAATGATTGGCAATTGCATGTTAATCAGGTGCTAGAACGATTGCGTGCTAAAAAATTAGCGATGGCCGATGTCACGCCATATTTATATTTATATGACTTAATGACCGGTAAACATGGGGACCGTGACATTCGCTATTTGTTCATTGATGAAATTCAAGATTACACACCGTATCAATTAAGTTTTCTGAAGTTTAGCTTTCCAAAGGCGCGCTTTACACTATTGGGAGATTTAAACCAAGCTATTTTTACGCAGGAAAGTAGTCATAGTTTACTAAAGGAATTGGCAACAATGTTTCAGCCGGAAGACACACGTGTTGTACAGTTAACGCAATCATACCGGTCTACCGAACAGATTACCGCTTTTACTAAAGCAATTTTACGCAATGGCGAAGCAGTGAATGCTTTTAAACGGCAAGGACCGTTGCCAAACATTGTGGTACGCCAACAAGAGCGCGCTTTGCTGACGGCACTGAAGAAGCAATTAACGGCCAATACGACTGCTAATAAGGCCACTGCAATCATTACCAAAACATTACCTGAAAGTCGTGCGCTCTACGAAAAACTGCGAGCACAAGGGATTAAAACAACTTTAATTCAATCAGAAAACCAACGCTTGGCCAGTGGTACAATCATTGTGCCGTCGTATTTGGCAAAGGGACTAGAATTTGATGCAGTCATTGCTTGGCAAGTCAATGCTGATAATTACCATGCGGAAGATGAACGACAGCTGCTATATACCATTACTTCACGGGCGATGCACCGATTAACTTTATTAGTGCAAGGGACACTCTCTCCTTTGCTAACTAAAGTGCCATACACAACTTATCAGTTGGATGATTAATCGGTAGTAATTCTAACCAAGCTGTCTGCCTAATTGCTATAATATGCTAAAATATAGCTAGGATTATATAGGGGTTGGGAATTATGGAGAAGTATCAAATTAACTTTAAAAATAAAATTAGAGCAAATACTGTCACTATCGGCTACACTGCCGTACAAACAGCGTTAAATGGTCAGCGGCAAATTTTATTTTCTGGTGAGACTGTATTTAACCGGCAAGCAACACCACCATTATTGTTGCAAAGCGGTGAAGTTGCGCTACGTGCGATTGAACAGGTCATTTTAAGTCTTAAACGTCAATATCAATTAGTTAAAGTTAGTTTTGCACAGCCACAAAATACCGATATTCTCAATGTTCCTAAACGGCAAGTTTTCACCCGCTATCTAATGGATAAACAATTACTGTACAGTGTGCCTACTCACGTGGTTGATGGTGAGACGGTGGTTGATACTAAATTTGAACAAGAATTTCGGATTGGCTGAGCTTTTTAATGATAACTTGCGTTATGTTCAAAGGTTAAATATAAAAGTGTACCAAATAGATGGCTAGTTACTTCTTAATAGTTGAAAACATGGGGTGATTCACGATGAATCACCCCATGTTTATTACTATACGAAAGCCACTATCTGATAGCACAATTGCTTTCAGATGCTTTTAATTAATTGATTGATAATCGCGAGACCAAACCACAGCCATCACTTTGCGGCCAGTATGGACGCCAACCACTGGTCCTAAGCTACTAGTATCGATGGTAGCGTTTGGAAAGTTCTTTTTAAGATCGGCTACCCACTGTGCACTAGTCGCTTGGTTATCCCCATCAACCACATCAAGTCGTACAGGATAAGTGGCCTTTTGCATAAAATCAGTGATGTCTTTTTTGATGTGGTTAAACGCCCGATGTGTGGTACGTTCTTTGGCCACCGCGACGATTTGGCCTGCTTTATTAAAACTTAAAATCGGTTTAATCCGCAACATATTACCTAAAAACGCAGACGCATTATTTAAACGGCCAGTTCTGACCAGATGGCTAAGATCGTCCACTACAAAATCAACGTGCTGAGTTGCCCGTAAGTCAGTTAAGGCTGCTAAAATTTCAGTGACTGATTTACCTGCTTTTACTAATTTAGCAGCTAATAACGCTTGATTGGCTTCAGCAGCACTGGTTAATTTAGAATCAAAAGGGTAAACTTTAATGTTCGTGATGTTGGGGAGATAGGCTTGTAAATTATTGATAAAGCTGGTGATACCGCTGGATAAATGAATACTGATTACCGCTTCATAACCTTGGGCAGCCAATTGGTCATAAACTGCTTGAATTTGACCCAACGAAATTTGTGTTGTCGTGGGCAATTCTTTTTCACTTGCTAATTTTTCATAAAATTCTTTATTGGTGATATCGATATTTTCTTTATAAGTCTGCTGACCAAAAATGACAGTGATTGGAACGACAGTAATCTGATTAGCCGCTGCCTGCTCTTTTGTCAGGTAACTGGCACTATCAGTAACCACAGCAATTTTCATAATGAACTCCCTTTTACCTTTCACTTGTGTTGTTTGTTGGATAGATAAGTAAACAATTTTGTAGGTTTATTTTACGCTTAAATGGTGTAAATTGCGATATTACCGGCTTGAAAATTTAGCAAATGTTTTAAGACAGTTAGTTCTGATTTAGGATTAATTTTATGGTGCGGCTGTGCTATAATTTTGATAATGCTTACATTAAAACAATTATGGAAAACCGGGGTCATATCGGGGGAAGTTAGTTTTGCAAAATGAAATGAATTATTACAAGATTGATCGGAAAGAGTGGAAGAGATTCTATCGTAATGGCATGGCACCACTATCACAAGCTGAATTAAACCAGGCCAAGTCATTAAATGACCGGATTTCATTAGCTGATGTGAAAGAAATTTACTTGCCTTTACGACATTTAATTCATGTTTATTACAATCAGTACCAAAATCAGCAACAAAACCGCGCGAACTTTTTAAGGCTGCATTTACATAAAACGCCTTTTATTGTGGGAATTGCCGGTAGCGTTGCGGTGGGAAAGAGTACAACGGCCCGTTTGTTGGAAATTCTGCTGACGCGGGCTTACCCTACAAAAACAATCCAAAATATTACCACAGATGGTTTTTTATATTCAAACGCTGAGTTAAAGCGGCGCGGATTAATGGCACGCAAAGGGTTTCCAGAAAGTTATAATATGGAACATTTAATCACTTTTATGAATGAAGTGAAAAATAACTTAGGCCCGATTAAAGCCCCTAAATATTCGCATCAAAGTTATGATGTGTTGCCGGACGATTATGATATTATTGATTCCCCAGACATTTTAATTGTGGAAGGGATCAACGTTTTACAATTACCTAGTAATCAACAGATCTATGTCAGTGATTTCTTTGATTTTTCGATTTATGTTGACGCTGATCCCGCTTTAATTGAAAAATGGTATTTAGATCGGTTTAAATTGTTGCTGGATACCGCGTTTACCGATCCATCAAATTATTATTATCCTTATGCTATTGGTGATCGCAGTGCGGCTTTAGCGATGGCAAAACGGGTTTGGCGAACTAATGATTTGCCTAATTTACGCGACTACATTTTACCTACCCGCAGTCGGGCAGATGTAATTTTACATAAAACGGAGAATCATCGAATCAATCAAATTTATTTACGCAAATTCTAATGTCAAGCATTTTTTATACACAGTTTTAGGGTAAACTGTTGACCAACTCAATGGTAATCAGTAGAATGTGTTTATTGAAAATAATATGAAAGTTCAATTAGTACAATAATTCTATAGTGAGGTGGCTTCGGTGGCAACGACAAAAATGCAAGATTTTGACAAAATTATCGTCCTTGATTTTGGTAGTCAATATAATCAATTAATTACACGACGTATTCGTGAGTTTGGCGTGTATTCAGAACTGCTGTCACACAATATATCAGCAGCTAAAGTCAAAGCGATGCAGCCTAAAGGCATTATTTTTTCTGGTGGGCCAAATAGTGTCTACGACAAAGACGCGTTTCGGGTCGATCCTGAAATCTTTAATTTAGGCATTCCGATTTTAGGTATTTGTTATGGCATGCAGCTAATGGCACAAATTTTACCTGGTGGTGTGGTAGAGTCTGCAGCTAGTCGGGAATACGGCCACGCTGATATCCATGTAACAAATTCAAGTACACCAATTTTTAAAGACCTTCCAGCTGATCAGACGGTGTGGATGAGTCATGGTGATTTGGTCACTAAAGTACCGGATGGTTTCGTTCAGACTGCAACCAGTAAAAATTGTCCAATTGCTGGGATGGCAGATGCAAAACATAAGTTGTACGGACTACAATTTCATACAGAAGTCCGCAATACGGAATACGGCCGGGAGATTTTACGCCACTTTGCGTTTGACATTGCCGGTGCACGGAGCAATTGGACCATGGATGATTTTATTGAGATGCAAATTGAGAAAATCCGCCAAGAAGTAGGCTCTCGTAAAGTGTTATTAGGACTTTCCGGTGGTGTTGATAGTTCCGTTGTCGGTGTTTTACTGCACAAAGCGATTGGCAAACAGTTGACTTGTATTTTTGTCGATCATGGCCTGTTGCGTAAAGGTGAAGCCAAGCAAGTCATGGACAGCTTGGTTGGTAAATTTGGTCTGAATATCATCAAAGTTGATGCCCAAAAACGCTTTTTGGATAAACTAGCCGGTGTCTCCGAACCAGAAAAGAAACGGAAAATTATTGGGAATGAATTTATTCAAGTTTTCAATGACGAAGCCATTAAACTAAAAGACATCGACTTTTTAGCGCAAGGTACCTTGTACACCGACGTGATTGAAAGTGGTACCGATACTGCGCAAACCATTAAATCACACCACAATGTGGGGGGGTTACCTAAAGACATGCACTTTAAACTGATTGAACCTTTACGGACATTATTTAAAGATGAAGCCCGAGAATTAGGCGAAAAATTAGGCATGCCAGAAACCTTAGTTTGGCGTCAACCTTTCCCAGGTCCTGGTTTAGGTATTCGTGTTATTGGCGAAATTACGCCGGACAAATTAAAAATTGTTCGCGACAGTGATTTTATTTTACGCGATGAAATTAAAAAAGCCGGTTTAATGCGTGACATCTGGCAATATTTCACCGTTTTGCCCGGTTTCCGCAGTGTCGGGGTTATGGGCGATGGCCGCACTTATGATTACACTATCGGAATTCGAGCAGTTAACTCGATTGATGGCATGACTGCTGATTTTGCTCGGATTCCTTGGGACGTGCTGCAAAAGATTTCAGTCCGGATTGTTAATGAAGTCGACCACGTTAACCGCGTTGTGTACGATATAACCTCTAAGCCACCGTCCACGATTGAATGGGAATAGAATAAAAGGATTTTAAACCAGTTCAGTCCTGTACTAACCTTTTAAAAGGTTAGTACAGGACTGTTTTATTTTTAAACTAAATGGATTAAAAAGTATCAAACTGGATTTACAGACGGTACATTAGACGGTACATTTTATTCCAACTATTATTGAACCGCAAGGAACACATTGCAGTAAAAAGCACATTCCTATAAAATAACAATTATCCTAATTGAAAATCGGAGTGTAATTGTTTATGAAGACACGTTCAATTGTGTATGCAGCACTAGTCGCGGCAATTATCATTGTGTTAGGTTTAATGCCGCCACTGACTTTACCGTTTATTCCAGTACCGATTACATTACAGTCCATGGGCATTATGCTGGCAGGCAGTTTGTTAGGTAAGCGAGATGGCACGCTTAGTGTGAGCGTTGTGGCGATTTTAGTGCTATTAGGGTTGCCATTTTTGGCCGGTGGTCGTGGTGGCTGGGCTGTTTTACTGGGGCCGACGGGGGGCTATTTTTTTAGCTTGGCCAGTGGCTGCTTTTATCATTGGCTATTTAAGTGAGCTTGGCGGTCACGGATTAAATTTTTGGTGGTTGTTAGGCAGTAATATTTTAGGCGGTATTTTATGGGTGAATTTTTGTGGCGCAATCTATCTAACTTTTGTGACAGCAGTTAATTTAAAAGCAGCATTGCTAGGCAGTTTAATTTTTATTCCAGGCGACTGCCTTAAAGCAATTTTAGTTACTTTCGTTACTTTAAAATTAAAACGGCTTAGGTTATTTAATTAATTTTTTAGTCGTTTAATTGTGTGTACATGCAATTAATGCTAGGCTATAACTGATACTTGGTATGTGTTTTAATGAAAGGGGTAAGTTTTGATGATTGAAAATGAAACGATTAAACATCAATTGAATCACAAAAGCATCCGGGCATTTAAGGATGTGTCACTGTCTGAAGAACAATTAACGACGTTATTAGAAGTTGCGCGGCATACTTCTACTAGTATGTTCATGCAACAGTTTAGTATTGTACACATTACGGATGCTAAAAAGCGGCAAGCAATTCAAGATGTCACTGCTTTGAATTATGCTGGTGGCAACGGTGATTTGTTTATTTTTGTGTTAGATCTATATCGGAATCAACAAATTCGACAACAATCTGGCAACGATGATGGTCGGTTACACACCACGGATATTTTCTTCCAAGCTTTACAGGATACTGTCCTTGCTGTTCAAAACACCTTAAATGCAGCAGAAAGCATGGGGTTAGGTGGGGTTATTTTGGGCAAAATCAATGATGATCCGCAAAAAATGGTACGCTTGTTGAATTTGCCGCCGCTAACCTTACCAGTGCTAGGTTTACAGGTTGGTGTGCCAGCACAGAAACCACAGTTAAAACCTCGGTTACCTTTGGCATTTACAACGTTTGAAAATACCTACCAAACTGGCTTTAAGGCAACGGATTTAAAAGCTTATGACAAAGTTGTTCGTACCTATT
The DNA here is from genome assembly GCF_001436505.1 of Loigolactobacillus rennini DSM 20253. Taxonomy (GTDB): domain Bacteria; phylum Bacillota; class Bacilli; order Lactobacillales; family Lactobacillaceae; genus Loigolactobacillus; species Loigolactobacillus rennini. Next base: position 8,891 of record NZ_AYYI01000044.1, on the reverse strand, counting down.
ATGATTTACGTGATGCTAATCGGCGGATCGATTCCTTCACGCATCAGATTAATGGTAAAAAATTAGCTAAAGGTTGGCTTAAACGGGATGAAATCGTGACCGTTTTGCACCAACAAGGTTTAGCGTTGGATTTTGAAGGAGATGGCCAAGGTGGGGCAGTCGATTAAAACGCAGCTGAATCACTGTTTATTCTTTTCCGTTAAGAAGCTAGACCGAGTGTTGAATAAATACGCTGAACAAGCTTTTAAATCGGTTGGTTTGGCCCCTACCTATGGCTTTATTTTACTTGTACTAAGGGAAAAGGATGGGCAAGCACAAAAAAATATCGCAGAAACTTTAGCAACTGCGCCATCAACAATTGCCCGCTTTGTAGAAAGACTAAAGTATCAAAATTTAGTAACCGTTAAAAGCCAAGGTCGTTTAGCCAAAGTTTACTTAACGCAAACTGGCATTCAAAAGGCGGCTGAAGTTGAGGCAGCGTGGCGTGCTTTACATGCAGCCTATGAAAAAGTGATTGGCCAGGCATATAGTGCGGAATTAGCAACTGCGCTGAGTCAAAGTGCTGAACAATTAAAAAATTAGATAAGTCATATTTGGCAAAATTTTAATTGATTAAATAATGGTAAAGTCAGTTTAAATCACGTGCGAGCCGATTTGTTAATCACAAATTGGCCCGCACTTTTTTATGCGCAGTGACCTTTAATTAATCAGAAAAGCAAACTTTTAAGCACTTAAAATGATATCCTTAAAGGTAGATGGACCATTAAATTTTTTAGGAGATGATGTCTTGAAAGCAGCTGTTTTTATCGAACCGGGAAAGGTTGATGTTCGAGAAGTGGCTAAGCCACAGATTCAAAAACCAACTGATGCGATTATTCGGATTGTACGTGCTTGTGTGTGTGGTTCAGACCTTTGGTGGTACCGAGGAATTACTGAACGTGAACCAAACTCACTAATTGGACATGAAGCAATTGGCATTGTGGAAACAGTAGGTTCGGCAGTGGACCAAGTTAAACCAGGTGATTTTGTCATCGTACCGTTTACGCATGGTTGTGGGCACTGTTCAGCTTGCTTAGCTGGTTTTGACGGTGATTGTTTAAACAAAGAATCTGGTAGTAATGGCGGGTACCAAGGAGAATACCTGAGATATACCAACGCAAACTGGGCGTTAGTTAAAATCCCGGGGGACCCGAAAAGCTATTCAGATGCGCAATTAAACTCACTATTAACCTTGGCTGATGTGATGGCAACAGGGTACCATGCAGCTATCAGTGCAGAAGTGAAGCCTGGGTCAACAGTAGTTGTCATGGGTGATGGTGCTGTAGGATTGTGTGGCGTCATTGCCGCTAATTTATTGGGAGCCAAGCGCATTATTGCGATGAGCCGCCATGAACAACGACAAAAGTTAGCCCGCGAATTTGGTGCAACTGATATTGTACCGGAGCGTGATGATGCAGCAGTTGAACGGGTAATGGCTTTGACAGATCAACGTGGCGCAGATGCTGTTTTAGAATGCGTGGGTTCTAAACAATCAATTGATACCGCAATTCGGGTTGGCCATGCAGGTGCAGTCGTCGGCCGAGTGGGATTACCACAAAATGCTGAAGTCGATACGGATTATCTTTTTTCACGCAACATTGGGCTTCGTGGTGGAATTGCAGCGGTAACCACTCATGACCGCGCGGTTTTGTTAGAAGCAGTTTTAAGTGGTAAAATCAATCCGGGCAAAGTCTTTACGCAACGTTTTGACTTGGATCACATTGAAGAAGCCTATCAGGCTATGGATCAGCGTCAGGCGATTAAATCATTAATTACGGTAAGTGCTATTTAATCATTTAGCTTGATGACACTTTCAAAAAAGGCTGCGGCAATAGAGAATCGTCGCAACCTTTTTTAAAAGTGTTGTTGGAATTACTCTGGTGAAAGCGATCCGGTGCTGGCATTTCAGGTTAATTTCGTTATAATTAGATATTAATGCCTAACCTATAAAAAGGAATTTTAGCGATGAAAAAATTAAAAGTCATGTTAGTTTTTGGTACCCGACCAGAAGCCATTAAAATGGCACCACTGGTTAAAGCGTTAGCTAAACAATCAAGTGAATTTGAGCCGGTCACGGTAGTCACAGCGCAGCACCGCCAAATGTTGGATCAAGTACTCAACGTGTTTAAGATTAAACCAGATTATGATCTAGCCATTATGAAGCAGCGGCAAACTTTAAGTGATATTACCACCCGGGTATTGACACATTTAGATCAAGTCATCACAACAACTAAGCCAGATGTTATCTTGGTTCACGGCGATACTACCACAACTTTTGCAGCCAGCATCAGTGCCTTTTACCATCAGGTACCATTGGGGCACGTTGAAGCAGGTTTGCGCACTTGGCAAAAATATTCACCTTATCCAGAAGAGATGAACCGGCAATTAACGGATGTGCTAAGTGATTTGTATTTTGCGCCCACACCGCAGAGCAAAGCCAATTTATTACAGGAAAACCATCCAGAAAAAACCATTTTTGTCACTGGTAATACGGCAATTGATGCGTTAAAACAAACCGTTGACCCGGATTATCACCACCAAGTTTTGCAAAAAATTGCACCCCAGCAACGCATGATTTTAGTGACGATGCACCGGCATGAGAATCAAGGCGCACCGATGCAGCGTGTATTTAAAGCAATGCGAGAAGTAGTGGCTGCCCACCCAGATGTTGAACTAGTTTATCCAGTTCATTTGAATCCGGTGGTGCAAGAAGCTGCTCAAGCAATTTTAGGCAATCAGCCGCGCATTCATTTGATTGCACCGTTAGATGTGGTTGATTTTCATAATTTAGCTGCTCGGTGTTATTTTTTGATGACTGATTCGGGAGGTGTGCAAGAGGAGGCCCCTTCGTTAGGTAAGCCAGTGTTAGTTTTACGTGACACTACTGAACGACCTGAAGGTGTGACAGCAGGGACACTGCGTTTAGTGGGCACAACGGCATCAACAGTCAAAGCGGCAATGACGCAGTTATTGGATGATACTGACGCTTATCAGAAAATGGCACAGGCTAAAAATCCTTATGGTGACGGACAAGCGGCAGAACGGATTTTAGCGGCGCTGCGTTATTACTTCAAACGCACTAACCCAGCCGGCAGAAGCATTTAAGTAAGTGAGTAAAGGGATGATGTGATGTTTAAAAGAATTGGGTTACTTTTAACCATTTTATTTAGTTTCACTTTGGTACTGCCAGGCCCAACAGTAAGGGCAGCAAAATTAACTGGCAATCAAGTGAAACAGCAACAGCAGCTGCAGCACTTTGTTAAACAGCGTTTAGTGGCAAAAAAGGGCATCTATACCAATTACTTAGAAACTGATCAGCGTGCAGACACAGCTAGTGGCCATGAAATGTTGAGTGAATCTGCAGGACTTTATTTGCAGCATCTTGCATTGACCGGGAAAAAGAAGAAATTCCGGCGCTTTTACCAGCAAACTAAAAAGACGTTTTATGCCCATCATCAATTTAGCTACCGCTACGATCCTAAAACAAAAAAACGTTCACCAGTCAATGCCAGTGTCGATGACTTGCGGATTATTAATAGTTTATTGCTATATAATCAGAAATTCCACAGTAAACGGTATAAAAAAACAGCCAATGCTTTATATCGCGGCCTTAAACGAAATAGTTTAGTAGACGGTCGCTTATATGATTATGCCGATGGCAAAACTGGCCAGCACGCAAAGACAATTACCTTGTGTTACTTGGATTTAGAGACATTACAGCATTTTGCACGTGGACGCAAAGGAAACCGACAGTTCAAACAGCAATTGCGACTGGTTAAAAAGGGCTACCTGGGCGCACAAGTACCACTTTATAAAACGCGATTTAGCTATGCTAAAAAGCGGTATGTTGCCAGTAAGAAACTGAATGTTGTGGAATCATTGCTGACCATGCTACATTTAGCGCAGGTGAAACAACTACCTGCAGCCAGTGAAAATTGGGTGCAGCAGCAAGTAAGTGCAGGTAAGTTATATAATCGTTATGATCAAAATGGGCAAGCATTGACGACGGATCAATCTGCTGGTGGGTATGCGTTGGCAGCGATGATCGGTAAAACCACCGGCAACGCTAAGCTTTATCGTTCAGCACTACAACACGTGGCAACTTTTCAGGTGACGTCCAAGTCTTCCCCGCTCTTTGGTGGTTTAGGTGATGCGGCGACTAAGCAGGCGTATTCGTTTGATAATTTAACCGCATTAGTGGCTTATGATTTAGCTCAATCATCATATTAATTTAACGGTAATGGGTTTATAGGTGAGGAGACAAGATGGTAATTCAGCAGTTTAAAAGTAAATTAAAACTGGGCTATTCTTGGTTTGCTCGTCACATTTCACCAGCACAGTTCGCCGTGATTTTAGCGGCGTTAATTATTGGCTGGTTGTTATTTGTGCCCCCAATTCACGGTTATGCTGATAATGGTGATTTTTATCGGGTCATGTACAGTAATGGGTTGTACCATCGTTTAGGTCAAGCTTATAACCATAATGCTTATGTGGTGCAAACTTACGGGATTATGCGTTATTTTAACGAACATCAAGCCACGCTGTTCTCCTCGCAACCGTTGTTTGTGCAGTTGGCCATTGGTTTGAATAAGTTGTTTTATAGTCGGACTATTTTCGACATCCGTTTTCTTGGGTTAGTTTATTATTTGTTTTACTTAGGTGCGCTTTATTTATTAACTGAGGCGTTAACTTTTCCGGCTAAACGGTCCCAAAATTATTTAGTTGCTTTGGCCGTAGTTTTTGTTTTTGCGGATTCATCTCTGACTTTATATTTTAATTCCTTATTTGCAGAGCCAGTGATGTTGTTGGGAATGCTTTATGCATTCTCTGCATTTCTATTACTTGCACGTGGACGTTATCGCCGCAGGTGGCCCTTAATGTTGACTTTTTTCGTCAGTGTTATTTTATTGATCACAGTAAAACAGCAAAATGCACCTTTAGCATTAAGTTTCGCCATTATGTCACTGGCGTTGCTCGCGCTAGTCCAAAAACGGCATAACCGTTTATTCATTTATTTAGCAACGTTGTTGGTGTTAGGATCTGGTGTGGCAACTTACATGCTGATTACCAAGGATTTTAATGATATCAATGGTTATCAAACTATGACTCGCGGTGTTTTGTTAAAATCTAAAAATCCTGAAAAAGCGTTAAGTGAAGGCGGTATTGACCGCCAGTTTGCGTTGCTGAAAGGCACAACTTATTATCAAAATTATATGCCACTATCGACGCGTTCCGCTTACATGCAAAAGAATTTAATTCAGCGCTATAATTTCACCTGGGTATTAAAGCATTATTTACGTCATCCAGATGAATTTAGTACAATGTTAAATCTGGTTGCTAAAGATGGTCAGTTAACTCAAGTTAAAGCAGTAGGCGATTATGTTGCGGCATCTGGTCAGCCTAAAGGCGCACAAACGCATTATTTCACTTTGTACAGTACTATGATGGGCGCTTTTTTCCCGCGTAAATTTGCGTTTTATGTTCTTTACACTTTTACTTTGATTTTAGTTTATGCGTTTAGTGCCTATCAAGGTTTTAAAGAACACCAGCCAGAGATGATCATGCGTTTTAGTTTTGTAGTAGCCGCCACCACAATTATTTTAGGTGTGATGGTGGTTGCAATTGTTGGTGATGGTGATGCCGATCTGGCCAAGCATGTATTTATGGTCGCTATTACAAGTGATTTGCTGTTATTATTATTGGGTAGTGATATTGCCAATCATCGTTTGTGGCAGCCGATTGTGTCTTCTTAACAAACTGGGAAAGCACGCTGAAGTGGAAGTGAGAATTTGCGTCGATTTTTGATCGGATTACTTTTAATATTAGGGTTGTTATGGGTAGTGCCAGCGCAAGCAGCGGTAACGCCTAAAGTACTTTTAGCCTACGATAGTCAAAATATTAATGAACAGGCAGAACGGAAAGTTGATTCAGTTCAGCGTTTATTGACCAGTTTAAATCTTGAAGTGCATACCATTGCGATTGATCAGTACCATAAAGGTGACTTAGCTCGTTATGATTTTCAAGGTGTCATCACCATGATTAATTGGCCGCAGATGAAATTTTCCAGTCATCATTTTGTGAAAGACCGGCAACAATTTGCTGGTGTTAAATTACATATTGGTCCGCAATTAGTTGCAGATGAGCAACAGGCTTTAGATGTGCAGGTTAAAACGGTCCACCACCAGCAATTTTATTTAACGGCTAACCGGCACCAGCAGTTATTACCCTTTAGCGATTCCATACAAGTAGTCACACAAAAAAATCAAGGGCGAGCTATTGGAACGTTAAAAACCCAGATACCAACGCAGCAGTCTCAGTACCCTTATGGTGTTTTAAATGGTCACAACGGTTTTTTGCCTTTTTATCAACGCAAAGGATTAAGCTTTTTGGCGGCTAGTCAGTTAATCAGCGAATTGTTTGGTGAACAAGCTGGCCAGCAGGCACCATTGCTGACATTGACACATGTGACACCTGTAAGCAAGTTAAAGTATCTGAATCAAGTGAGTCAATTTTTATATCAGCAAGGAATTCCTTTTGCGGTAAGTGCGACTAGTATTCAAGTGAACACAGATATGCCAGCCTTTAATCGCTATATGCGGGCATTACAAAAAATTGAAAACCGCAATGGCATTATTTTTTTGCAAACACCAGAAATTTACGATACGACTAAAAAAACAGGGCCTAAATTAGGCAAAGTTATGTACCGCCAATTAACGGATTTAACGCGTCATCAGGTGATTCCAGTGGGGATTAGCACGGTGAATTATTGGAATCAAGATGATGTGTACCGTGCTCGGGCACTAGATTTTAGTGATTATGTACTGTTATTGGCCAATCCTAAAGCAAAAGCCAAAGTCTATGCGCGGCAAAGCAATACTGGTGGTGTTTACCACCGTGCTTATTACGCACTGCCGGCGCGGTCTTTAGCAACAGTAAAAAGTGGGACGGATTTGACACAACAATCTGAGCTACAATTTAATGTTCCTACAGCGGTAACAATTAGCTTACCTAGTACAAAAAAGGGAGTGGCCAGTTTAAAGCGACAAATTAAGCGGACACGTTGGAATTGGTATAATCCAGCAACGGCTAATTTTAAAACTAATTTGCAGATTGGTAACCAAGCCTTTCGCTATCAAAGTGGTTCTTATTTTGTAAATAATCAGCAAATTGTAATTCCTGCTATGCAAGTTGAGCAAAAGAAACAGTCACAACCCAAGCCTTATAAAGCAGCAATGAATGGTTTCTTTGACTTTCAAAGTCAGGTATTAATCGTTTTTATTATTATTGTGCTGGTCATATTAGTGGTCTTCTTTTTCATTGGCCGACGTGTATACCGTAATATGTTTCGCCGTAAATAAAATGAGTATGTGTTGAGGAGGTGCGTTATGGGAGTGTTAGATCTTGCATTATTCATTTCAATTATTGCAATCTGGTTAATTTTAGTGGTGAATGTTATTTTGGTTATCGCCGGGTATATCGGTTACTTACAACAAGTAGACCGCTTACCCCGTCCGTTACCAAAAAAGGTGCCATTTGTGTCGATTATGGTACCTGCGCATAATGAAGGTGTGGTTATCGTTAAAACAGTGGAAGCCTTGTTAAGGTTTGATTATCCCCACGATCATTATGAAATCATTGTGATCAACGATAACTCAGATGATAATTCAGCAGAATTGCTGGCGCAGTTACAGGCTAAACACCCTAACCGGCATTTAAAAGTGGTTAACACAGATAAAACTAATGGTGGTAAGGGTAAATCTAATGCGTTAAACATTGGATTGACGCATGCTAAAGGGGATATTATTTCGATTTATGATGCGGATAATACACCAGAAAAACCTGCTTTACGGGTTTTGGTAGGTGAATTGATGGCAGATCCGCAATTAGGCGCTGTAATTGGCAAATTCCGGACGCGAAACAAAAATGCCACGCTGTTGACCCGGTTCATCAATATCGAAACACTTCCTTTCAGTGGATGGCACAAGCTGGGCGGCAAAAATTATTTCATTTGTGTACAATTCCCGGAACAAATTATGTGATTCGTCGCTCTTTGCTTGAAAAAGTTGGTGGTTGGGATGTAAAAGCGTTAGCTGAAGATACCGAAATTAGCTTTCGAGTTTACATGCGTGGTTATCGGATTAAATTTCAGCCTAAAGCGGTCACTTGGGAACAGGAGCCTCAAACATTGGGAGTCTGGTTTCATCAGCGCACACGCTGGGTTAAGGGCAATATTTATGTCATTTTGAAAAACACAAAGTTGTTGTTTAAAAAAGTAGGTCGGCCGATTCGCTTTGATTTGTTGTACTTTTTGTCGATTTATTTTTTGTTGATGACATCACTAGTCTTGTCGGATACTGTGTTCGTGTTATCCGTTGCCGGTTACGTGCATTCTGATCTAAAAGGTTTTAGCAACTGGTTATGGTTATTAGCGATTATTTTGTTTATTGTTAGTACTTATATCACCATCACTACTGAAAAAGGTGAGATGAGTTTCAGTAATTTATTGATTATTATTTTAATGTACATTACATATAGTCAAATGTGGTTAGCAGTGGCGGTTTATGGAATGGTGGGGTATATTCGTGAACAAGTCTTTCATCAGCAAGCACGTTGGTATAAAACCAAGCGTTATCAATAAGTTAATTCTCGTTTTAGGCATGTTGGCAGGATTATTTTGGTGGCAAACCACAGTCCAAGCAGCACCATTAAAATCTTATACGCAACCCTTTCAAAACCAGACGACATCCTTGACTGGTTCTGCCGTATCGGCGAATATGTACTTTGTTAAAGTAGATTACTGAGAGCGTAAAATATTTTGTGTAAATGCATAAAAGATTTCTGAATTGTATAGA
>NZ_AYYI01000043.1 GCF_001436505.1 Loigolactobacillus rennini DSM 20253 | reverse complement strand
TGCTTCGCGCCGAGGGTAGTTGGGGGAGCACCCCCTGCCAGCGTAGGTCGCTGCCATGCTAACAAAATAAGCGGTCGAGTCAATTCAACTGACTCGACCGCTTTTTTATGCCCAAAAATATTCTTGTTATTAAAAGCCAAATCGCACCAATCCCTTCATTAAATTAAATTCTTCATAGAAGTTAATTTAAATTAGTAAGTAAAATTGATATATTTAAATTAGCTGTTTTAAAATGTTTTAGTATTCATTAACTAATCAATTAGTTTAAGCTGAGAAGGTGGCTGTACATGGTTGAAACAAAGCAGAAATTAGCGCGAACATTGAAACAATTAATGCAAACGACACCAGTTGATCAAATTACGATTAATCAATTAACGAAACACGCACAAGTTGCCCGGAATACCTTTTACTATCATTTTACTGATATTAATCAATTGTTGGCTTGGCTTTATCATCAAGAAATTGTGCAACAATTAGCGGCTTACCGGCAAGAAAAAAATTGGGAAAACGGCTTAATGTTATTGCTAGCTTACATTGAACGTAACCGTCATTTTTGCATGAACACTTTTTCATCTTTAAGTCGGGACTTATTAAGTCATTTTTTATATCAAGTAGCATTTGATATGGTGACCGGGGTGATTATTGATCTGGCACCAAACTGCCAAGCAGATTTAAGGGATGAAATTGCCAACTTTTATGGTTGGGCGTTAGCAACTCAAATCGAACAATGGTTAGTCACAAATTTAGCGGAATCTAAGCAAGAATTTTATCAGCGGATGTACCGGATGTTACATGGGACGGTTACGCATGTTATTCAACAAAATACACAATTTTTGGGCAAATGACGACTTTTAACCATATTAAGTAGTTGTGAATTCGCTTACACTAGAGACGGGCAGAAAGTTTCATCTAGGAGGTGGCGATATGTTTTTGTTTCAAAGTATCTCTGCGGTTGATTGGTTAATCTGGGTTGTCGTAGTTGCCGCTTTAATGTTATTAAATGAAGCAGCACGTCTGAATAAGTGGGTCGCACTGGGGTTATTTGTTGCTGTTCCAATTTTACTAACACTTTTTGTTTGGCCGACGACAGCAGGTGCTGGAAGTAGTACTGGTACTTGGTTCCATTGGGTTAAAGTCTATTCTGCCCTAGCTGGTTGTCTGGGATTTATGGCACTGCGTTTTATTCCAAAATTGCAGCACAAAAAATGGGCGTTGCTTTTTCCACCAGCAATTTTAGCCATTAACATTTTAGAAGCTGTGATTCGTGATTTTCAGGTCTCTGGTTTACACGGCATGGTCGATGGGGTCATGATGAACGGTGGCCCTTGGAACATTATGAACGGGATTGCAGGTATTATTAATATTATTACCATTACAGGCTGGTTTGGTATCATTATCAGCCGGGACAAACAGCGTGACATGATTTGGCCAGACCAAATTTGGCCTTGGATTATTGCGTATGACGTTTGGAATTTTGCTTACGTTTATAATTGTGTTGGTGATCATTCCTTTTATGCCGGGGCAGCGCTACTAATTTCGTGCACGCTGGCAGCTTTCTTCATTAAAAAAGGCAGCTGGCTCCAGGCGCGGGCACAAACTTTGGCCTTTTGGATGATGTTTACCATGAGTTACCCCGCGTTTGTTTCTAATTCTGCTTTTGCCGTAAAAAGCAGCCATTCAGCTGCCGCTTTGATGACAGTTAGTGCTTTAGCTTTGCTTATTAATTTAGCAGTTTTAGTGCTTCACATTTATCGGGTTGTTAAACACCAGCGGCATCCATTAAAAGACGATGTGTATGCAGGAACGCAGGCGCATGATCAAGTGGTGGCGGACAATTTACCAACCACACAACAGCCAACTGATCTAAATACTAAAAAAACTGCTTCACAGACACCGAGGATGGCGCACTGATGTCAGTCGTGATTAGTTAGTTTAATGACAGAATCACCGTTAGGCAGCGTTTAATTTTATCGTTGCTTTAATGGTGATTTTTTGTTGTGATTTGCTGGAAGGTTATTAAAGCGAGCAGTTGCTTTTACTGTAAAATGGCTTTACAAATCTGCAGAAATCTGTATAATTATTGGTGTTGTCTAGTTTTATTTTATATGGGATTGCCGGCTTAGCTCAGTTGGTAGAGCATCGCATTCGTAACGCGGGGGTCACAGGTTCAAGTCCTGCAGCCGGCATTGTGTGACATCGGATTAATAACGTGTTGTGTCCTTGAAAATTGGATGCAGCCGTTATTTTTTTGTTTAAATAAAATGAGGCAATGACATTTAATGGTAGGAAAGGAGGAAATAAAATGACAGTCACAATTCAAATTCGTAATGAAAAACCGGCTGATTATCGGCAAGTTGAAGCCATGACGCAACGGGCATTTTGGAATTTATACACGCCTGGTTGTGTGGAACATTATGTTGCGCATCAAATTCGTTCACACTCGGATTTTATTCCGGAGTTAGATTTTGTGCTCTTGGCTGGTCAGCAAATTATCGGTAACGTGATGTACACGCGCGCACACTTAATTGCTGAAAACGGGCAGACCAAGCCGTGTTTAACTTTTGGTCCGATTTGCATTTCACCTGAGTTTCAGCGACAAGGCTTTGGGAAGCGTCTGTTGCAGCATTCGTTTGCAGCAGCTAAAGCTCTAGGTGAAGATAGCATTGTGATTTTTGGTGATCCAACTAATTATGTTACTAGCGGGTTGAAAAGTTGCCTGAAATTTCGCGTTAGTTTACCGGATGGCAGTTATCCAGCAGCAATGTTAGTGAAAGAATTAACTGCAGGCGCTTTAGCTGGTCATCACTGGCAATATCAGGGTAGTCCTGCTTATGATATTGACGTTGAAAAAGCCCAACAGTTTAATGCTGTTGGTACGTCGTTGCCAAAAAAGACACAACCTAGTCAGGAAGCATTTTACATCATTAGTCATGCAACAGTGACACCTTAAGTAAGGTTAAAACTGGCCCATCAGTCATTTACTCGACTGATGGGCCAGTTTTTTGTTATTTGACGCTACCCTAAACTTAGTTGTTGCACTTGTTTTTAGGTAGTCATTTGCTTTGCTTCTTAAACGTGGTGGAACAGCCAACTGTTTCCGCTTAGCCACGCCTAACAGCAGCTTTGCTGCGCAAATCAGCTGTTAGGCTGAGCTAATGCTCAACAGTTACCCGAATTTAGGCAGTTGATTGCCATCGCTGCCGTAAACGTGGTGGCACAAGCAACTTCTTCCGTTTGCCATGTTTCAACTCGGCGGTTTGCGCCGTAGTTGAATGGTCAACGTCTGTAGCATTAAAGATTTTCGGTACGAAAATCTTCCTTAATTGCGAAATAGTAGCTACAGAAAGCCACAATTTGCTTTGCAAATCTTGTCTTTCTTAGGCTAGTACTCAGAAGTTAACCGCTTGTGCCACCACTCTTTTAGTGTTCCACCGCTTTTGCTACTGTGGTGCCTTGTTTGACTTGGCCTGTTGTTGATAATTTGAATTCGTCTACTGCGGATGCTGAGTTGAAAATCAGCACCGTTGTGGTGGTATCTTTTTCAGCCTCACTAATTTGATTGAGATCCATGGTTGCCAATTTAGTTTGTGGTGTGACGTCGTCACCGACTTCAACGTTAATTTTAAATGGTAAGCCATTTAGTTTTGCGGTGTCGATGCCCATGAAAATCAAAATTTTTAGTTCGCCAGCCTGCAATCCGATCGCGTGTTTAGTTGGAAAAAGCGAGGTCACTTTGCCTTTAACCGGACTGTAAACATCAGCGGTTTGTGGCTTAATGGCAAAACCTTCTGCTTCTTGATAAAGGCCTAATTGAGTTAACAAGTCTTCTGTTAATGGTGCTACGTCGCCAGAAACTGGTGCGGCAAATTTCACTTTACTGGATAATAGGAATAAACTCATGATGCTTCTCCTTTCCGCGTAGAACTGTTTTTCTCTTCCACACCTTTAAGGTAAATGATGGAACGCGTTTCAGGTCAAGCATTTTTCAAAATTTTTTTATTTTGATGTTATTTTGGCTTCAAATAGTAAAATTTTGTTTGATTAAGGCAGATTGCAAGAAATAACTTGAACAAATTTAGTAACGCAGATTACGCAAAA
>NZ_AYYI01000042.1 GCF_001436505.1 Loigolactobacillus rennini DSM 20253 | reverse complement strand
CGAGGAGATCTCCAAAGGATAGAAACTATCCTTCAACACCATTTGACAAACTTCCCTATTTTTGGGTTCATTATTTTGTTAAATAAAGTTGGCGTAATGTTTTAATGTCGTCATCCGTCAGCTGTAAACCTTGGTGCAAGTAGTTGATGATGCTGCCAGCTTCTTTTTTAATCTGTTTGATGGCAGTGGCTAAATATTCTGGATTGACACTTAGTAAAGCCCGAATGTTAGCAATCGTATCGCTGGTAGCATGATGAGCTGCCAATTCATCTAAACGTGCATTAATAATGGGGGCGGCAATTCGGTTTGTTAATAGATAATCCTGCTTGATGGTCTGCGGGTCAACCCCTAAAGCGGTGAGGAAGAAAACGGCAGCCATCCCAGTGCGGTCTTTACCAGCCGTGCAGTGAAAAAGAACTGCCTGATTTTCTGCCGTATTGGCAAGCAATGTTTCAAAGAACTGGCGGTAGCTTTGTTTAGCATGAGGATCAGCGATCATGTTGTGGTAGACCCGTAACATTTTTTGATGCCCCAAATTAGGATTGTGACGGTACCGTGCTTCCAATTGCTGTAAGCTTTCGGAATTTTCTGTTTGATCATAATCAAAAACAGGCAAATAGTGATAAGTCGCATTATCCGGTAATTTATCCGGTGAATGCTTGACTTCGTCATCAGAGCGGAAATCAACTACAGCACGCATACCATAATCATTTAGGTAAGCTAAGTCTTGCTGATTTAAAGTGGCTAGCATACCAGAACGTAAGATTTTATGAAATTTAATGTAACGGCCATCTTTCGTTTGGTAACCGCCTAATTCACGAAAGTTGCTGCCGCTAGTGATCGGTAAAGCTCGTAAATCAGTTGCTTCTGTCGTCATTCATTCCAATCCTTTCTGATTCTATATGGTGCTACTTTACCACAAAAAGCCATTTCATGCTGTGTGCTTTCCTTAATCATCAATAATTTCAATACCTAAAACAGTCAAATGGCCGTTAGCTACCAGTTGAATCACCAACTTAGCCATGTGCTCCGGGGAAAAATCGCTGTCAGCGTGCACCCACCAATTAACCGTGCCGATAAAAATTGAGGTCATGTAAGAAATGATAAAGTCTGTGGGAATCTGTTTTTGGTTATGGGTGATTAATAAATGCTGAAAGATTTTTGCATAGCGTTTGGCTAACAATTCTCGGACTAAGTTGGTTAAGCGGGTTGCATTGGCCCCTTCAAGTGCCATGGCATAAAAACGTTTGTTTTCTTTAATCGTTTTAAACACTTGTGTCAATAAATAGGTCACGGTTTTCAGTTTGATTTGATGATTAGCACCAGAAAAGCCACCGGTATCGATGATTTTTAGAAAAGGGGCAATGCTGGCCGTGAAGATTTGATCATACAGGTCTTGTTTATCTTTGAAGTGGGCATAAAAAGTGGTGCGGTTAATCATTGCGGCGTCGGCGATGTCTTGAATGGTCACTGCATCAAAGCCTTTTTCTTCAACTAAGTTCATAAAGGCAGTAAAAATCATTTTTTTAGTCCGCAATACGCGCAAATCTTCTTTTTTTGCCATTAGATTGCCTCTTTTCTTTTTTAGTAAGCGCTTAAATTAATTTTAAAACTAAACTGCAACGTCATTCTCTTTTGTGTCGGTAAAAAATTTGGCTAAGTTAACCAACAGATCAGTTTGTTCCGTTGTTTATCACACAAAAGGGGCAAAATTGCTGATTGAATTTTTTTTGTGAAGTCGTAAACTAAACACAAATAGTATAACAGACAGACTGTTGGATATTCAACAGATGTTCGTTATTCTAACACAAAGCAACTTTTTAAATTAACAATACTTAAGTGCGTTTTAGCACTGAGTGTTGACTTAATGACACGCTTGATGATGGGCGCAAGTTGGCTGAAGAACTTTGGAGGGACTTGTCATGGTAAAACAACTATATGGTGGCATTGATGTGGGTTCAACAACCGTTAAATTAGTCATTATGGATGCAGAACAACAAACGTTATTTGCCCGTTATCGGCGGCATTATTCGGATGTTAAAGCAGCAACGCAAAAAATGCTTAAGGAAGCGCTGGCAGAAATTTCACCAACTGTACCGATGGCTTTTACCATCACGGGATCTGGTGGCATGGGGTTAGCTAATCTATTAAAACTAAAATTTGTGCAAGAAGTGATCGCTTGTACTAAAACAGTTGAAACGCTAATTCCAGAAACGGACGTCAGCATTGAGCTAGGGGGAGAAGATGCGAAAATTACCTTCTTTGGGGCTTCTTTGGAGCAACGAATGAACGGTAGTTGTGCTGGTGGTACTGGTGCGTTTATTGACCAGATGGCTAGCTTGCTGAAAACGGATGCCAATGGCTTAAATCAAATGGCAAAAGATTACCAAACGATTTACCCGATTGCTTCCCGTTGTGGCGTCTTTGCTAAAACGGATGTGCAACCTTTAATTAATGATGGTGCACGTAAAGCAGACATTGCGGCGAGTATTTTTCAAGCGGTAGTTAATCAAACTATCGCTGGATTAGCTTCTGGACATAAGATTAAAGGCAAAGTTGCCTTCTTAGGCGGTCCGCTGTACTTTATGGATCAATTAAGGGCACGTTTTATTGATACTTTAGCGTTAACGCCAGAAAATGTCATTTTTCCTAGCGATCCGCAGTTATTTGTAGCAAAAGGGGCGGCTTTATATGCTTTGCAAGAAAAGCCGATTAATTTAGTGACCTTATTGGACCGTTTGGAAAATGGTGACGATAACGTCATGCAGCCATCGAAAGCTTTAACACCTTTATTTGAAAACGACGAGCAATTGCAACAATTTCGGAAACGGCACGCACAAGCTAAAGTAGAAACGCGTTCTTTGACAGACTATCATGGGGTTGCTTTTCTAGGAATTGATGCTGGTTCAACCACCACTAAAGTTGCCTTGATGAGTACGGATCATAAATTGCTCTATACTTATTACGACAATAATGACGGAGCACCTTTGGAGAAAACAGAAGCCATTTTAACTGACCTCTACGCTAAATTACCGGCGGACGTTACCATTGGTAAGACTTGTGTGACTGGTTATGGGGAACATCTAATTAAAAATGCATTGAAAGTTGATGTGGGAGAGGTAGAAACGGTTGCCCATTACCGTGCGGCACACTACTTCCAACCAGATGTGGATTTTATTTTGGATATCGGTGGCCAAGATATGAAGGCGATGACGGTTAAAAACAACGCGTTAGCCACCATTCAATTAAATGAGGCTTGTTCTTCTGGCTGTGGTTCTTTTATCGAAACGTTTGCCTCCTCTTTAAAGTATGACGTGAAAGATTTTGCTCAGGCAGCATTATTGGCTAAGCGACCTGCCGATTTAGGTTCCCGCTGTACAGTGTTCATGAATTCAAAAGTGAAGCAAGTGCAAAAAGAAGGCGCAACTATCGGCGATATTTCTGCTGGTTTATCCCTGTCAGTCATTAAAAATGCTTTATTTAAGGTAATCAAGTTACGCCGGGCAGAGGATTTAGGAAAACACATTGTCTGTCAAGGGGGCACTTTTTATAACGAGGCCGTGTTGCGCGCCTTTGAACAAATTTCTGGGCGCCAAGTGATTCGGCCTAATATTGCTGGCTTGATGGGGGCTTATGGCGCGGCATTGGTTGCAGAAACGGCTTACCAGCCTGGTGATCAAACGTCATTATTGAACACGGCGGCGATGAAGCAACTCACTTTTAAAAAGGAATTTATGCACTGTGGTTTGTGTGAAAATAATTGTGGCTTAACCATTACCATTTGTAGTGACGGTCGGCGTTTTGTAACCGGCAACCGGTGTGAACGCGGTGTCGCTCGGGGAATGAAAACCCACGTACCTAAGGACAACGGGAAAGTGAACTTAGTTCAAGAAAAATACCAAAAATTATTCAGTTACCGGCCCGTACGTAAAAAAGAAGCTCGGGGTGTTATCGGCATTCCGCGCGTCCTCAATATGTATGAAAATTATCCTTTATGGCAAACTTTCTTTAAACAATTAAAGATTCGTGCAGTATTGTCGCCACGCAGCAGTAAAAAACAATTCGAAATGGGAATCGAAACCATTCCTAGCGATACAGTTTGCTATCCAGCTAAACAAGTCCATGGACACATCCAAGCATTGATCAAAAAGGGAATTAAAACCATCTTTTATCCCGGAATTGTTTTTGAGCGGGAAGAAAATAAAGATGCACAGAACCACTTTAATTGTCCAATTGTCCAGTCTTATCCGGATGTGATTAAAAATAATGTGGATGAAATTCGGGCTGGTCAAATAGATTACCGAGACCCTTATTTGAATTTAGCTGACCAAGCTTCTACTGCCAAGCATCTTTACCAAACGTTTAAAGATTTTGGGGTGACTTTGCCAGAAGTTAAACAGGCATTAACTGCTGGTTATAAAGAATTAGCCCACTTTAAACAATATATCCAAGATCGAGGCGAAGATACGTTAAGATTGCTTAAGCAAACTGGTGAGCGTGGCATTGTGTTGGCAGGTCGTCCGTATCACTTAGATCCAGAAATCAACCATGGGATTGCCCAAATTATTACGGCGGAGGGCTTCCATGTTTTAACAGAGGATTCGATTGCCCATTTAGGTGATGTGAAAGGATTGCGTGTGGTGAATCAATGGGTTTACCATTCCCGGTTGTATGCAGCAGCCCGGGTTGTTGCTCGGGAACGGCAGCTAGAATTTGTGCAGTTAAATTCTTTTGGTTGTGGTTTAGACGCCATTGACACTGACCAAGTTGAAGAAATTTTGGCACAGTATAATCGGCTATACACTTGCTTAAAAATTGATGAAGGCACCAATATGGGTGCAGTTCGGATTCGGTTGCGTTCTTTAAAAGCTGCGGTAGCTGAACGTAAGCGGCGCCAAATTTTGCCACAAAAACAATATCCAGATGCTAAGCCAGTTCCGTTTACTAAAGGCATGCGCAAAGCAAACTATACGTTATTGATGCCAATGATGTCACCGATTCATCAACATGGGTTAGTGGATGTCGCGTTACAAGCCTCTGGCTACAATGTGGTTAATTTGCCGATGAAAGACCGTCATGCGATTGATGAAGGCCAAAAATTTGTTAATAATGATGCTTGTTTCCCGGCAATTATTTCAATTGGTCAAATGGTAGAAGCTTTAAAAAGTGGTAAATATGATTTAACGCATACAGCCGTGATGATGACCCAAACTGGTGGCGGCTGTCGGGCAACCAACTACATTCCGCTGATCCGTAAAGCTTTAAAGGATGCTGGTTTTGGACAAATTCCAGTGGTGTCGATGTCGTTTGGTAACCGTGGAGTCGAAAAAACACCTGGCTTCCAATTAACGCTTCCCTTAGTGAAACGGGTTGCTTTGGCCTTTTTGTACGGTGATTTGTTTGAACGTGTGGTTTACCGGACGCGGCCGTATGAAAAGACGCCTGGGCAAATTGATAAAATGCACGCTCAGTGGCTGGAATTGGTTAAACCTAGTGTAGAAAAAGGTAGTTTTCATGATTTTAAACGCAATGTTCAAGAAATTGTGCATGACTTTGATACTGTACCGCTGCAACAGCAGACTAAACCTAAGGTAGGACTGGTTGGAGAAATTTTAGTGAAGTACTCACCAATTGCCAACAATAACATTGTCCGGCTACTCGAGCAGGAAGGTGCTGAAGCAGTTGTACCAGACATTGTTGGGTTCATGAATTATTCGCTTTATAATCAAATTTACCGTTATAAACAATTTGGCTTCAGTAGACAAACTAAAATGTTAGCTGAACTAGCCATTAAAATAATTAAATGGTGTGAACAACCACTGCAAAAGGCGTTGACCGACTCACAAAGATTTGATGGGATTGCCGCGATTGAAGATTTGGCACACGATGCTAGCAAAGTGTTATCTCTAGGCAATCAAACGGGAGAAGGTTGGTTCCTAACTGGTGAAATGATTGAATTACTAAAAAGTGGGGTTGCTAATATTATTTGTATGCAGCCGTTTGGGTGCTTGCCTAACCATGTGGTAGGTAAAGGTGTCGTCAAAGAATTACGTCGCCAGTACCCACAAGCAAACATTGCGCCGATTGATTATGATCCAGGGGTTTCAATTGTTAATCAATTGAATCGGATTCGTTTAATGCTAGCAACAGCAAATAAAAATCTTGCGACAACGCAAAAAATGACGCCAGCAGCTAAAGCAACCAAGCAGCAAACAAATTTTGCACCTGCAAGATAAATGGCTCAGATTTAAAAGGGGCAGTGACAAAAGTGATAATTTTGTCACTGTCCCTTTTTTAATGATGAACGTTGTTCAAAACGCGTACCATATTTGTTTTAATTATTAAGCTTAGTTTCAATAAATTCTTTTAAGACAACAGCTTGATTGTGTTTTTCGTCTTTAGCACCAAATAGCAAAATTACTGTTGGTTGTTGCTGGATTAATTTTAGGAAATCAGGTGTTGCCGGATTAGCTGCCAATTCTGCTAAATAGCGCTGCTTGAATTCTGGATATTTAGCAACATCATGGTTAAACCATTTACGTAAATCATTAGTAGGCGCAATTTCTTTTTCCCATTGGTCCAAAGCTGCATTTACCTTACTGATACCACGTGGCCAAAGTCGGTCGACTAAAATCCGGTAACCATCATGGTCAACCGGCTTGGTGTAAATTCGTTCCAGTTTAATCGTCATCTTGTCATCCCCTTAACTGCATTATACCGATTTAACTAATTAAAGTTAACCGTTAGCTATAGCAAAACTGCTTATTGTAAAGTCGCCGCTAACTGGGCAACTGCTTGCGGTAAATCAGCTGGTCGTGCAACAAAACTGTCTGGTGCTGCGGCTTTTAATTCTGGGATGCTGCCAAAGCCATAGGTGACGGCAATGCTGTGTAGTTGGTGTTGATGGGCACCGTTGATGTCATTTTCGCGATCGCCCACCATCACTAATTGTTCTGGCTGATGGAGGCCAGCTTGTGCTTGCGTGTAGGCGATGATTTCACTTTTTTTAGAGCGTTTTTCATCCATCGTTGCACCAAAAATGCCAGTAAAATAAGGACTCAAATTAAAATAATCGCTAATTTGGTGAGCGAATTTTTCTGGTTTAGAAGTGGTGATGTAAAGTTGATAGTGGTGGCTTAGGGTTGCTAAAGCAGCGGGAATACCTGCGTAAACTTTGTTTTCGTAAATGCCTTTTTGTGTATAATATTCACGATAAGCAACTAGCGCTTTTTGCGCTGTCGCAGCGGATACGTTACAATATTTCTGATAAGATGCCAATAAGGGTGGTCCAATAAAAAGTTGTAACGTGGCTGCATCTAGTGGTGGTAGTTGCAATTGCTGTAGTGAATATTTAATGGAATTGGTAATTCCTGCTTGGGAATCCGTCAAAGTACCATCTAAATCAAAAAAGAGCGCGTGCAGCATATAAGAACCTCCTAAAAATGATCAATAAATCTAGTTTCATTATACGAGATTTTATCAGAACGTGGTAAACTAATTAGTAATGTGATAAATTTAGTTAGTCAAGCAAGGAGCGTTGACATTTATGGAAACACCCAGTAGAAGTCGGGCGCGGCGCCAGAACGTGGTTGCAGCGCCTAAAAAGCATGGTGGCCTAGCGGTTTTATTGTGCTTTTTGGCAACGATTGGCCTATTAGTGGCTGTTGGGACCGGTGTTGCAAGGCAACGGGTTTTTAATGCGGATTATTTAGTGACGCAATTGGACAAAACGGATGCAGGGAAACAACTTGCCAAGGTTGCAAACGCCGAAATTAGTAGTATTGCTGAGGATCGTGGCTTACCAAGTGCCGTTGTGCCGCAGACCGTCACTAAACATGCGGCCCAACAAGATCTTGATCAGACTGTGCGCAATTTATTAGCTGGTTCTGATCAACCTGTCACGGTTGAACACATTATTGCACACAACAAATCAGCTTTAACGGCTAAATTAAATCAACAGACGGCTAATTTTTTTGATCAATACGGTGCGGCCAATGCGTTGACTAGCGGATTGACGGATACTTTAGAAACCCGTTTGACTAATGAGTTAAATACTGATCAGGTGTCAAAAGCTGTTCAGGAAGTCGGTACTGTTAAGCGCTTGGTCAATGTGGCTTTTTGGATTGGCATTGTCGTAACAGTGTTATGTTTAATTGGTTTAATTTGGTTAGATCGTTCTGTGTTCCGATTTGCTAAGCAGTTTGGTTGGATCACTTTAATCAGTGGTTTGTTAATCTTTATCGGTTATTTTGGTGTTTCCTCAATGGGAATTGTTGAACTTGCCGCAGCAACGGTAGGCTCATTTGGTACTGCTGCTGCAGCCTTGGGAAATGCTGTTTTAACCAGCTACGCCCGTCCAAGTTATGTCTTGATGATTATTGGGCTTTTGAGCTTGTTGCTTAGTTTGTTTGGCAGACGGCAGCGGCGTTAATTGAATTAATTAATCGGTTGGAGCAGATGCTTTCAAGAAGGTCCCTTCTAGGGTGAGGAGGGCTTGCTTGGCATCTGCTTTTTTATTGTCAGGATGTGTTGAAAGGAGAACTTATGGCTTTTTTAGGTATTTTATGTTTAATTTTAGTCACTACGTTATTAGCAGGACACTTTAGTCGTAAACTAGGCATTCCAGCTGTGATTGGTCAGTTGCTGGTGGGAATTGTTTTAGGCCCAGCCATGTTAAATTGGTTGCAACCAGGCACTTTTATGCATGATTTTTCGGAAATCGGCGTCATTTTGCTAATGTTTATGGCCGGTTTGGAAAGTGATATCGGGTTATTAAAACGATATTTACGGCCTGGTGTCTTAGTAGCCGTCGTCGGGGTCATCTTTCCCATGACATTGGTGACATTGGCTAGTTTCTTGTTTGATTTCACACCACTATTAGCCATTTTTATGGGGGTTATTTTTACTGCAACATCCGTTTCAATTTCAGTTGAGGTGTTACGTGAGCTGAAATTATTGGACAGTAAAGAAGGAACTACTATTTTAGCGGCAGCAGTGGTCGATGACGTTCTCAGTGTGGTTATTTTAAGTATTCTAGTCAGTGTCACCGGTGAGGCCACTGGTGGGCACACACCTAGTCTGGCTGTCAGTTTCATTGAACAAATTTTATATTTTGTCGGGATCTATTTCGTTGTCAAATGGATTGCACCGTTTTTGATGCGATTATCCGAGCGTTTTTTACTAGGAGCTTCAGTGACGATCGTTTCATTGGTCATCTGCCTTGGAATGGCTTACTTAGCTGATTTTATCGGCTTATCTGCTGTTGTTGGGTCCTTTTTTGCTGGTATTGCTGTGGGGCAAACGCCTTACCGTGCAGAAGTTGATCACAATGTTGAACCAATCGGTTATGCGGTTTTTATTCCAGTATTTTTTGTTAGTATTGGGTTAGAGATGAGCTTTAAGGGCATTGGTGATGCGCTGTGGTTCATCGTCTTGATGACTGTGCTAGCTGTATTGACAAAATTAGTTGGTGGCGGTATTGGTGCTGAAATGGCTGGTTTTGACTTTAACAGCAGCTATACTGTAGGTGCTGGTATGGTATCACGTGGTGAAATGGCTTTGATTATTGCGCAAATCGGCTATCAAGCCAAATTAATTCATCCAGAATACTATTCCGCAATTATTATTGTTATTGTGTTAACCACGTTGCTGGCGCCATTTTTATTAAAACACGCAGCAGCCAGACAACTAAAACAGCACCAAGCAGAACAGACGATTAAGTAAAGAAAATGCTGGCTCACGCAGTGGGGGGTGCTGCGAGATGTCGCTAAGTGGAAGCGGGCTGCTTGTGTTAACACATTTGATTTTATTAAATTAATGCGGGTCAGTGGGCTATCATTAAAATAAGCCGGAAAGTCTGTTTTGTAGACTTTCCGGCTTATTGTGTGTGGTTTTTAAAATTACTATCGCTAATAATCAGCAAAAATAAATTGTAGTTCTTGTTGTTCTGGCTTGAAGTTAACCGTTAAGTGTCGGTTAAGGTCTTCAACTAGATTATAAGCAAAATGTGCTTGTTGATCAGGTGTTTTAAGGGATTGTGTAAATTGATGCTGTTCAAAATTAAAATGGTGTAAAATAAAGATGTGATCGGTGACGTAATTAAGGTTATTTTCCTTATGATTGGCACCAGGTTTTAAGACGCTATCAATATATTGATAAAGTGTTTCTAAATCATTGTGCAGCGGCTTGGTTGTATCCATGGTCTTTTTCAAAGCGGTGGATTTTCCGGCTAATTGAGCGTTTAAAGTGACTTGTGTCAATGCTTGATATAATTTCATAACGCACCTCCTAATTAAATTATATCAGTGATAACGATATTAGTTAATTTTTAATCACTTAAAATGTGGTTTGATGTTGTCATTAAAAATATTAGGGGGAATTCCCTTAAAGTAAAGAAACATGTTAGAATGAGACTACTATCTGGGACTTTTGAGTTAAGTATGATATTGGAGATGGATCAGCATGACAATGTTCGTGCTTATCAGCTTGTTAGTCGTTGCCGCACTGATTTATCTAACGGCAGCGCGTTTGGTAACGGGCGGCGTCGCACTGATAATTTTTATCGGCGAAGCACTAATTGGGATTATTGGCGCTGTATTGACATTTGGGCTACAGTTTTGTATTCGGATCAAACGGTTAGCAGTGCGCGCTAAGCAATTTGTTCAAAGTGAATCGTAATTAGTATCATTTGCATGAAAATATGAATTAGCATGTTTAAAAAGCGTGCATTCTAGTCAACTATCTAGAATGCACGCTTTTATTTGATTAAATGTCGCTCAGTTTTACTAATGCTTAGTTTGCCAAGCGGCGATCGCTCTGGCAGCTAATGCTAAGCTTAAGACAGCATCTTTTGCTAAATTTTTTTGAACTAATTCATGATCCAGTTGTTCTGTTGCCCCGATGACTTCTAAACCGTAAGTTAGGATGTGCAGGTCTGTTTGCACGTCGTAACCAGCGCTATAAGCATCTTCATGTGCATAATTGTAGCGCAAACTGCCATCACTAGGTTCGCCATCAGTGTGGGTAACAATAATTCGGTCTTGTAAATCGCTTAAAGGCTTAGTACCGCCTTGCAACGTTAATAGATGGTCTGATTCTTGCTGGTAATATTGATCTTCACTGATGGTGAAATAGTCTTGAACCGGCTGTTTTAAGACATGCAGCTGGTTCAATGCGGTGTAGATTGACTCAGTTGCCAATTTTTCATCGCCAATTTTAATTTGGTCGTTATGTTCTTCTAAGTAATCTGCTAATTGACTTAATGTTTGTGTTGCCATTAGATACCCTCATTTTCTGTTGGAAATTAAGTTATTGGTGAAGTTGCATTAATTTTACCATAGTTTTAATTTTAAGTTAAAAATTAGTCTAGAAAACTAAAATAGGGTTGGTAACCGCCTGTGCGATTGACACCAACCCTATTTGTGAATTTTATTTAATCATTTACGACAACATAAGCAACATCCAACGGGCCGTGGACACCAGTCACTAATTGCATTTCAATATCACCAGAATTAGATGGACCAGTGATAAAATGAATGGCGGAGCTGTCCAAACGGCCAGCAGCCCGCTCTTTTTCGTACCAAGCAACTGCCTGAGTTGAACGTGGGACGATGCGTGAGCGCGGCACAATACTTAAATAATGTGTAGGTAAAAAGTGGAGCGCACGGCCTTGGCCAGGAGAGGAACTAA
Source organism: Loigolactobacillus rennini DSM 20253 (assembly GCF_001436505.1). GTDB lineage: Bacteria > Bacillota > Bacilli > Lactobacillales > Lactobacillaceae > Loigolactobacillus > Loigolactobacillus rennini. The sequence goes on along the minus strand of NZ_AYYI01000042.1, from coordinate 43,828 downwards.
CTGTGATGGTACCAGATTCTGCTAATAAGAAATCGGCAAAACTAATGCTGATGTTAGCTGTTTCCGCGACTTTTAAATTTTCTTCTCGGCTAGCATCTGGCCGCCAATAAGTGACGGCTTGGTTAGCAGCAATTTCTTTTTGCCAAGTGGTGAGGTTGAAGTCATTAAACCGTTCACTAGTGGGTAACAGCACTGGACCACCGCCGCTTTTTTCAATGTAATCAGTTAAGAGCTGCGGTAAATCAGCTAAAGTCGTTTCATAAAATGAAACTGGCAATGCTTCACTATTTTTTTTGGCTAAGCTGAATAATTCGGCTGCTGTTTTGTCTTTAAGTGTTTGTTGGGGTAAATCATTGACTTGCTGGTAGGGATGATCAGCTAATTGGTGCCGTGGCTGATTGAGGCGTTCAGCTAAATGATTTAAAAATTTTTCCCGGTTTTGAATCGTCATTGTGGATTACCCCCTTTTTTGTGCTGCTTAAACCAAACGCGGAAATCGTCGTGGTGTTTCGGCGGCGCAGGTAGGTCCCGCACATCAGTCCAGCCGCCAACCATTCCTGGCCCGTTGGTGATCATTGCGCCATTATAAGCGAAGAAGTTGGTTGCAGTGACTGGCCGGTGATGTGTCCAAGGTCCTAAACCAAAATGCTTGAAACGCAACGCCATTTTGAACATGAAGGGTGAACGTGTTCCCATCCCCACTACGCGCATTTGAAAATCATTAAAGCCGTGCATCATTTTAAGTCGGTCGGTTTCAACTTCCCGATGCTTAATCAGTAAATTGTGTAGTGGAATTAAAACAGGACAAGTTTCTGTACAAGCAGCACAAAGACTGGAAGCATAAGGCAATTCGCCAAATTGCTCATAGCCGCCTAAAATTGGTGATAAAACAGCACCAACTGGTCCCGGATAAAGTGAACCGTAGCCGTGGCCGCCGATCTGCCGGTAGACAGGGCAAACATTTAAGCAGGCACCGCAACGGATACACTGGAGAATTTCTTGAAATTCAGTGCCTAATGCACGCGAACGATTATTGTCTAAAATGACCACATAGAAGTTTTCTGGGCCATCGCTTTCTTGAGCTGTTTTTTGGCCTTCGAAAGTGACGTAAGTGGTTAATTTTTGGCCAACCGCGGAACGAGCCAGCATGTTATCTAAAATCTCAGCTTCTTTCATGCTTGGGACTAATCGCTCCATTCCCATGACAACAATTTGTGTTTTAGGAATGGAATCAGCTAAATCAGCGTTACCTTCGTTAGTGTCTAAATTAATGAGCCCAGAGTCTGCAATGGCAAAATTACAACCGGTGATGCCGATGTCTGCGGCTAAAAATTGTTCACGTAAGTATTTTCTAGCAAAACGCGCCATGCGCTTGGGATCATTGTCGCCTTGATAGCCGATTTTTTTGAAAATTTCTTGGACTTGGTCCCGATTTTTATGAATGGCTGGGAAAACAATGTGGGAAGGCTCATCCCAATCATCTTCTTCAAGGATGAATTCTGCAAGGTCAGTTTCTAATACGGATACATCTGGTAAAGCATCTATCTTTTCATCTAAACCTAATTCACTGGTTACCATGGATTTTGATTTAACGACGTGCTGACCTTTTTGTTGCTTAATAATATCTAAAATAAAATCATTAGCTTCTTCAGTTGTTTGGGCAAAAAAAACATTGCCACCACGTTTATCAACGTTGTCACTGAATTCTTCTAAATAATCGGGCAAATAATTTAACACGTGTTGCCGGATGGACTGCCCCAGCTTACGCCAATCTTCCCAATGACCTAACTCAGCTCGGGCAGTTTCTCGTTTATCGTATTGGACATCTTGCGCCTTTGCAATTGACCCGTGTGCAAATTGATCACTGGCAGCTTTAGCAATGCGCTCTTTAAATGGTAATGTGCTAGTTGATAATCCCATCATTAAACCTCCTTACGTTTACACAACCTGATTAAGGAAAAGGTGCCGGCGCCGGGGCAGCGACTTCGCTGACTTTTTTAATCCGACTTTCGTCGACGTCGTGATTGAGCACCTGCGCTAAATGCATGATTTTAATGGCTTTACCTAAACGATTGAACCGGCCACCAATGTTCATTAAGCAGCCTGGATCGCAAGAAATTAAGATGTGTGCACCGGTTTCTTCAATGTGTTGCACCTTAGAAGTCACCATTAATTCAGAAATTTCGTGCTCTTTTACGGAGAAGGTACCACCGAAGCCACAGCAGTATTGGATACCAGGCAAATGCCGCATTTCTAAGCCTTTAACGTGTTGTAACAACCAAAATGGGGTTTCACGTTCACCTAATAATCGCGTCATATGGCAGGAGCGATGGTAAGTTGCAGTGTCAGTCAAAGTTGCACCGCAATCTGCAATGCCTAAAACACGCCAAATGAATTGTGAAAATTCATAGATTTTTGCGGATAAAATTTTAGCTTGTTTCATGTATGTCCCGTTAGGATCAGTGGGATCATCGACTAATAATTGCGGGTATTCCTTTAAAATGGCGGTGCAAGAACCGGCTGGACAAACGATATAATCACAATCAATTGCAGACAACGCATCAATTTGATTATGCATCACGGACCAGCTGGCTTTAACATAGCCGGAATTAAAAGTTGGTTGGCCACAACAAATTTGATTGCTTGGCACATCAACCGTACAGCCTAAGCGTTCAAGGACTTCAACCATATCCTGACCAACTTGGGGAAACATCAGATCCATCATGCAAGTGGTGAATATGCTGACTTTCATCAGAAAACCTCCTTAGCTAAACGATAGCAGTTATCATTTAATAACGTTATTCATCTACAGCTTAAGTATAGGTCATTTTGCATTAAAAAGAAAAGGCTTTCTTTGCTTATGTCAGCGAATAATGCGTGTGAAATATTGATTTTAGAAATTAACTTGGTTTTATTATGCTGTAAATATAAGTGTGAAGACGTGTTTTATAAACTGGATTGGGCAGAAATGAATCCATTTAAACTAAATTATAGAAAGCTTTACATGAAAAAAGAATAGCAAGGATGCGATGAAAAAGCATCCTTGCTATTCTAATGATTTTGGCTTAAGACAAGGTCAAGCTAATCTGTAAAGGTTAAAAATTAGGGATTGCCCTAGTTTTTAGCTATTCCTGATTTATAGCTGCTGTCGTGGTTGTGGGCACATTAAAGTTCATGCTTTTGGTTAAATTTGAAATGTAGCGAAGGCCGCGTTGCCGGATATTAATTGCGGCAGTTTGATCATCGTTGCTAACAAAACCACAGTTCAAACATTTGAAAGTGTGCCGTTCTTTTTGGCGATTAGTTGAGCTAGTAAAACCACATTGTGGACAAATGATTGAAGTTTCGTTATTAGGTACTTGAATAATCGCAGCACTTTGCCCAACTAATTCAAACAAAATGGTAAATAAAGCTTTGTAAAAATAGTCGGGACTTAAAATGATGTTTGGTGTTTTATTCACATCTAAACTAGGGTGCAATTCAGTGACGTAAATGACGTTATCACCATAATGTGCAATTAATTGGTTAACGATTTTACGGCAGGATTTTAAAACATAGCGTTTGAGCATGTAAGACAATCTAGTTAATTCAACATCATCATCTAAAGTTTGTGTTTGCCGCTGGAGTTGGCGAATTTCATGCTGATAATCTAAAATGTGTTTCGAAATAACGGAACCAGGTACTTGTAGAAAATCATCACTGCCATCAGTAGCCGAGATGACATTGATTTTACCGTAATCCAAGCCAACAACGCGAAAATGTTGTTGGGATTCAATCAATTTTTTGATCAGCTCATCAGCTTCACGTGGTCCACTGACTGGCTCAGCGTGACTTGCAACGGAAATTTGACTGAAGTCAGCAGCCGCCGCGGAAGTTGGGTATGAACTAGCAGTTGAATACGCACTGGAGGTTGTTTTACTTGTTGCACTGGCAGCCTGTGGGTGCGTAACATGACTTGCTGCTTTTTCTGGTTTGTGCTGGTGGCTATTTTCCTGACTAGCAGCCTTTGCATAACTTTTTTGTGGTTTGTTACTAGTCGCCTTATTGTGTTTTTGACCTGCTGATTTTAAATTGTTAGCTGGTTTCGCCTTAGCGCTCGTTTTAGATTTTGTAGAAGTTGCATTGGACTTAGCATTTGATGTTGCATTATTTTCTGCTTCTTCAGGTAAGCGTAACCGAATACCCTGATTGGGATTTTGTCCCGGTAACATTAAGATCCAACCATCATCCCGCAAAGTCATTAGCCAACCACGTTTAGGGGTACTGAAGATTTTTTCACTGGATTGTTTCGGTTCTAAAAGCAATGTATAAGAATCGAGTTTGTTCAGTTGCAACAGTAGCTCTTGTGGTTCACCATCATGAACATTAAGGGTGGTTCTAGCAAAGACAACAAAGCTTTTGTCTGGAATCGCCGTAATGTGTTCATTGCGGAAAATATCCATCATCACATTGATGGTGGCTTGCGACATCTTACGCTTAACGCCGATGCGCTGATTTAACTTTTGATAAAGATCTCCTTTGTCAGCACCGTGGTTGATCATTGCCACGGCGCGTTTTTGAATCGCGTTTTGCCGATTGATCAATCGGCGGATTTCGTTACGATTTTGAAATTTTTTAAATGCCAAATAGCTTGGCCCCTTTCGCAATTACGATTTAGTTATTTTTGAATAATTGTATTAAACTAATACTATAATACCGCATTTTGTAAAACTTGAATAGCCGCGGCAATTGTCAAGATAAACGATTAACTGAAAAGAAGGAATTCATGATGAAATTTACAACACAAGATGAGATCAAGTTGAGTTACACCGATCAAGGCCAGGGACAACCGGTTGTGATTTTAACCGGCATTGGCGGTTTCAAAGAAATTTGGCAACGACAGATTACGGTTTTGTTAACGGCCGGCTACCGCGTCATCAATTTAGATTGCCGCAATCAAGGACAATCAGAACACACTGATAAAGGGTTACGGATTTCCCGCCACGCCCAAGATTTAGCTGAATTAATTCAGCAACTTGAGTTGCAGCAAGTCATTTTGATGGGTAATTCGATGGGTGCGGCAACAATTTTTGCTTACGTTTCACTATATGGCTCAGCAAATATTGCCCGTGTAATCGATGTAGATCAATCACCACAAATGGTGAACACATCGGAATGGTCCTACGGCTTTAAAGCACTGACTTGGAATAATTTCTATACTTATTTACAAAAACCATTTGGTAAATCAACGTTTAAACGAATTGATTCGCGAATCTACCAACAAATTCAGCTGTTAAAAAAGGCATTTCCCTATGATGCCAAATTGAACTTTCCTTTTTTAGTCAATCATGCACTGCAAAATTGGCGCGATGTTTTACCACAATTAAGTTGTCCCATTTTATTTATTGTTGGCGCCAATAGCCCGTATTTCAATCCTAAATTTGCGTCTGTCGCGGCTGAAATGACCGCGCAAGGGCAAGTGCAGGTGATTGAACAAAGTGGCCACATTGTGATGGCAGAACAACCTGAAAAGTTTAACCAAGCGTTAATTAATTTTTTAAAACAGTAAGGGGAAATTGTCCGACCGCTTAGGCTAACTTAATATAGACAATAATTTGCGGATATGGTAGCGTTATCATATGGGAAATGGTGCGGTCTTGTCCGCTATTTGATGTGTTGGTTAGAAAGGAGTCGGAAAAATGCAACCACAAACGGTTTTAAATGATCCGCTACTGAATAAAGGGACTGCTTTTACGTCAAAGGAACGGCAAACATTAGGCTTGACCGGGTTACTGCCACCGCGCGTTCAAACACTGCAAGAACAAGTTACACAAGCATATGCGCAATTGCAGACCAAAGCAACACCACTTGCAAAGCATCAATTTTTAATGCAACTTTTTAATCGCAATCGTGTTTTATTTTATCAATTGTTTCAGCAGCATTTAACCGAAATTTTACCGCTAATGTATACGCCGACGATTGGGGATGTTGTTGAACAATACAGTCAACAATTTATTGAAACTAGCGATGCAGTTTATTTGAGTATTGATGAACCAGAAACGATGGCACAAACACTAAAGAATGCAGCTGCTGGGCGTGAGATTAAAATGGTCGTTGCAACTGACGGTGAAGGTGTTTTGGGGATTGGCGACTGGGGAACCAATGCCGTCGCGATTTCTGTTGGTAAGCTAATGGTTTATACCGCAGCAGCTGGGATTGATCCGCGGCATGTTTTACCAATCGTTTTAGATGTTGGAACGGATAATCAGCAACTGTTAGCCGACCCCAATTATTTAGGTAATCAACACCGACGGGTTCGTGGTGCTGCTTATTACAACTTTATTGATCAGTTTGTCCAAACCGTTGAACGTGTTTTTCCGCATGTCTTCTTACATTGGGAAGATTTTGGTCGTAAAAACGCAGCAGCGATTTTAAATCATTATCAAGATAAAATAACAACCTTTAATGATGATATTCAAGGAACTGGTATTGTTGTCTTAGCTGGAATTTTGGGTGCTTTAAGTATTTCTGGGGCTAAATTAACGCAACAGCGATATTTGTGTTTTGGTGCTGGCACGGCTGGTACGGGTGTCGCCAAGCGGGTCTTCCAAGAAATGCAACAACAAGGTTTGTCGGCAGAGCAGGCACGGCAACAATTTTATTTAGTGGATAAACAGGGACTGTTGTTTGATGATATGCCAGATTTAACGCCGGAACAAAAGCCTTTTGCGCGGCAACGGCAAGAATTTTCCCAAACGGATTTAACTGATTTAGCTGCCATTGTTAAAGCGGTTAAGCCGACAATTTTAGTGGGTACTTCTGGGCAACCAAAGACATTTACTAAAGAAATTGTGCAATCGATGTGTCAATATACTGAACGTCCGATAATTTTTGCAATGTCTAATCCAACAAAATTATCAGAAGCAATCGCGGCTGATCTGATCGAGTGGTCTGCAGGAAATGCACTAGTTGCAACTGGCGTTCCGCAAGCACCAGTGACCTATAAAGGGGTGACTTATGAAATTGGACAGGCTAATAATGCATTAGTTTATCCTGGTTTAGGTTTAGGGGTAATTACCGCGCGTGCTAAACGATTAAGTGACGAAATGATCTCCCGCGCTGCTCATTCATTAGGCGGCATTGTGGATGTTGCACAACCCGGTGCTGCCGTATTACCGCCAGTAGCTAAAGTCATGTCCTATCAGCCTAAAATAGCTGCAGCGGTGGTTAAATGTGCTTTGACGCAAGGTTTAGCACAACAAAAAATTGATGACGTAGCTATGGCAGTAGCAGCGAATCAATGGCAGCCGATTTATAACTGATTTGATTAGCAGTTGCTAATCTTTATAAGAGTACCAACTATGATTCAGTATTTTTGGCTCATAGTGCGGTACTTTTTATGTTGGCTGGATTTAAGCAGGTGCTTAAGACAAATAAAATTAATGTGGTATGATAGGGCATATTGATTACGGCAATGTGATGTAGGCAAGTAGAATTAGGAGTAATGGTATGGCAAGTTTAGTTTACCAACGAGTTATCAAGGATTTAACAAAGCGGATTTTTGCAGGTGAATTTGCTGCAGAAATGAAATTACCAGATGAACGACATTTAAGTGAAGAATATGCGGTAAGTCGTAGCTCAATTAAACGAGCTTTAGCACGGTTAGCTAATGATGGTATCATTTTTAAAAAACGTGGTTCCGGTACATTTATTAATCCATTATATTTAGAAAATCAATCGTTATTTAATTATGAAGGTTCTAATCTCGGCATTACAGACAATTTGCAGATGGCGGGGAAAAAGCCGGGAATCCGCCTGCTTGATTTTGCAGTGGTTCCAGCTAGTCAAACATTGCAGCGTGATTTGTTTTTGCAAAAGGGTGAGTTTGTTTATCAAATTAAACGTTTACGGTTGTTAGATGACCAACCTTTTATGATCGAAGAAAGTTTCATTCCAATTAAAATTATTCCGGAACTCAATCGGGAAATTGCTGGTCGTTCGATTTTTAATTATTTACAAACAACCAAGAAACAAGCAGTGACTAAATCATTTTTGACAATTGGGGCGGCACCAGCAACGGTAGAAGATCAGAAGCAATTAAACTTAAAAGTCAACGAACCAGTAGGCACCATGGCGGGAATTTTCTTCTTGGATGATGGCACGCCAATAGAATATTCGTTTATGCGAATGCACTACCAATATTTAAAATTTAATTCTTTTGTTGAAATCGATAAAACTTAAAGACTTTGCATGAGCAAAGTCTTTTATTTTGTTCCCATTTTATGCTAATCTAACGTAAATTGGCGGCGTTTCTATCATTGGTACGTCCCAATTGTCAAAAAGGTTGACTTTTGTTGTAAAACCCGTTATCTTTATAGGTGAGGTAGCAAAGGTGCTACTTAAGTTAATTTGTGTAAAAGGTCAGGTTAGCTAGGCTTTACTTTGTTTAATCTGGAATTTAATAAACTCAGGCAGCATTAATTATGAAAGGGAGAGTTAATTTATGGTTGAAACGCAATCCGTCGATTATTCATCACCAGAATATTTCAAAAAAATGGATGCTTACTGGCGTGCAGCGAATTATGTTTCCGTTGGCCAACTTTATTTAAAAGATAACCCGTTATTACGGCGGCCATTGAAAGCTAGCGACGTTAAAGTTCACCCAATCGGTCACTGGGGAACTATCGCTGGACAAAACTTTATTTACACGCACTTAAACCGTGTCATTAATAAGTACAATTTGAACATGTTCTACATTGAAGGTCCAGGTCACGGTGGCCAAGTCATGGTTTCTAACTCTTACCTTGACGGAAGCTATAGTGAAATCTATCCTTCAATTAAACAGGATGAACAAGGGATGCAGCGGTTGTTCAAACAATTCTCATTCCCAGGTGGCGTTGCGTCACATGCGGCTCCTGAAACACCAGGCTCAATTCATGAAGGTGGCGAATTAGGTTATACACTTTCTCATGCCACTGGTGCGATTTTAGATAACCCAGATGTGATTGCTGCAGCAGTTACCGGTGACGGTGAAACTGAAACTGGTCCTTTAGCAGCTTCTTGGTTCTCTAACAGCTTTATTAACCCAATTCATGATGGTGCTGTTTTGCCAATTGTTAACATGAACGGCTTTAAGATTTCTAACCCAACTATCTTATCCCGCAAATCTGATGAAGATTTACGCAAATACTTTGAAGGTATGGGTTGGGCACCGATTTTTGTTGAGGGTGACGATCCTAAAGTAATGCACCCAGCATTGGCTAAAGCAATGGATCAAGCAATTGAATCCATTCAAGCCATTCAAAAACATGCGCGTGAAAATAATGATCCAACACAACCAACTTGGCCAGTGATCATTTTCCGTGCACCTAAGGGCTGGACTGGTCCTAAGGTTTGGGATGGCGAACCAATTGAAGGTTCATTCCGTGCTCACCAAATTCCAATTCCTGTTGATCAAAACCATATGGAACACGCAGATGCTTTAACTGCTTGGTTGAAGTCTTACAAGCCAGACGAATTATTCGATGAAAACGGGACATTAAAACCAGAAATCCGTGCGTTAGCACCACAAGGCGAACAACGGATGGCAGCTAACCCAATCACCAATGGTGGGATTGCACCACGCGATTTGGATTTGCCTGATTACCGTAAATATGCGCTAGACAACACTGAACATGGCAAACAAGTTAAACAAGATATGATCGTTTGGTCAGATTACTTGCGCGACTTGGTTAAAAAGAACCCGAATAACTTCCGCTTATTTGGTCCAGATGAAACTATGTCTAACCGGCTTTATGGTTTATTTGAAACCACTAACCGGCAATGGTTAGAACCAATTAAGAATCCACAAGACCAATATATGGCACCGTCTGGTCGGATTATTGATTCACAGTTGTCTGAACACCAAGCTGAAGGCTTTAACGAAGGTTATACTTTAACTGGCCGTCATGGGATGTTTGCTAGTTATGAAGCTTTCCTACGGGTTGCAGACTCCATGTTTACCCAGCACTTCAAGTGGTTGCGTAAAGCAAATGAATTAAACTGGCGTAATAAATACCCATCATTGAATGTTGTGTCAACTTCAACCAGTTTCCAACAAGATCATAATGGGTATACCCACCAGGATCCAGGTATCTTAACGCATTTAGCTGAAAAGAAACCAGAATATATCCGTGAATACTTGCCAGCTGATGCAAACTCATTATTAGCGGTTAGTCCATTATTGTTTAAGAGCAAAGAAACTATTAACGTTTTAATTGCTTCTAAACAACCACGGCCACAATTCTATAGCATCGAAGAAGCAACTAAATTAGCAAATAATGGTTTAGGTATTATTGATTGGGCCTCAACTGATCAAGGAAGCAAACCAGATATTGTAATTGCAGCTGCTGGAACTGAACCAAACATGGAAAGCTTAGCGGCAATCAACATCTTGCACGATCACTTCCCAGAATTGAAGATTCGTTTCATCAACGTAATCGATCTGTTGAAGTTAACCACACCAAAATTAGATCCACGTGGGTTATCTGATGCTGAATTTGACCATTACTTTACTAAGGATACGCCAATTCTCTTTGCTTACCATGGCTTTGAAGGCTTATTGCGGTCGATCTTCTTTGATCGGCACAACCATAACGTGTTGTTCCACGGTTACCGTGAAGAAGGCGACATTACAACACCATTTGATATGCGTGTTGTCAATGAATTGGACCGTTTCCACTTAGCTAAAGATATTATCATGCACTTACCACAATATGCTGATAAAGGTGCTTCCTTTGTTCAGAAAATGGATGATAAGTTGCAACAACATCACGATTACATTCGTGAATATGGTGACGATATGCCAGAAGTACGTGACTGGACATGGAAGCCACTTAAATAGATTTGGTTTTAAAAAAGCAGCGTTATGCTGCTTTTTTAATAACTAAAATTAATTTATAAGTAATACCATAAGATTATTTTTGCTTAGTATTAAAGTAATCTTGTGGTATTTTTTTATAAATTTAAATTTATTGTTCAATTGTCGCTGATTTCATAAAAAGGTTGTGTTAGATTAGGAGGAAGAGGAGGAAATTGTCATGCGGTTGAAGCAATTACAAGGAATTTTTCTTGCGGCAATTGGGGCATTATTTTGGGGGATTTCTGGACCGATTGCACAATTCTTATTTACCCAGTACCATATGAGCCTTAATTGGCTAGTGGAATCGAAAATGTTAATTTCAGGACTTTTATTATTGTTATTGTGTTTGTTATTGCCAAAGGAGCGCAAAAGATTATTCGCGATTTGGCATTCAGGGCGTGATGTGGTGGCACTTTTAATTTTTATGCTGGGTGGCATGTTTGCTATGCAGTACATTTATTATAAAGCTGTTGCAGTTGGTAATGCTGCGACAGCCACGATTTTACAATTTTTATCGCCAGTATTTATTGTAGTTTACACGGTTTTTCGTGAACATGTTCATCCACGGCGTCCCGATTTAATTGCCGTACTAGTTGCTTTATCAGGGACTTTTTTATTGGTGACTGGCGGTAATCCCACGCACTTGACCATGTCGCCAAGGGCGCTTTTTTGGGGTGTTGCAACTGGCCTAGCCGCAGCTGCATATGTTTTACTTCCCGCTAAATTATTGGTTAAATATGGCACGCTGGCCATTTCTGGCTGGGCCATGACAATTGGTGGTATTTTATTTAATTTTGTCCAGCCAATTTGGCGTGACGTCCCGCATTTTGATCTGATTGGCCATTTAGGTTATTGGTTTGTTGTCTTGTTAGGGTCGGTTGTCGCGTACACTGCTTATTTAGCCAGTTTAGATTACATTTCGGCTACAGCCGTTGGTTTGCTAGATGCTTTTGAACCTTTAGCAGCAACAACGTTATCTGTCTTATTCTTAAACGTCCATTTTGGGTGGATTCAGTTAATTGGTGCCTTGTTCATTTTAAGCACTGTCTTTATTTTAGCGCTAGCACGACCACAGCCTATTGATCAGCAAGCATCATCTTAATTAAAATTTTCCGCATGCAATGCTTGTATTTGTTTGACAAATTTTGCGATTAAAGCGAGTTCAGCTTGATTATAGTCTACTAGCAAACGTTGCATTTTAACATTTAGTTCATTGTGTAACTGCTGGTGAGCCCGATTTAATTGTTGCCCTTTAGTAGTTAAAGAGTAGTAAACTTCTTTGCGATTATCAGTGCGTTGAAAACGTGTAATTAATTCATATTTAATTAATTTGGTCACTGTTTTTGAAATCGCACCTTTAGATACTTGTAAATGCGTGGTTAATTCTGTGCCATTGATGGGTTGATTTTGACCAATATCTGCCAGTGTATGTAATGAAAGTAGCGGCAGATTTTTTAAAACGTGTTGCCACTGTGGCGTTTTGTTTAAGTGCTGAACTAGCCATTCTTGTTCAAATGAGCTGTTGCCAGCAGTGGTTGCCGCAATTTGCAATAATGTGGGTTCAATTTCTTTTTGAAAATAATTGATTTTATCCATTTTAATTGTGCCTCCAGATCGTTATGGGTCAAAAGATTAGGTGTAATCGTGATAAGTGCGTTAAACTTAAATTAAGTGTAAACCATTGCACAGCAGTTATTCAACAAACATTTCTAACTGCATTATCATTGAACAGGAGGTCATAAAATGACAACTTTTATTGTTGGTGCTCATGGCCAGGTTGGGCAGCGTTTAACCAAACAACTGGCTGCAACTGGTGAACATGTGATTGCAGGTATTCGTGATGACAAGCAAAAAGCGGCGATCAGTCAGTTAGGAGCAACCCCGTATTTATTTGATTTAACAGCTTTACCAGAAAATATGGTGCAAGCGTTTAGCGATGTTGATAATGTTATTTTTACAGCTGGTTCAGGTGGCAAAACTGGAGATGATGCCACCCTTAAGATTGATTTGGATGGCGCTGTTAAGACGATGTTAGCGGCAGAAAAAGCTGGAATTAAGCGCTACATCATGGTTAGTGCGTTGTACACCGATCAACGTGAAAAATGGCCACAAACAGGTATTGAGCCTTACTATGTTGCTAAATATTATGCAGACGAGTGGCTGCAACAACGAACACAATTAAATTACACGATTTTTCGGCCTGGGATGCTCACTAATGATCCCGGAACAGGTAAAGTGAATTTGCATCCAGCAACGGCAGCTGAAAAACGTATTTCCCGCGATGATGTGGCAGCAGCGGTCGTTGCAGTTTTGGCAAAACCACAATCGCGAAATCATATTTACGAACTGGTTAATGGTGACACCCCTATTAAAAGTGCGTTTTAGCGCTAATGGTTTAGTGTCAGGTTCTTAATCGGTTAGATGGCGGATGGCTAAAAGGCCATTCGCTATTTGATTTGACAGAAATTATGACTGTTGTTTGTTGTCGATGAAAATTGCGGCATTAGTGCTGCTATTTTTTTGCTAGCGTGAAGGATAGTGGTGGGTTATACTAAATAGGTATAAAAAGATTTTGTGATCGGATAACGGTGGAGGGTTTAAACCGAATGGAAATACAAACTAAGCAGTTTATTACCACCTTGCAAGAAGAAAAATACCAAACAATCACGGTGAAATTAACTAAAACAGACATCACGAATATGGTGCTTAAAAAGGTAACAGCGGCTTATTCTCAGTTGGAAAAAGCATTGCAAGCTGGGAAAATCAGTCAAATTAAGATTGACTTACCATTTGAAGTGCCTGCAACAATTGAATTACAAGCTGGGATCATTAATTTGCCCTATGAACTGGTCGATAAAATCAAGCTGTTAACTAACGCTGAAGATCAAGCAGTGGTTAATCTTTATTTGATTACAACTGCTGATAATTTGAACGCTTCTGGTATGCGAATCGATGAGATGAGTAGTGTTGCTGAATTTTTAGCACAACCACAAGTGGTCAGCAAAAAAATTGATGACGAAATTAATCAAAAAATCACTGAATTAAAAGCAGCTACTAAGGATCAAGCATAAGGCGCAAGCAAAATTGAAGCTTAGATTAATTAATGCTATTCTTATAGGTAGTTATTATAAGAAACAATTCGATAAGTAAATTTAATGAATATTGAATGAAAAGGAGCCATCCGTCCATGAATCGATTGTCACAATTAAAAAATAATACACATCTTTTTGCGACGGATCTAGGGGATCTTGGTGCTGGCGAATTTTTCTGCCCAAATTGTGGTGCACCGATAATGGTCAGTGATAAAACTTGTGCAAATTGTGGTTTTGATTTAGTTGCCTATCGTGAAGGCCGTTCACAACCTAAAAATAAATCGGCTGTGTCTCAGGCCGCAGATACCAGTACCACCAGTGCGACGCCTACTTCGGCGGCTGACGTGACTGAGTCTGCTAATAATGTTAGCCAGACGACGAAAGCAAGTGCTGCTAGTATGGTTAAACATGATCAGTCTGCTAGCCAAACAGCAAAAAAACCAGCTTCAACAGCTGTGACCAGTCAAGCTGAGCCTGCTGGATCTGGCGTTGATGAGCGTGTCATTAAGAGCGCTGCTTCAGCGGCGGCCATTCTTTCGGCAATTGATACTGAAGAAAAGCCAGAAGCAGTTATTGCTAAATTAAAACAAGCAACCCAGCAATTAGAGCCTAAAGATTTAGGACAGCCAACTAGCAGTGCACCTAAGTCTGCAACGTCATTATCCAGTCGGCGTGAAGCACACATTGCCGATAAAACGAAGGATATTAGTGATATTGTTGACCAAGTGCGGGCTGCAACTGATAGTGAGCAACCGCGCCACCGGTTGCAAAAAAAAGATGTACAGTTAAATCACAGTAGCGCTTCAGATGCGGAAAGCGCACAACCAGCGACGCGAATGGCACGGCATGAGCAGTCAGCGTCTGCTAGCGATGTTGACTCAGCAGCTTATAGTACGGCTCAAGCAATTACGCCGGAAGAGCGGGCTGCAACATCATTACAACAAAATGATGCAGCTTCAGCTACTAGTGAGGCTGAAACTTCAGCCGTCAAACCGGCAATTGAAAAGGCTGGCCAAAAAGAAGAAAAACCGCAACAGCGGCAACACAAAACACACCGCAAATGGTGGATTGGCTTAATTGTTGTAGTGGTCATCTTACTTGGTGCTTTTTTCTTTGGCAAGCATTATTATAGTCGTCCTGCACAGCTTAATCGTGCGTTTACTGTGTTGGCGACTCATAACCCGAGTAAAGTAAGCCAAGTGTTGGCTAGTACAAATAACGATTTGCGTTTAACACCAGGAAATAGTCGGCCATTTATCCGTTTCATTAAAGCAAATCCAAGTTATTTGAAGACCAGTAAAAAACAATTGACCAAACAGGATAGTACTAAAGATGGGACTTTAGGTTTTGTTAAGCAGGGCAAGCATTTTATTTTTCCTGCTTATCAATTGACGATTACGCCAACTTATCGGACGATTGCTACGCATTTACCATCACCTTCTATTTATTTAGACGGGCAAAATGTTACGGCAGAAAAACCGACGGCAACGCAAAAAATCGGACCATTTATACCTGGTACTTACACCTTAAAAGTTGAGGCAAAAACGAATGATAAAACGTTAACTAGAAAGGTGCAGCCAACTTTTCTAGCAGCCGACGCACAAACGATCGATTTGACGTTGAAGCCCGTGACGCCGGTGGTACACAGTAATGTGGCTGATGCAACTGTATACGTCAATCATGAAAATAAGGGCCAGTTGCAAAATGGAAAACTTACATTAGCTGCTTTGACTTGGGAACCTAATTTGAGATTGCATTTAGAAACTAAGCAAGCAGGTAAAACAATTAAAACTAAGTCTATTAAACTGACTAAAAAAGCGGATCAAACGGTTCAAGCTGATTTTAAAAATGTTCCTACGACGGAGCAAACAGAAACTCTCTTAACTAAGCTTTATCAGACTGTTAGTACGGCGACTAATCGGAATAATCAAAATGATACAACAGCGTTAGCAAATTACTTTAAAACTGGTAAAGAAGCGGCAGCTTATAAAAAATTAGCAACATTTATTACACAAGCACGTAATGTGAACAGCAATATTGATCACACTAGTTTTAAGGTTAAAGTAGATCAAGTGTTAACTAAAGATAATCAAACGACAGTTGATTATACGGTTACTTACACTACTAATTATTTAGCTGCTTCTGGTTTACAGCCACGAGTACAGACCTATCGGTATTCAGCTGCACATTTAACCAATGATCCCAGCCAGCTAAAAGTAATTGATTTTGGTGATCATGAACAAAAAATTGATCATTAGTTAAAGGTAAAAACACCTAGAGTAAATGGCTTTTACTCTAGGTGTTTTTAGCGTGCTTGTTTATTTTCCTCCTAATAGTAGTTTTTAAGAATTGCTGTTACTGAACGTTGGGTCGTAAAACAGTTGAAAATTTTTTGATGCCAATGTATCCAAGGTTGTAAGATAGATTTCCCTAACATAACTGCTTTATGGCTCCTTTCTGAGAATGATTTAAGAATAGCACGTTGTGCAGAATTGGGGTGAATTATGAATATTTTTTTACCCAGTAAATTAACTTTCAATTCACTTGTTTTATTTTTTAATGAAAATGATTTGGTAAGGCTTAATTTACTGATGACTAGCAGAATTGCTGCTTTCTATTTTTTGCACTGAATTTCTCAGCATTTTCTCTTTTTTGTTTAACTGTTTTACTTCTTTCTGGTTGCAATGACGTTATTTGCCCAGCTTTAGGCTAAAAGTGCTAAACTGAAGTTAAACAACAGAAAGGGATGAATTATTGTGAAGCAAGTAGATCTTGGTGGTAGTGGTTTAAATGCCTCTGCAGTTGCCTTAGGCGTGATGCGGATCAATGGTTTGGATAGTGATGCCGCAGCGCAGCAAGTTTTAGAAACAGCTGCTGGTAACGGGATTAACTTTTTTGATAATGCAGATGTTTATGGTGATGGAGAATGTGAAAAACGGTTTGGCCATGCACTTAAACAATCTAATCTTCAACGCGATCACATTTTTGTTCAAACTAAAGTTGGGATTCGGGACCATGCTTATGATTTCTCCAAACAATACTTATTGGATGCAGTCGATCACAGCTTGCAACGTTTAGGCCTTGATTATGTTGATTCTTTATTGTTGCACCGGCCGGATGCTTTGATTGAACCGGAACAGGTTGCGGATGCGTTTAACACCTTACAAAATGCAGGCAAAGTTCGGCAATTTGGTGTCAGCAACATGAATCCTAACCAAGTTGAATTACTACAACACAGCGTGCAGCAAAAATTGATTGTCAACCAATTACAATTTGGCATTAAGCATACGGGCCCAATTGATGCGGGTATCCATGTAAATATGTCTGATCCGCGCAGTGTTGATCATGATGGTGGTATCATTGAGTATTCACGCCTTCACAATATGACAATTCAAGCTTGGAGTCCTTTCCAATATGGCTTTTTTGAAGGTGTCTTTATTGATAATCCAAAATTCAAACAGCTAAACGATGAATTACAAAAATTAGCGGATAAATATCACGTTACTAAAAATGGCATTGCAGTTGCTTGGATTTTACGGCACCCAGCAAATATGCAGGTTATTTTGGGGAGTATGAATCAAGGTCGAATTGCTCAAATGGCAGCTGGTGCTAACGTTCAGTTAACACATCAAGAATGGTATGACGTCTATTTAGCAGCGGGCAATAATTTGCCATAGATAGTTAAACGATGGTCATTGAAGCCATAAAATAAAAAAGCTGTACGATAAGTCATAATTGACTTATTGTACAGCTTCTTTGATTATGAAAATGATATTTGAGTTGTGGTCTAAAGTATTAATAGTTTTTTCAATGCATGTTGTGCGACTGGTAAAACTCACAGTTATAATTCTTTCAGCATGATCAATAAATTGCGCCGATCTCAGGTAATGCTGGAAATTTTTTCAGGTAATAATCACGCGCTTTTAGTAAAGGCATGATTTCAGATTGTTCAGCCCCTTGGTGAAAATAAATCACGCGGGGATCTTTTGCTTTTAAGTAAAAAGAAAATGAGGAAGTAAAAATAAGATCATATTGTTTAAAGGCATGCGCGGCATAAGGCTCAACATCCATATAATTAAAACCCTGATAAAGGTCTAAATAATGCTGATAGACCATACTATCACCGGGAATCATTAAGCCGATGCGAATGTGATAGTCATGCTTATATTTTGTATAAACAGGTAGGAGTAAATGATACAATGCTTGAATCATTTGATGCTGATCTCCCTTGAAAATTGAAAATTCTGTTGGTAATTGTGCAAAATAATTATTGATGTCTTGGTAAAGTTGTCCGTAATCATATCCACCTGTTAAAATATGGCGCTTAAAGTTTGCTATTCGCGATAAGGTTGGGATGCGACCATCAAACAGATAATAGGCCAAAGCAACATTGATGACATTGCCTAATAGTACATTATCAAGGACTAAACGGTGTGGTTCTTTAAAACTATTTTTTTGCATATAATGCAAAAAGTCAGTTGCAAAATGCCAGATAATATTTTGCCGTGTATAAAAATAATCGATCATAGACCGCAAATAAGCATCGTCTTTACGAAAAACTGGAATTAGGTTTAATAAGTGGTATCCAAAATGTAAAACGGCTAACTTACGTGTCGGGGTGAAATTAGGAAAATGGCATTTTCGAACTAGCTCGGTATCGAGTAAATGTGATTTATAATTATCATTACCTTTCAGTAAAACTGCATAACGTGAATAATCACTGATAGTATTACCTTGTCTAAGTCTTAAACCAATAATGGCGATTAACAAGGGAAAGGCTTCAGAATTTTCAAATTCAGGTGGTACTTGGATCCGCTGCATAAATTGATTTTTTGCTTTAGTAGCCAAACCAAACAGCGACTGGCTAAATGGCCAAATCGCACCTTCTGTAGTTAAGCGAAAAATGCAAAATAAAAATAAAATTGTTTTACGTTCATCGCCTAAAATATTCATTCGGCTAAAGGTAAAATGGAGATCAAATTGATGTAGTTGATCATTAAGCGGCTTAATTTTGCGAAATACAGTTGCCCGACTAGTGTGGTATTGAGTGCAAAAGTCATCGATTGTTGGGTCACTTTTTGTCAATAAATAGTAAATCACCTGATAAGGAAGTTGATTAGCAATCAAGTGATAACGTAATGTGTTTAAATCAATGATTAGTTTTGAAGTGTCTAAGCTACCGGTAGAAGCAATCAATTCTGCAGCCGCTGACTTAATTTTACCTAATTCACCTACAAGTCCCTGAATGAGCTTGTATACTTTTGGGTAAGGCAAGTTAACGCGTTGTGCTACCTCATTAATTGAGTAATTCCCCTGAGGCATCGAAATTAAAGTGTTATAAATGCGAAAATATTGATAGGTACGGGTGTTAAGCATCATTTGTTCAAAATTCATCGTTAAATTTCCTCCATAAAGACTAATACGCAAAACGTTAATATTTTTTACTATCAGCGGGGGAATGATAGTAGGCTATATGGACTACAAATTAAATTGTGTACTTAATAATCACTTAAAATTAGTCTGCACTATAAAGAAAATGTTAACACTTTTAAGCAAAGCTTTCACTAATAAATTGTGGATATGTTAAATCCTTAATCAATTTTCAAAAAGTCGCCGAACAAGCTCAGTATAGGGAAAAATAACTTATTTTTATTGATAAAAATTAATGCATTAATGATTTTTACATTAGTTATTTGTTATTTCGTTGATAATTAAATAATAAATTTTTTGTTAATTTTTTAATTGAAATAGTATGTCTTAATTAAGTACTTTGCAGTATTTATTAATGTTGCTATATTATTGCATGATAAAACATCAGATCAGTTGGCAGATGTGTTAGTAATGTTTTTGTTATCTCTTATATTTGAATTGATTTTATAAATAAATGACACTAATCTGGCAAAACTAATTAAAATACACGATTATTACTGTTTTTAAACTAATTGCGGTATTAAAAATCCCCCTTTAAAGTGGACAGAAAGAATCATCTGTCCCTGAAAAAAGGGGGAAAACATTATCGTGATTTTTGGAAATGATTGCTCAATTATCCCGATTATTTCCGAATAGCAAAACTAAACGTAACAGCTGTAAGAAAGTTGCAAGGGCAGCAGCCACATAGGTTAAGGCCGCAGCAGTTAAAACTTTGCGTACCATTGGGGTTTCATCAGGTGCAAGCACACCACCAGTGGAGAGAATGTTCAGTGCACGCCGTGAGGCATTAAATTCAACTGGCAATGTAACTAATTGAAAGAGTAAGGCCAAGGAAAATGCCGCAATGCCAATATTAATTAGTGTATGGTTCATGCCTAAAATGATGCCTAATAAAATAATTGGAAAAGAAGCAGTGGTACCAATATTAGCTAGTGGCACGATGGCAGTTCGTAATCGCATTGGAAGATATTGTTGGTGGTCTTGAACGGCGTGACCACATTCATGGGCAGCAACACCGATAGCGGCAACTGATGTCGAGCGGGCAGTAGCAGCGGATAAGCTTAACACTTTTGTTTGTCCATTATAATTATCCGTTAAATCCCCGCTAATTTCTTGTACGCTGACGTCCGTGATGCCTGATTGCTGTAAGATGTAGCGTGCTGCGTCTGTACCAGTTTGACTGCTGCGGCTACGGACAGCGTCGTACCGGCGAAAAGTCCGGTTAACGTAAGCTGAAGCTGCCATTGAAATCAGCAGTCCGATAATGATTAAAATATAGGTAGGGTCCCAGAAAAAAGGGTACATCTAATCACGACCTTTCCGAGTTAAGTTGATCATAGCAAAAAATTAAGTTGAAAATCATCCGTCTCAAGCGGGATTATTTTGTTAGTGCTGCAGTACGGTCACGGTAGCAAGCAAGAATTTTTTCAGTTATTCCTTGTGCCAAATTGACATTTTTTAATAGCGGTCCATGTGCGTAACTGCCAATGACACCTTTGTAACGCATGCCTTCAACGCCATCTTCTGGATTGTTACCGTAGCCGGTGACCATTTTTCCAAGCGGCTTTAATTTGGTTGGATCATCAAAATAAGTTCGCCCACTGTGGTTTTCAAAAGCACGGACCGTGCCCCATTCGGTTTCAAACTCGGTATCACCGATCATCCGTGAATCAGCTTTAAAAATAGTGTGTAAAGGTAGGATACCTAATCCTTTAATCGTTGTTCCTTCACTAGTTTCGTAATAATCGCCTAGTAGCTGGTAACCACCACAAATGGCTAACATTGGTTTGCCAGCTTCAATGTAAGTAGTGATGGTTGCTTTAAATCGACGCAAATCTTTAGCAACAACCGTTTGCTCAAAATCTTGTCCACCGCCGAAAAAGAGAAAATCGTAATCCAGCGCATTAAAATCTGCAGTATCGATACTAATATTATCTACTTGTGTGTCGTAGCCCTGTTTTTTGAGCAGATAGCTTAAAATTTTCACGTCTCCGCTATCACCATAGGTATTCATTAAATCTTCGTAAAGATAAGCCATTTTGATTACTTGAGCCATACTTATCGTCCTTTCTAAACCGTTTATGTTAAAAAAAGCATAGCATAAACGCTGAGTGCAGCACAATGTTTTAACCTACCGTTAATATGGGCTAATTAAAAAGCATTATACCACGATTTTATTCATGTAGATGGTAAGAGCTATTGTTAAATTTTTTAAAAAACTGGCTGGCATTTTTACTAATAAACAGGTAGAATAGAAAACGTACTGATTATTCCGGCTTAGCTCAGTTGGTAGAGCGTCTGACTGTTAATCAGGATGTCGTCGGTTCGAGTCCGACAGCCGGAGTTTTAAAACGCGTGATACTATCACATACGTCGTAAGCAGCGAATGGATCACTGATGTGGTCTGTTCGCTGTTTATTAAATCATTTTGCTAATTATCGTCACCAATTTAGTTGGAGGAGTTCATGTGGTAACGCTTTTTGTTGTTTTATTTTATGCTATGTTATTGGTTTTTGTTGGTTTAATCGGTTATCGAATCTACCTGTTGATACAACACGAACAAAAGCGGGGGCCGTTGGTCAGTCGCTATATTTTATATGCGGCGGCTCTTGCCATGCTGTGTGCGATTATTATTGGCATTTTAAACCGGTAATCAAAAACCACCGGCTGGGAGACCGGTGGCAAAAAAAGGAGTTGGGGTGAGCTTATGTTGGGAGACATAAGCTCTTTTTTCATACTTTGGAGGAGAATGAAAAAGTTAGGGCTATCTGATTGTTGAGCTAGATAAGCACAAAAGCTGAAGTGAATTTTTAATTGACTAAAGCGTTGTGCTTATCTATATTTCTTACTATAACGGGTAATTATGAAGAAACTGTGACTGAATTTGCATAGATGTTTGAAACTTAACTAAAGAAAAATTTAAGGCGGAAAAATACTGTCTAGCATGGTATCCTAATAGTAGGATTAAACCAGATTGAGGTGAAGTAGATGACAACGATATTAGCTTTGGTGAAATCATCTAAAGCATTAGCAAAATTGCAAAAACAATTGCCTGCTGGGATTAAATTAATTACCGCAGCGGAAGCATCTGCAGCTGATTTAGCACAGGTTACCATTCTTTTAGGTTGGGGGCCATTAGGCAAAGAAATACTTGAATTGCCAGAATCACAATTGCAATGGATCCAAGTGATTTCTGCTGGTGTAGATGCACTACCTTTAACTGAATTAAAAAAGCGCGAAATTCTATTAAGTAATACTAGTGGTATCCATGCACAAGCTATTGCAGAATCTGTATTGGGAATGTTGTTGGCACATGTTCGGGGCCTGCAAACGGCAATAAGCCAACAAGCACAGGCACACTGGCAAACATTGCCACATAAACAATTAACGACGCTAACTGGTAAAAAAATGTTAATCTACGGCACAGGCCACATTGGTCAACGAATTGCTGCATTAGCACAAGCATTAGGAATGGAAACTGCTGGTGTTAACCGTAGTGGTCATGCAGCAGCACATTTTACTGCAACTTATTCAATGGCGACGGCACAAGCTGCTGTACAGCAAGCCGATGTGATTGTCAATGTGATGCCGCTAACTACAACCACTAATCAGTTCTTTAACGCTGACTTCTTTGCACAGTTACAGACACAACCGATTTTTATTAATGTTGGCCGTGGTGCCTCAGTTGATACGACTGCATTATTGCGTGCGCTTCAAAGTGGTCAAATCAGCTATGCTGCTTTAGATGTGGTGGATCCAGAACCACTACCACCTACACATCCGCTTTGGCAACAAGAAAATCTTTTGTTGACACCGCACATCTCGGGGATTTTTGATGGTTATATGCAGCAAGTTAACCAGATTTTCTTGCCTAATCTGCACCAATTCTTAGAAAATGGAAAACTTGTCCAAAATCAAGTTGATTTAACACGGGGCTATTAACTAGGTAATTCAGAAAGTTATCTTGGCTTTTCAGAAAAATATATGCCATTATTTTTTAAAATGTGTTAAACTAAAACAGTAAAAGTACAACCGTATTCGTGTTGTAATATAAATTAGGAGGACTCAATTTATGTCATTAGTACGTGGTACTGAACTATTTGCTGCTGCACGTAAGGGTCATTATGCAATTGGCGCGTTCAATACAAATAACTTGGAATGGACACGGGCAATTTTAGGCGCTTCTCAAGAATTAAACTTGCCAGTTTTGATTCAAACTTCTATGGGTGCTGCAAAGTACATGGGTGGCTATGAACTTTGCCAACAATTAGTTGAAGCGACTATCAAGAGCATGAACATTACCGTTCCAGTGGTTATGCACTTAGACCACGGTAATTTTGAAGCTGCTAAAGCTGCAATTGCTGCAGGATACAACTCCGTTATGTTTGATGGTCATGATTTGCCATTTGATGAAAACTTAGAAAAGACTAAAGAAATTGTTGCTTTAGCACATTCTAAAGGCATTTCTGTCGAAGCCGAAGTTGGTTCTATCGGCGGCACTGAAGACGGTGTTACTGGTGAAGGTGAATTAGCTAGTGTTGACGAAGCTAAACAATTAGCTGCTACTGGCATTGATTATTTAGCTGCTGGCATTGGTAACATTCATGGTCAATACCCAGCTAACTGGAAAGGCTTGAACTTCGATCGTTTGAAGGAAATTGCTGATGCAGTTGAACAGCCATTAGTACTACATGGTGGTTCAGGTATTCCACAAGATCAAGTTGAAAAAGCTATTTCAATGGGTGTTGCTAAATTGAACATTAACACTGAATGTCAATTAGCTTTTGCTAAAGCAACTCGCCAATACATTGAAGCTGGCAAAGACAAAGTTGGTAAAGGCTTTGACCCACGTAAATTATTGTTGCCAGGTACAAATGCTATCAAAGATACTGTTAAAGAAATTGATGGCTGGATGGGTACACGTCCTGTTAAAATGGTCCCAGAAGAACTATAATTACAGCTTAAATGCTGACTTTCAAAAACGACGGCAAACTATTGCCGCCGTTTTTTTATGCTATCAGTAACACTCGTGAATTTTCATAGATTAAGATTGCGAAAATTATTTTTATGTAGTAGTTTGGATTTAAGACAAGCGCAATCTTAAGGAGTGAATGAAGTGACTGTTAGTATCATGCAAACTGTTGAAAATTGTTATCCTGAGTTATCCCGCCAAGAGCGTAAGGTTGCTTTAAAAGTGATGCAATCTCCTGAAGAAATTCAGGGGATGAGTATCAGTCGATTAGCGAAAAGTATTAAGGTCAGTAACGCCACCATCACACGTTTTGTTAAAAAAATGCACTGTAAAAATTTTTCGGAATTCAAACTACTACTAGCTAAAACACCAGCCACGGCAACTTTACCTACAAGAGGAACCATTGCGGATGATGTCTATACATTCTATCAAAAAGTTTTACAGGCAACACAAGAACTATTAGACCCTGATGTTTTGAAACAAATTGTCTCCTTAATTCAAAAAAATCAACGCATTTATCTTTTTGGCTTAGGAAGTTCAGGCTACACCGCTAATGAAATGGCGCAGCGATTGTTGCGGATGGGAATTACGGCTTTTGCAGTAACGGATAGTCACATGATGTACATAACAAGTGGCATTATGCGGCATGGCGACATGATTTTAGTACTATCCACCTCTGGAAACACACAGGAGGTTAACCAAGCAGCTAAGGTAGCGCAACAAAATCAAGCTCAAGTTGTTGCCATTACAGGATTCCAACACAGCCCGTTAATTGAGCTCAGTGATTTAGCTGTGGTGGTTAAAAACAGTAATTTTGTCGATAACAGCCGGTTTGTTAATTCGCAATTTGCGCTAACCTATGTATTGGATATTATGACCACCATGTTGCTTGAAAATGACACCTACCGGACCAAAATGGATCAAACGGTAGAGCTGATAATGAATAATAAGCTGAAAACAAAGTGAAAAGACTTTTGCGGTTGCTTTCCAGGTACACGGATGGTGGCAGTCGGCTTTAAAAACTGGTATAGTTTAATTAACTTAAAAACAAGAAGGCCTAGATATGAAGCACAAAACAAGTAGTTGTACGGCAATTTTAGTCGGTAAGAAAGCGTCAATTGATGGGTCAACCATGATTGCACGTGATGAAGACGGCTATAGCGGCATTAACCCGAAAAAATTTGTTGTTAACCCAGCAAAAGATTACACTGGTGAAACTTTTGTTTCCAAGTACAGCGGTGTTAAAATTCCGTTAACTGGAAAGGGGTGCCGTTTTACCGCAACGCCTAATGGTTTAAAAGATGAAGGCCGTTGGGATGAACAGGGGATTAATGAATATAATGTGGCCATGAGTGCCACAGAAACGGAGTTGACTAATCCGCGGATGCTAGGTCACGATCCCTTAGTGGAAGATGGCATTAACGAAGATGCAATGGTTTATTTGGTTTTACCATTTATAAAAACAGCACGCGAAGGGGTTGCTCGTTTAGGCCAATTGATTGAAAAGTATGGCACTGGTGAATCCAACGGCATTGCGTTTAGCGATCATGATGAAGTTTGGTATTTAGAAACAGTGGGTGGCCATCATTGGGCAGCACAGCGGATTCCTGATGATGCTTATGCCATTTGCCCTAACATTACTTGCATTGAAGAAATTGATTTTAATGATCAGGCTAATTTCATGTATGCCAGTGATCTCAAAAGCTTTGCAGAAAAGTATCACTTAAATCCTAATCCAGATCATTTTAATTTTAGAAAGATCTTCGGTACGCAGGATGAAGCAGATGCTTATTACAACACCCCTCGGGCTTGGTATGGGCAAAAATTGTTTACACCGTCAGTGACACAAGAACCGACTAGTCAGGACATTCCATTTATCCAAAAACCAGAGCGGCAAATATCACCAGAGGACATTCAATTTTTCTTGGCTTCTCATTATAATGGCACCGTATATGATCCTTTCAATACATCAGCTTCTGGTAATGAAAAGGAACAAAAGATGTTTCGCTCAATTGCCCTGGATAGAAACCAAAGCTCGTGTATTTTACAAATTCGGAATGACGTACCAGCTGAATATGCAGCCATTCAATGGGTGAAATTTGGTTTTTATGCTTACAGTGCGGCAGTGCCTTTCTTCACTAACATTGAAGATACCCCGGAAAACTACAAGATTGCAGGTAAGGATGTTTCAACCGCTAGTGCTTATTGGCTAAATAAAGCATTGGCAGTATTGGTAGAACCTAAATATCATCAATTTATTTATCAAATCAATGGTTTCCGTGATGATTGCCAAAGCTATGCAATTCAGCGTGTTGAATACATTACTAAAGCTGCTAAAGGACTGACTGGTGAAAAATTAACCCGTTTCTTAACTGATGAAAACAACAAAACTGCTGCGGAAATTACTAAACGGACCAAAGCATTGATGAGTGATTTAGTTAAACAATCATTATTGAGCTCCAACTATCAGTTTGAACGTGGCGATAATCTGTAAATGATCGTTTTAACGAAGTGAAATATCGTGTATACTGAATTATAGAAGATTTAGGCAATGGCGCCTAGCATATTAATGCTAGGCGCTTATTTTTTTAAAGGAGTGGGATTAAGATGCAATTATATACTAAAACCGGTGATCAGGGCATGACCAAATTAATTGGTGGTAGTCAGGTGAGTAAAGATTCGGACCGCGTTCAAGCCTATGGGACCATCGATGAATTGAATACGTGGGTAGGGCTTTGTGTTGCTGACTTTAATGGAAATTTCAAGCATTTAGCAGACGAATTGCAACAACTACAACAATTTTTATTTGACTTAGGCACGGATTTAGCAAATCCAGAATTAACCCTGCAGCAAATGAGATTAAATAAACAAGCAGTTGATTGGCTTGAAAGCAAAATCGATTATTATCAAGACATTCCACCTGCAGTAACACATTTCATTCTACCAGGAGGCAGCAAAGCAGCAGCTTTACTACAAGTGTGTCGTACTATTACACGCCGCGCTGAGCGTAAAATGGTTACATTAAATTGGACTGCAACATTGCCTCCAGTGTTACTACAATTTATTAATCGGTTGTCAGATTATTTCTATGCTTTAGCTCGTTTTGCAAATTTTAAAAAGGGCGTCAAAGATGTTTATTACGAGAAAGGACGTTCAGTATTTAAAAACTAATAGACAATGAAAGCGTTACATGTTATAGTGTGATTGATAAATGAATATAAGCACTTTATAAAATGGAATCTTGGTGAAAATCCAAAACGGTCCCGCCACTGTGATTAGCTTTTTGCTATAAGTCAGATCTTTTTTATAAAGATGTTCGTGCGCATGTTATTTCGATGTAAAATGACATGCTTTTAGTATTCTTTATCAGTAAATACAATGATGTGTTTACGGATATCAAACAATGGGGTTTGATTTTACCATAGTGAAGCCACTCACTATGGTTTTTTATTTAGTACATTAATTGTTTGTATCCTGAATTATTCACGCTTAAGCCTGAGTCAGCACTAAGTACCAGTAACTTAAGCTTTGTCCGTTTTTCTCAGTACACCTTTTAAATGCATTAAAAGAACCTCATTTCTGTTATAGTTAAATTGTGAAACATAACCATAGAAAAGCGGTTTAATTTTAACGCCTAATTCCGGGTCGATCACACTGGTGGTGGGACCCGTAAAATTTAAGGCTTAAATTAGGCCTTAGTGGTTGTGTGCGCCAAAAAATCGGCTAAAGCGCTCAGCTTTTATGGTATGAATAATTCAGAATAATAGTGCTTTATTAAAGATGATAAGTAATAATTTTAACGTTTATATTTGATTTGTAGACGTTAATATTAAAATATGTTGAGCAAAATTAACCTAACTATACTGGTCAATGAGAAATGAAAATTGAGCTCGCTTTTTATATTTCCAGCGTAATAATTAGAAATTTCAGGAAGAAATGTTGAATTATCAAAGAATTCAAGATGTTAAGTAAAGAAGAGCTAACCCAGGTAAATGGTGGGAAATATTATGGCAATGGTGTTTCGTGTAGTAAGCATTCTTGCTCGGTTGACTGGGGTAAAGCTTTGACTTGTACCATTAATAATGGTGCAATGGCTTGGACCACAGGTGGTCACCAAGGAAATCATAAATGCTAAATTTAAGAAAAAAGCCTGCCCTTATCTTATTTTCAACAATACAAAAAAGAAGGGAGTGTGATGATGAGTAAACTTAGCCAACAACAAATTAAAAAACAAGCACTTAATTTATTCACTGATTTACGGTCATCCTTACAACGGCATAATGCGCCTGAACGCTATCAATATGTGCTAAATATTCTTAATACAGGAATTGATAAAGTTACGCACAAGCAACAAACACCTGAACGTGAAGCCCGTGCGGTTTATGCCAACATTGCTAGCCAAGCATTTGCCGATCAGCTGCATTTTGATGCTGAAGAAAATAAAATTTTAGCTGCCATCAATCAATTAGCCCATTCTCAAGGTGATTGGGGTGAATTTAATATGCTTAGTACTAGTAACATGTGGCCTAGCAATTAATTTTACCGGAAAAGGAAAACCACAAATGTTTAAAAGTCTATATATGCCTGAATTATTCACACTTAAATCTAAATGAACGTTAACTGATCAATGCAAGCCACAATTACTTTTAGCAGTGCATCTTTTAAGGGTAATAAAAGAGGCCCATTTCTGTTCGGTCGACTGGTCCATGTCGGGCGTAAACTGCGCCTGAAACTAAGTAGCTATCAGGTCAAACAAGCGCTGCTTTATTAAGTGTTGGCCAAGATTTAAGCCATCAAGTGGTCCCACTAGGTGGTGGGACCGTAAAATTTAAGGCTTAAATTGAGCCTTAGTGGCTGCGTGCGCCCAAAAATCGGATAAAGCGCTCCGCTTTTAAAGTATGAATAATTCAGGTTGTATGATTAATAATTATAAATTATGATTGACAAATCTATTTGTAAGCGCTAAATTAGATATGTAAACAATAATAATTCGTACAACGGTGTGCGTGAAGAAAAAAGCAAAGCAGCTTTTAAGCAATATTTGTATTGCCTAAAAGCTGCTTTTTTGTTATTTGCGTTTTAAATAAACCATGATAAAAGAGGGGGTTAATAGTGAACAAAATTCGTTTTAAAACAGAAATTTGGTCGGGTGATAATGCATTAAATGCGCTTGAGACAATCAATCAACAACATATCTTTATTGTAACGGATCCTTTTATGGTTGAATCCGGTAAGATAGAGTCAATTACTGCAAAATTAACAGACCAAAATGAACTCAAGATTTTTTCAGACATTGTACCAGATCCGCCCATTAACAAAATTATTTCTGGTATGACCGCACTAAATGAATTTAATGCTACGATGGTAATTGCTGTTGGTGGCGGTTCTGCAATTGATGCTGCTAAAGCAATGAAGTTTTTTGCGCAACGTGTTTTTAAAAAGCAGGAAACTATTACCTTTATTGCGGTACCAACAACCAGTGGTACCGGTTCTGAAGTCACTAATTTTTCAGTATTGACAGATGCTGAAGCAGGGGTTAAATATCCCTTAGTGACAGATGATATCTTGCCACAAGTGGCACTTTTAGATGCTAATTTAGTAAAAACGGCACCGCAAAATATTACGGCAGATACTGGTATGGACGTTTTAACACATTGTTTAGAAGCCTATGTTTCAATAAATGCCACCGATTTTTCTGATTCTTTTGCAGAAAAAGCATTTCAATTAGTGTTTGAAAATATTGAAAAAGTCAGTCGAAATGGTGATGATTTGTCAGCACGTCAGAAAATGCATCATGCTTCTTGTTTAGCGGGGATGGCATTTAATTTAGCTAATTTAGGGTTGAATCATGGCATTGCTCATGCTGCAGGCGCTAAATTTCACATTCCACATGGCCGATTGAATACGATTTTATTACCCCAAATTATCAAATACAATGCTAATTTAGAAAATGATCTAAATAGTACTGCGGCGCAAAAATATAGCCATTTAGCTAAATTGATCGGCTTATCGGCTTCTAATCCGCGTATTGGTATTAGAAGTTTAACTAATGCGATTTGTCAGTTAAGGAAAAAATTAAACATGCCGGATTCTTTTCACAATTATGGATTAACTAAAGAAACCTTTAACCACTATAAAAATGATATTGCCCAAGCAGCATTACGGGATGGGACAACTAAATCTAATCCACGCAAGCCAAATAAAGAAGATGTTTTAAGCATATTAGATGCAAGTTTTGGTTAAATTGACAGTGTTAATCATGCCACTTTATAATTCAAAGTTGTAATCGCTTTTAAATGACTGTCATTTAATTCTTACAGAGTAAAAGAAGGCGACTAAACTGGATGCTAAACAACGTATAATTCAGGAATCTGTACCAGGTAAGCAGGTTACTCTGGCACACATTATTGCTCATCCTGGGTCTGACATCTATTGTAAATTAGGATTGTCGCAAAAAGATGGTGCTGCTTTAGGGATCTTAACCATTACCCCAAGCGAAGCATCAATTATAGCAGCAGATATTGCTGTTAAAGCCGGTGATATTAAGCTTGGCTTTCTTGATCGTTTCAGCGGCTCTTTAGTTGTTATCGGTGAGATTAGTTCTGTTGAAAGTGCGGTGAAACAAGTAACAATTGGTTTAGAACGCATTCTTCATTTTTCTGTAACACCGGCGATTACCTATACTTAAGGATAAAGAGGAGTGGCCATAATGAGTGCAAAATTAGTTATTGTTGATGATGAACCGATTACCAGAATAGATATTCGTGATATTGTTGAGCAAGCGGGCTATCATGTTAGTGGAGAAGCAGGAGATGGTTTTGAGGCGATTGAAGTCTGCCAACAAAAAAAGCCAGATTTAGTGATTATGGATATCCGGATGCCGTTACTTAATGGCTTAAAAGCGGGTAAAAAAATTATGGCTGATGGTTTGACAGCAGGCATTATTTATTTGTCAGCATATAGTGACCGCAGTGATATGAAATCAGCGAATAATATTGGGGCCGTTGGCTACTTAGTAAAGCCCTTAGCCGAGCGTTCTTTGTTAACAACAATTGAAGTTGGATTAGAGCAGAGTCGGCGTAACAAATTACTAGCTGAAAAGATGGAGAAGTTGAGCACTAAGCTGGAACAAAGAAAAGTAATTGAACGAGCAAAAGGCGTTTTAATGGAAGAAAATCAATTATCAGAGGATGCCGCGTATAAAATGTTACGTAAACTTAGTATGACGAAACGTTGTCCGATGAATGATTTAGCCGAATTAATTGTGATGAATGCCTGATGCAAACGTTAAAAAAGCTAGTTGAGAAATATTCAGATCTTACCTTACCAATGATTGAGCGTCTAACAGAAGAAGCGGAAAGCATCAAAACTAATCGTGCCTTTCAGAGGTTTGATGTTTTTATTGATATTCGCAATGAATATACTAATCAAGCTGTTGTTGTGTATCACCAAAAGCCTCAAGTGGGACAATCACTTTACCAACATACTGTTGTTGGTAAAAAAGCGTTGCAAATTAATGAACCCGGTGTCTTTCACGCATTGGAAACTGGCTTGCCTTCATTAGGTCTACTAGCAGAAACACAGGAAAATAAATTAATCCGCCAGCGAATTTATCCGATTAAATTTAAGGAACAAATTATTGGTGTGACTATTGTTGAATCTGATGTTTCTGGTAATATTTTAAATTCGTTTCGTGGTAAGGATGCTAATGGCCGTTACCATGATTTGTCGTCCACTATCCAATTATTCGGCCGTTTGGATTTAGCGGTAACTGATCAATTAGTTGATGCTATTTTAATTTTTAATGAGTCTGGCAAATTAGTTTTAACCAATAAAGCAGCAATTAAGCTATACCAACGTTTAGGTTACCTAGAAAATATTATCGGTTTAGATTACGACAATTTATCATTGGATGGCGCAACATTTAAACAGACCATTAATGAATTAGCGCAAATGGGGCGAGAAAACAAATTTGTTAAAAAGAAAAAATTACAGTATTTAGATAGTTATTTTACACTTCGAAAGTTATGGAATGGGGACAATCATCAGTTAATTATTTTAATTCAAGATATAACTGAAATAAAACGTAAAGAAGCTGAGATTATTTCAAAATCAGTTGCAATTCGCGAAATTAATCATCGCGTGAAAAATAATTTGCAATCAGTTATTTCTTTACTGCGTATTCAGCAACGTCGCTTGAAAGAACCGCAATTAAAAAAAGCTTTAAATAGCAGCATTAGCCGCATTATGGCAATTGCTTCCACATATGAATTACTAGCAAAGCAAGTGAGCGATGATACTAATTTAGCATCCGTGCTTAGTCTATTAGTTTCACATTTTAAACAATTAAATGATACTGAAAAAATTACGGTACAAACCAATATAGATCCTCAAATTATGATTGATAGTGACCGAATTGTAACAGTATCAATTATTGTAAATGAATTGCTGCAAAACATTGTTGACCATGCCTTTCCGGCGGATAAAGCGGGAAAGATTAAGATAAAAGGTGTGATTGATCACGGTATCATTACAATTAGCGTGATTGATAATGGCAGCGGCTTTTCTGTTAAACAAATTTCTTCAGATAGTTTAGGGTTAACGATTGTCCGTAGTTATGTCACGGATAAATTACAAGGTAAATTAGCAATTGATTCCAGTGATACTGGAACGAAAATTGAATTCTCGTTTAATAATTAAATAAAGGATAACAAAGGCGTTATCCAAGCGGCAGGGGAGCCCAAATGATGCAAGGTATTTTAAAGTACATTGTGTTAATTTGGGTTCTTTTTTAGTAAAGAAGGTGATCGATTGGAAAATAATACGATTCTAAGCGTGGGTATAGACCTGGGGACATCCACCACGCAATTAGTTTTGTCACGATTAACTATCAAGAATTTTGCATCTGCTTTTTCAGTACCACGCATTAATATTTCAAAAAAAGAGGTTATCTATAAAAGTGACATTATTTTTACGCCATTACTAAACCAGCAGACGATTGATGCAGCAGTCATTAAAAAATTTGTCACTCAGCAATATGAAAAAGCTGGTATTAATAAAACAGCTATTCAAATGGGGGCTGTGATCATCACAGGTGAAACGGCCCGCAAAGATAATGCTAATGCTGTAACGGAAGCACTCAGTGGTTATGCAGGAGATTTTGTTGTTGCAACAGCTGGGCCAGATCTAGAAAGTATTATTGCAGGTAAAGGTGCGGGAACAAATATCACTTCAAAAGACAAACATCAGTTAGCTGTTAATTTGGATATTGGTGGAGGAACTTCCAATTTGGTTGTTTTTGATGGTTTAGACGTGATTGATACTGCTTGTTTTGATATTGGTGGTCGTTTGATCAAAGTTGAAAAGAAAACCGGCAAGATCAATTATATTGCACCCAAAATTGAAAAACTCATTACTGAGCTAAAACTAGATATCTCATATGGCACTACGGCTTCGCCACAACTTTTAGCCCCTATTATTCAAATATTGGTTCAAGTTTTGGAAAATAGTGTTGGCATTGGGACCAAGAGCCCCTATTACGATATGTTGGTCGCTAATCATGGTTTACATTTAAACCCAAATATCCCATTGGTGACTTTTTCAGGGGGTGTTGCGGATTGTTTAAATGAAAACTTGCCAACAGATATTTTTAAATATGGTGATATTGGATTGCTCTTAGGCTACGCCCTAAGAAATTCCCAAATCTACCGTGATAAGCAGGTTGCGACATCCTTAGAAACAATTCGTGCTACCGTGGTTGGCGCTGGCTCGCATACAACTGATGTATCTGGCAGCACAATTTCATTTACTCAAGGCATATTACCTTTACGCAACTTACCTATTTTAAAAATGGCTAGACAGGATGAACAGGGAGATACGGCTGAATTAGCTGAACAAATCACAAAAAAGATTAAATGGTATCAAGTGGAAAATGAGCTGCATAATGTTGTATTAGCTTTTAATGGCCTTAAAAATCCAAAATTTAGCGATATTCAGCGTTATGCGGAAGGGATTACCATAGGGGCCAAAACATTAATTGAAAAACAAGAGCCACTGATCATTATTGTACATGAAGACATGGCCAAAGCTTTGGGTCACAGTCTTTATGCACAACTACCACCTAAGTATCCATTTGTTTGTATTGACAGTGTCAAAGTAGAAAATGGTGATTACATCGATTTAGGGGAACCAGTTGCAGATAATAGTGTTCTACCCGTTATTGTAAAGACGTTAATTTTTGGATAATAAAATTCAACATGAAAAGAAGGGATAGCGTATGATTTTAAAAACTAAGTTATTTAATCAGCTCTATCAGTTTAAGTCAGTTAAAGAAGTTTTGGCGAAAGCCAATGAGCTGAAATCTGGTGATGAGTTAGCTGGTGTTGTAGCTGAGGATGCTAAGGAACGTGTCGCAGCTAAAGTTGTTTTAGCACAATTAACATTAGAAGATCTGTATAATAACCCAGTCGTCCCATATGAGGAAGATGAAGTGACGAGAATTATTATTGATGGGGTTAATCAAAAAATCTATTCAGAAATTAAAAATTGGACTGTTTCGGATTTACGTGAATGGTTACTTGATAGTCAAACAACTGATCATGAAATTCAACGCATTCGTAGAGGATTAACTTCTGAAATGGCAGCTGCAGTAACTAAATTGATGACGAATATGGATTTAATTGTTGCTGCTAAAAAAATTAATATTGAAAAAACGGCTAACACAACAATCGGCCGGCCGGGCACCTTTTCTTCGCGTCTACAGACCAATCATCCTAGTGACAACATTGATGGCATTATGGCAGGCATCATGGAAGGAGTCAGCATGGGAATTGGTGATGCTGTAATTGGGCTAAACCCTAATGATGATTCGGTGGATAGTGTTTCTAAAATTTTGACGAAATTTGAAGAATTTCGTTCTCAATGGCAGATTCCAACGCAATGTGCAGTGCTAGCACATGTCACTACTCAGATGGAAGCTATTCGTCGCGGTGCACCGGCTGGTTTAATCTTCCAGTCGATAGCTGGATCAGAAAAAGGTAATACCGCATTTGGGATTAATGCCGAGATGCTCTCCGAAGCATATGAACTGGGGTTACACCAAGGGCAGGCTGCTGGTCCCAATGTGATGTATTTCGAAACAGGGGAAGGATCAGAGCTTTCTGCAGAAGCAAATTTTGGTGCAGATGAGTTAACCATGGAATCACGTTGCTATGGCTTTGCAAAAAAATTTGATCCTTTTATTGTCAATACGGTTGTTGGTTTTATCGGTCCAGAGTATCTATACAATTCAAAACAAGTTACCCGTGCAGGTTTAGAAGATCATTTTATGGGGAAATTACAAGGAATTTCTATGGGTTGTGATGTTTGCTACACCAACCATATGAAAGCAGATCAGAATGACGCTGAAGACTTAACAGTTTTATTAGCTGCCGCAGGGTGCAATTATATTATGGGTATTCCGCATGGTGATGATGTGATGCTAAACTATCAAACAACTGGTTTTCAGGAAACTGCTACAGTACGCGAAGTTTTTGGTTACCATCCAATCAGAGAATTTGAACAATGGATGGAAGAAATGGGACTCAGTCATAATGGTCGGTTAACGGATCGCGCCGGCGATGCTTCAATCTTTTTAAATTAAGCAAAGAAGGTGAAAATCAATGGATGAACAAGAGTTAAAAAATATGGTTAAAAATATTTTAACTGAGATGACTAACCAAGAGAAAAATACAGAAAGTCAATCGAAAGATAGTGAATCAATAACTAATGAGGATAGCGATCAAGTTTTAGATGATATTACTAAGATTGATCTCAGAAAACAATTTTTAGTGCCGCATCCTCACGATCGTGAAGGTTATTTAAAAATGAAATCGTTCACGCCTGCACGTCTAGGAATGTGGCGTAGCGGTACAAGATATAAAACAGCTTCTGTATTACGTTTTCGCGCGGACCATGCAGCTGCTCAAGATGCTGTTTTTTCAGATGTAGATCCCAAATTGCCAAAATCAATGGGATTTATTATGACTCAAACGACTTGTCAAACAAAGGATGAGTACATTACACGTCCAGATCGTGGTCGTAAATTCACAGATGAAATGGTCAGTAAGATTCGGTCACATACACAAAAACATCCCAAAATCCAAATGATTGTTGGGGATGGTTTGAGCTCAGCTGCAATTGAAGCTAATGTTCGTGAAATTATTCCGGCAATCAAGCAAGGACTTAAAGTATACGGCTTAGATTTTGATGAGTCTAATGTGATTTTTGTCAAATACTGCCGTGTGGGCGCTGAAGATCATATTGGCGAAATTACTGATGCCGATGTCGTTTGTTTACTAGTTGGTGAACGTCCTGGACTTGTTACAGCAAAATCAATGAGTGCTTACATTGCTTACCGTCCGACACGCGGTATGCCGGAAGCAAGACGAACAGTTGTATCTAATATTCATGATGGTGGTTTACCTGCTGTTGAAGCAGGTGCTTACATTGCTGAATTATTAGATAAAATGTTGCGCTTGAAAAAATCTGGTATTGATCTTAAAACAGTTGATAACGAAACCAAGTAGGGAGGATAAACAGTGAAAAAAGATGTGATTAAAGCAACCGTTTTAAGCACAAAGATCATTCCGAATGTTGATCCAGCTTTAGCACACGCACTACAACTGCCTACATACGTGAAGAGTCTTGGCTTAATCACGACAGATAGTGATGATGTCACTTATGTTGCATTGGATGAAGCAACTAAAGTAGCTGATGTAGAAGTTGTATACGCGAAAAGCTTATATGCCGGTGCTGCTAATGCTTCAACTAAATTAGCAGGAGAAATCATCGGTATTCTAGGAGGACCTAGTCCCGCAGAAATTCGTAGTGGTTTAGAAATGGCGGTTCAGGTAGTGGAATCAGAAGCTCATTTTATTAGTGCCAATGAGGACAACAGTATTATCTATTTTGCACATACAATTTCAAGGACTGGTAGTTATTTATCAAAGGCAGTAAACAGTTCGGTTGGTACAGCAATTGCCTATTTAATTGCACCACCACTTGAGTCAATTTACGGACTTGATGCTGCTATGAAAGCTGCTGATGTTGCAATGGGCGTCATGTACAATCCGCCTTCAGAAACTAACTTTGGGGGTGCTTTGTTAACAGGCAGTCAATCGGCATGTCGCGCAGCTTGTGATGCCTTTGCGCAAGCGGTGGAAAATATTGCTGATGCACCATTAGCATATTGAATTCGCTAAAGATCAAACGGCAGGATGTGATGTAATTGTCCAATGTGATTAGTTTAGGGTTAATTGAAGTACATGGTTATGT
Source organism: Loigolactobacillus rennini DSM 20253 (assembly GCF_001436505.1). Taxonomy (GTDB): domain Bacteria; phylum Bacillota; class Bacilli; order Lactobacillales; family Lactobacillaceae; genus Loigolactobacillus; species Loigolactobacillus rennini. The sequence goes on along the minus strand of NZ_AYYI01000042.1, from coordinate 6,141 downwards.
CGGTGCTGTAGCCGTAGCAGATGTTGGGCTAAAGGCTGCCATGGTGCATTTACACGGAATTATGCGTACTCGCGGTGGTTTGGAAACAGTTATGTTTGTTGGAGAGGTCGCAGAAGTGACAGCCGCAGTCGATGCTGGGCGAACAATTGCTTCACAATTACATTGCTTATTGAGCAGTGATGTTATTGCTAGGCTTGATCAGCAATTGATGTTTTTCAGATCTAAAGCCAAAAAGGAACAGGTTAAAACAATTGCGCCTAAGAACGAAAAAACATCAAGCACACAGCAAAGTACATTAGATCAAAATAAAGTAGATAAACAAAAGCAGTTTAAAGTGCCGACAAAACAATACAAAACTGATGCATTAACTTTAAGACACAAACTTGAGCGGATGCGCTTAACTGAACTTAAAAAGAGAGCCAAAAAAATGAAAATAAAATTACCTAATAAAACAATTGCTAAAGCAACAAAGCGGCAGCTTATTGCGGCCATGATGCGGGAATTTACACGGAGGGATGTTAATTGAAATTAGAAGATCAAGACTTGATCTCAATTCAAGAAGTTCGTCGGCTTTTAAAACAGGCAAAAAAAGCACAACAAGAATTTAGCCATTTCTCACAAAATCAGATTGATTCGATTTGTGCAGCCATCGCGGATGCAGGAGAACAAGCTAGTGTAAAGCTAGCTAAAATGGCTCAAGAAGAAACAGGATTTGGTAAGTGGCAGGATAAGGTTACAAAAAATGTTTTTGCTTCTAAAGCTGTTTACGAAAAGTATAAAGATTTAAAAACAGTGGGTGTTTTACAAGAACATCAAGCAGAAAAAGTTATGGATATTGCAGTGCCAATGGGGGTTATCGCAGGGCTGATTCCATCAACAAATCCCACCTCTTCAATTTTTTACAAAGCACTAATTGCAGTTAAAGCTGGTAATGGCATTGTTTTTTCACCACATCCTAACGCTTTAAAGGCAATTTTAGAAGCTGTGCAAATTGTAAGTGATGCTGCAACACAAGCAGGCGCGCCAAAAGGGCTTATTTCCTGCATGACGGTGCCAACACTACCAGGTACACAAGAATTAATGCAAAATGACATGACTAATCTGATTTTAGCTACAGGTGGGGGTGCAATGGTTCATGCTGCTTATTCATCAGGAACGCCAGCATTAGGTGTAGGTCCTGGTAACGGTCCAGCTTTTATCGAAAAGAGTGCGAATGTTAGACATGCTGTCAGTCGAATTATCGATTCTCAAACTTTCGATAATGGTACCATTTGTGCTTCGGAACAATCAATTATTGTAGAGTCTGTTAATAAAAAGGAGGTGAAAGCAGAACTAAAAGCACAAGGTGCTTACTTTATGGATGAAACAGAGGTTGCTAAATTATCTCAATTTATTTTACGTGCTAATGGCACAATGAATCCACAAATTGTAGGTAAATCAGTACAAGCAATTGCTGATTTAGCTGATCTAAATGTTCCAGAAGCGACTAAAGTATTGATAGCACCTGATAATGTTGAAAATGTTGGACCAAATGATCCTTACGCACGCGAAAAATTAGCACCAATTTTAGCTTATTTTGAAGTACCCGATGTCAATGCAGCTGAGCAGCTCGCACAAAAATTGTTATTAAACGAAGGTGCAGGTCACACTGCAATGATTCATACAGAAAATCAAGCAGTGGCTAGACACTATGCATTGAACGTGCCAACTTCAAGAATTCTCGTTAACACTGCGGGTTCATTAGGCGGTATTGGTGCAACTACCAATTTAAAGCCTGCATTAACTTTAGGTTGTGGTGCTGTTGGTGGTAGTGCTACTTCTGACAATATCAATCCACTTAATTTATTAAATTTACGGCGGGTTGCATATGGTATTCACGAAGTGGATGAAGTTCGCGTTTCAGAATCGTCATCAAATTCAGATTTAAGTCAAACAGGAGTAATTCCAGATTCGCTAGTTGATGCATTAGTAGATCAAGTTTTAGAAAAATTAAGTAATTAAAATTTAGGAGGAATTAATAATGTCAAATACAAATGCTTTAGGAATGATTGAAACAAAAGGTTTAGTGGGTTCTATTGAAGCGGCAGATGCGATGGTTAAAGCTGCCAATGTTACGCTAATCGGAAAAGAACAAATTGGTGCTGGTTTGGTAACAGTTATGGTACGTGGTGATGTTGGTGCTGTTAAAGCGGCAACAGATGCTGGTGCTGCTGCTTCTGAACGTGTTGGCGAATTAATCTCTGTCCATGTTATTCCACGACCACATACAGAAGTTGATGCTATTTTACCGCATATGTTAGGGGATAAAGCTAATTTAGCAAATGATTAATATTTGGGAGGAATGATTTAAATGAAGGTGTTGACGGAAATAGCAATGCGACAATTATGGCGGCAACACAAGCTTAAAAATAATTGTGCCATTGACTCAGATACAGTTTTAACACCTTCAGCACGTAGTTTTTTAAAGGAACGTGGCATTACATTAATCACTAAAGGGAAACCACAAGTTAATGTCCAAAAAATTAATGAAAGCTTTTATTGTTTTGAACCCAATAAAGATTTAAAAATCAATAAATTTTTTGCTTTTCAATATCAATTGAAAGCATTAGGTAATGACTGTATTGGTTTTACAGCTTATTTTCCACAGTGGCAATTAACACAACTGTTGGTAATGATTTTTCAATTAATAGAAATTCAACAAAATGATGTGACAAAAGAAATTAAATTTCAAAAAATTGATCTAATTCAACAGTGCCCTAGAAAGATTGAAAACAAAGTTTTGCTTAATTATTGGTTAAATAAATTGTTTTTAACTTTAGAACGACTTCAAGTTTCCTATTTAGCGTTAATTGATGAAGTACCACAATTTAAAGAAACAGATTTTGACCGTGCTTATTCAATGATTACAACCCAATTAACGGATTTTCTGTTAAATGTACAAAATCATTATTTACAAGGAGGTGTTAGAAATAGTTGATTTAGAAGAAATTGTCAATCGCGTTGTCACTAAGGTGAAAACAAAAATGTCATTTGAGATTGAAGCATCTGGGCGCCATGTTCATCTTGATCAATCAACACTTGATCGGTTATTTGGACCTGGATATCAATTAACACCCAAAAAGTGGCTTTCACAGCCAGAACAATATGCAAGCGAAGAACGCGTCACAGTTAAAGGGCCTAACGGTAAATTAACTAAAGTCGCTATCTTAGGCCCGGTACGAGAGCAAACACAGGTGGAAGTTTCGTTAACAGATGCGCGTGCACTGGGAATTGACGCGCCAATACGTGAAAGTGGGCATTTAGAGAATACGCCAGGTGTCATTCTTGAAAATGGTACTAAGTCCGTCGCATTAGGTATAGGAACCATTATTGCTCAACGTCATATCCATATGACACCACATGATGCCCAGTTGTTTAATGTTAAAAATGGTGAAATCGTACAGGTCCGTGCTAATGGGTTACGTCCATTAATCTTTGATTCAGTTGTGGTTCGTGTTAGTCAAAAGTATGCAACATATATGCATGTTGATTTTGATGAAGCAAATGCTTGTGGCCTGACTAAAGGCTTACGCGGCACAATTGTGAAAAGCAGTGATTGCCATGCAAACATATGAATTGGATGAATTGACGAAAAAGGTAACTGAACGTGTTTGGGAGTTACTAAGTAACCGTTCGTACACGGCCTTTGAGCTATCTCATCTGGCTTATACACCAGCTATTTTAGAGCAGTTAAAAAAATATAGTCAATTAGTCTTTTCTGCTTCAAAACAAGACATGACTACTGCTGATTTATTGTGTTTATCTGTACTATCGCAACAACAAATTTTAGCAGTCGCAAACTTACAAGAAATCGATTTAATTAGCTCGATTTGTGTTTCACGGTTATTGGCTGGACAGCCTGTACTTATTTGTCGCAATGTCACCATTTACCCTCATTTAGCTTATGGAGTTCGACAAAAACTACAGCAAGCCCAGAAGCAACTTACAAAGTATGGCGTAATGTTTGCTGATGATCCATTTTTACCGCATCTATTAAAAAACAAATTTGGAAAACCAGAAAAATTAAACGTTAAACCTGAGTTTATTACTGCTGATCATTTGATGGATTATGTCGTAAATGGTCGATTGATACTTTCTAACAATTCAGTATTAACACCTCTAGCGCGGGAATTTGCACATGAACAACAACTAATTAAAAGTAGGGATTCGAAATGGTAGTTGGTAAGGTGATCGGTAACTTATGGGCAACTAAAAAATATGATGAATTAAATGGCAGTAAATTTCTTTTAGTTGAAGTAGCGGACAAAATTAACGTAGAAAAAAAGATTATTCGACATTTAATTGCAATTGATCAAATTGGTGCTGGAATTTCGGAGAAAGTTTTAATTGCCGAAGGCTCTGCTGCACGGATGTTAAGTAAAAATCATGATTTGCCCATTGATGCGGCCATCATTGCAATTATTGATTCTGTTGAAAGTAACATGCCATAGAAAGGAGGTTATAATGACAATTAATGGGATTATTATGTACATTATGGTGTTCTTCATGCTTCTAGGTGCTCTGGATAAAATGCTTGGAAATCGTTTTGGTCTAGGAGAAAAATTTGAAGAAGGCATTATGGCAATGGGCTCATTGGCATTATCCATGGTGGGAATCATTATTTTAGCGCCAGTTTTAGCTAAAGTTTTATCTCCAGTCGTAGTGCCAGTCTATAAATTATTAGGCGCTGATCCGTCAATGTTTGCCACTAGTTTGATTGCCATTGATATGGGCGGTTTTCAACTTGCTCAACAGATGGCAACTAATACACAAGCAGGATTATTCTCTGGTGTGATCTTAGGATCAATGATGGGGCCAACCATTGTTTTCACAATTCCCGTTGCACTAGGTATTATCGAAAAAAAAGATCATCGTTTTTTAGCTACAGGAGTACTTTCGGGCATTATCACGATTCCACTAGGCTGTTTAGCGGGTGGTTTAGTGATGAAAATGTCAATTATAAGTATCCTAAAAAATCTAGTGCCAATTATATTATTTGCAGTGCTAATTGCATTAGGCCTGTGGTTTAAGCCAGAGGCAATGATCAAAGGATTCTCCGTTTTTGGCAAAATTATTATTATCGTTGGCACTTTTGGCTTAGCATTGGGTGCCATTCAATCGATGGTCGGTGTGACGGCTATTAAAGGCATCGGCGATGTTAGTGAAGGTATTCAAGTCGTTGGTAGTATTGCGCTTACCTTGGCTGGTGCATTTACATTGGTTTATGTCATTACAAAGCTGTTTAGTAAACCACTAGTAAAATTAGGTGAGTCGCTAGGAATGAATCAAACTGCAGCTGCAGGTTTAGTTGCAACACTAGCAAATAATATTCCGATGTTTGAAATGATGAAGGACATGGATAATCGCGGTAAAATTATTAACGTTGCATTTGCTGTTTCAGCTGCGTTTGTTTTTGGGGATCACTTAGGCTTCACAGCTGGTGTTGCGCAAAATATGATTTTTCCAATGATTGTTGGTAAATTAGTTGCTGGTGTGACTGCGATCGGTGTTGCGATGTTTATGGCTAATCGGTTGTTAAAGCAAGATGAAGTAGAAGGTGAAGTCAATGCATGAACCAAATATTAGTAAAGCTGATCTAGAAAAGGTTGTTCGCCAGCTCATTACTGAGCAGCTAACTAACCAGTCAAATAATAAAGATGGATTAGTTGCACTAGATTTGCCAACAATTAATGTAACGGCGGCTGATCGTCTTGATACAGGGAAGGCGACTGATCATGTTTACACCAAAGATTTGTTGACATTATCGGAAAGCCCTAGATTAGGTTGTGGTCTGATGGTAATGGCGCAAACGACATTTAAATGGCATTTAGATTATGATGAAATTGACTATGTTATCGAAGGGGAATTAAGCGTCATTGGGCCTCATGAGACAGTTACGGCAAAAGCTGGAGAAGTGATTTTTATTCCTAAAAATAGTCAAATTCAATTTTCAGTTGCTAAAAAAGCGCGTTTCCTGTATGTCACTTATCCGGCAGACTGGAATAGCAAGTAACCAAACATATATTCTAATTTTTCCTAAAATTAAATGGAAGTTTGTCAAATGGTGTTGAAGGATAGTTTCTATCCTTTGGAGATCTCCTC
>NZ_AYYI01000041.1 GCF_001436505.1 Loigolactobacillus rennini DSM 20253 | reverse complement strand
TGGACAGAAAAACCCATAAAGGTCTTTAATGGTGTCACCACAACATTCCACTAGAAAGAAGGACCTTTATGGGCACCACTATTTTATCATTTGAAGACCGCGTTGTCATCGAAACACTTCATCATGAAAAGCACTCACTTCAATATATTGCCGATTATTTAGGCTTTAGTAAAACCACTATCTTTAATGAGGTTCATCGCTTAGCTGGTGAGTATCACGCAGTTAAGGCTCAAACTGACCATGAAGTTAAACTTAGTCATCGTGGTCGTAAAACCATCTTAACGACTAACCTAAAGCGATTGATTGAAGAAAAAATCAAGATCCAAAAATGGTCAATTGAACAAGTGGCTCATGTAGTTAGAATTGCCTACAAAACCATCTATAACTGGATTGATCAGGGACTACTGGATATTAATGTGACTGATTTACCTGACCATGGTATTCGTCGCAAACGATCTAAAGAAACCCGTGGTAGTTTTAGTCATGGACGTTCCATCGAAGATCGTCCAGCTGAAATTTCTGATCGTAATACTTCAGGTCACTTCGAAGCTGATACAGTTTTATCTGGAAAACGTAAAGGTCAAGCAGTAGCTACGTTTGTCGAGCGTAAGAGTCGGCTTACCATCGTTAAACGGCTTAATGGACGAGATAGTACTTCAATGACCAAGGCTATTTTAGAATTGGCTAACCAGTTAGGAGATAATCTCAAGACCCTTACTGTTGACCATGGGAAAGAATTCGCCAACTACAATTTGATTGAAGAACAGGCCGGTGTTCCGCTGTACTTTGCGCACGCTTATTCGCCACATGAACGAGGCAGTAATGAAAATCGCAACCGAGTACTACGCCGCTTCATTCCCAAAGGTCAACCGATTGATGAGATTACCGATGATGAATTGATTCAAATTAACTGGTATTTGAATTGCCGACCACTCAAATGTTTAAATTGGCGAACACCGATTGAGATCTTTTTGCGTAATCTGCGTTACTAAATTTGTTCAAGTTATTTCTTGCAATCTGCC
>NZ_AYYI01000040.1 GCF_001436505.1 Loigolactobacillus rennini DSM 20253 | reverse complement strand
TTTATGGGTTTTTCTGTCCATTAATATGTTCAACTTAAATTTTACAATCTACCTTAAAAAATTTCCCAGCAAATTGGTTGCTAAATGTAATTATTAGTATTACAGTTAAATCGTAGCGTAATGAAAGGAAGGATTCTATGAGTAATGTATTAGTTTTAGGGGCTGCAGGTAAAATTGCACGTTTGGCAGAAGAACAACTACTTGATAATACAGACGCACAGTTGACGTTGTTTTTGCGCCGGCCAGAACGTTTAGAAGGAAAAATAAATAAAGATCGCGAACGGCTAGTTGATGGCGATGCGACTAACCAGGAACAGTTAGTGGCTGCCATGAAAGGGCAAGACATCGTTTATGCTAACTTGGCTGGCTCAAACATTGAAGAACAAGCCACAAAAATTGTGGCGGCAATGGATCAAGTTGGGATCAAACGCTTAATTTGGATTTCCACATTAGGTATTTACGATGAAGTGCCAGGTGCTTACGGCAAATGGAACCACCAAATGTTAGACGGTGGCTACCTTGAAACCTACAGTGCTGCAGCTAAAGTCATCGAAAATAGTGATTTGGATTACACTGTTGTTCGGCCAGCTTGGTTGTCCAATAAAAATGAAATTGATTACGAAATCACGCAAAAAGGTGAACCATTCAAGGGTACCGAAGTTTCCCGTAAAAGTATCGGGGCTTTAGTCATGAAATTGGTTCAAGATCCTAGCCAAGAAATTGGTCATTCAATTGGGGTCAATAAGCCAAATACTGACGGTGACAAACCTGAATGGTACCGTTAGTTTTAAAATAAACTCCCTTCTTTAAAATTATAAAAAGTCAGATGCACCCTAAAGCAAAAATTGCTTTAGGGTGCATTTTTAAATAACTACTTATAATAGTAGAAACTGATTTTCGGTAATGCGTGTAAGTTGCCTTAATCAATTAAAGTGATTATCCTAGTTGAATTATTAAAGCTTACCGTGAAATTTTTAATTTTAGTGTTTAAACGAATAAATTAAATATTCAACGAGTAAATACCCAAAAAGTGGGGCTGTTTGCCGGTTTTGATGAAAAAATATCCAAATATGAATTGACGTTGCTTGCTGTTTTGCATTATAATGTTCATTATTATATCGAATATAAGAAAAGGGTGTGAATTTCTCGTTAAATTATCATTATTTTTAATATAGAAAGCTTCACATATCAAAGCTTGAATAATGATAGTTTAGAAATGAAATATTGAAAGTGAAAAAATGATGAGATTGTAAAGCGAGAAAGGAAGTTGTGTATTGGATAATAAAAAGGAAAAAACCTTCTTAGGCCAACCCCATGGACTCATGACGCTATTCTTCACTGAGTTCTGGGAACGGTTCAGCTACTATGGGATGCGGGCCCTTTTAGTTTTCTACTTAATTGACCATGTTAGTAATGGTGGTTTAGGCTTCGACCAAGCCACTGGGGCATCGATTATGTCCATTTATGGCTCGTTAGTTTATATGTCAAGTGTCATTGGTGGTTTTATCGCCGACCGGCTATTAGGTAGTCGGCGCACTGTTTTTTGGGGCGGCGTTTTAATCATGCTAGGGCACATTGTGTTATCCACACCGTTTGGTGAGGGCGCGTTATATGGTTCCATCGCGCTAATCACGTTAGGAACTGGGTTATTGAAGCCTAACGTTTCAGAAATGGTTGGGACGTTGTATACCGAAGATGATATCCGCCGTGATTCAGGTTTTACGATTTTTGTCATGGGGATTAACGCTGGTTCATTATTGGCACCTTATGTGGTCGGCTCAATTGGCCAGCAAGTCAATTACCATTTAGGCTTCTCGTTGGCAGCTATCGGTATGTTCTTCGGCTTAATTCAGTACTGGCGTGGCGGTAAATACTTAAGCGAATCAAGTTTGCGTCCTGGTGATCCGATTACTAAAGCTGAACGTGGTAGCTTAACGCGTAAATTGATTGCCATTATTGTAGCTGTGTTAGTGATCCTTGGCTTAATGATGGTTTCCAACAACTTTAACGTCACTAATGTTATTTTAGCTTTCAGTATTTTAGGTGTGTTATTGCCAATTGGCTATTTCATTATGATGCTGTCCAGCAAGAAGGTAACAAAAGTTGAGCGTTCCCGTGTTTGGGCTTACGTGCCATTATTTATTGCCAGTGTCTTATTCTGGTCAATTGAAGAACAGGGTTCTGTTGTTTTAGCCCTATTCGCTAAACAGCAAACACAATTAGATCTTGGTTTCATTCATTTATTGCCATCTTGGTTCCAATCACTTAATCCAGCTTTTATTATTTTATACGGACCAATTTTTGCTTGGTTCTGGATTAAATTAGGTAAACGCCAACCTTCAACTGCGGCTAAGTTTGCTTATGGTCTTGGTTTTGCTGGTGCATCATTCTTAGTGATGCTGATTCCAATTTCTATCTTCGGCGTTCATGCCCGGGTTAACGCTTTGTGGTTAGTCTTGAGTTGGGCCGTTGTTGAAATTGGTGAAATGTTAATTTCACCAGTTGGTTTGTCGGCAACGACTAAATTAGCGCCAAAGGCCTTTCAATCTCAGATGATGAGTATGTGGTTCTTAGGTGATGCAGCGGCACAGGCAATTAACGCCCAAATCGTCCGCTTATATACACCAGCTAATGAAATGATGTATTTTGCCGTGATTGGCTTGATTACCGTTGTCTTTGGGGTCCTTCTTGGCTTCATGGTGCCACGAATCAAGAAATTGATGGAAGGTATTAATTAAATTCAACAATATTGTTTAAAGCTGTGGTAAACGCCACAGCTTTTTTAGTGTGTTATAGGCGTTATCGGCCACCAGCAAAGCCAGTTGTGATATGCTAAGGCTGTCGTAATGAAGAGGAGGCAAAGCATGCGTAAAATTGGGATGACCAGTGACAACCATTTTGACATCAATCAAGTGGCTGTACCAAGGGTGATCAAGCAGCAGGCTGCTTATTTACGTCAGCACCACTATACCGATTATTTAATTGCTGGTGACTTGTTTAATGATTTTACGCGCAGTGTTGCTTACGTCAATCAGCTGGCTCAGCAGTTACAAGGGCAGTGCCGGGTTTATTTTATTGCTGGCAACCACGATATGATTCGCGGAACCAATTTTAATCAATTGCAAAGTTCAGTGAACGCCCATTACGTACATCAAAAAATGATTGCTTTCCCTGGAACTGATTATGTTTTAATCGGCAATAATGGTTGGTATGATTATCAATTTGCAAATTTATCCGGGAAAAGCGCAGCTGATTTTGCACAGTGGAAGCGGGCTTTTTGGGTAGATGGTGCCATTGTACAGCCAGTTAGTGATATTGAACGGATGGCTTTGGTGCTGAAAGCCACTAAAATGCAGTTGCAACAAGCCGCAAACCAAGGGAAAAAGGTTATTTATATGACACATTTTGTTCCGCAAGCCGCTTACATCAGCCATACTGGTAGACGGCCACGGTGGGCAGAAATGGCGAATGCACTGATGGGCTCGCCTAGATTAGGTCAGTTATTAACTCAATATCACGTGCAGGCAGTTTTATTTGGTCACACACATTTAAAGTATCCGCCGCGGCAAATACAGGGTGTCACTTATTTTTGTGCGCCAGTAGGTTATGGTACTAAACGCCACTGTGAGTGGCGTTGGGGCACAAATTTTTTCAATGAATGGCAAGCTTGTTTACAAACTTATTGTATTAAATAAGCTAAGGGGGCTTGCAAAGTGATTTAATTTCGAGTAGAATATTTATTGTTGAAAATTCATGGAGGAGTAGCGAAGTGGCTAAACGCGGCGGACTGTAAATCCGCTCCTTCGGGTTCGGTGGTTCGAATCCACTCTCCTCCATTTATTGGGATATAGCCAAGTGGTAAGGCAATGGACTTTGACTCCATCATGCGCTGGTTCGAATCCAGCTATCCCAGTCTAGTTAGGAGTTACGACAATTCAGTTTGTTGTAGCTCCTTTTTTAGTGGCAGGTCTAGCATGTTAAACTAGGAGATACCATTAATTTTAAGGAGGCTTTTCGAATGAAAATTGGGTTTATCGGTGTTGGCCACATGGCACAGGCAATTATTTTAGGTTTACAGCGGCAAAATTATTTACCAGCGGCTAACATTTTGGTTCACAGTGTCCATCCAGCTCATTACCAACAATTTGCGGCTGCCAATGGTTTAACGCCTGTAGCTAGCAACGCTGCAGTAGTCGACCAAGCCGACATTGTGATTTTAGCAGTGCCGGCCACGCAAACATTAGAAATTGTGGCACAGTTGCAAACTGAATTGACTGCTAAACAACCGATTTTAGTGTCTGTAGCCGGTGGCATTTCGCTTGCACAACTTCAGGAAAATTCAGATAGTACAAACTTAAGCATTTTACGTACAATGCCAAATGTTAACGTTGCGATTGCGCAGGGGATGACCGCGCTAGTTGCTGCGCCAACGACACCAGAAAAAGATTTTGCTCAGGTAAAACAACTTTTCCAAGCGTTGGGACAAACAATTCAACTAGCAGAAAAAGATTTCCCGGCATTTAGTGCTGTTTCTGGTAGCGCCCCTGCCTTTGCCTATTTATTTATCGACGCTTTGTCGCGGGCAGGTGTGAAGTATGGTTTGGATAAAGCTGCGGCAACTAGAATTGCCGCGCAAACTGTTAAAGGCAGTGCAGCAAATGTTTTACAAAGTCAAGAAAATCCGTGGGGTTTAATCGATCAAGTTTCCTCGCCTGGGGGTACCACTGTCGCTGGTGTTTTAGCTTTAGAAGAAGCGGGGCTAATGTCTGCAGTGGTGAAAGGCATTGATGCGACAATTGCCAAAGAAAAACAAGGTTAACTTGCAGGCCGCTTGACGTTTCTCGGCAATTTGACTTTAAATGGGCTTAAGCAAGCGCTTGAACTTCTGGTCTATACCGATTATAATAAAGACATTAATAAAAAAAGGTGGAATCAAGCGATGAGCGTAAAAGTGTTGAAACATGCCACCATTTACACCGGTGACGATATTATTGATGATGGCTTCGTGCGGTTTGATAGTAAAATTTTAGCTGTTGGTCCCATGGCAGATTTTAAGAATCATGCTGGGGATGAAGTGATTTTAGCGACAGGCAAAACGATTGTCCCTGGTTTCATTGATGTCCATAGTCATGGTGGTTATGGCTATGATTCAATGGATGGTAACGCAGACGAAATTGATAAAATGGTTCAGCAGATGACCCAAAATGAAGGGATCACCACTTATTTTGCGACAACCATGACCCAATCTAATGCGAACATTGACAAAGCAATGCGTGGCATTAAAACAGCAGCGGCTCATAATCCTGTTATTCAAGGGATCCATTTAGAGGGCCCGTTCATCGCGGCGAAGTTTAAGGGTGCACAGCCAGAAGAATACATTAAAGACCCAGATTATAAATTATTGGATCATTGGAATGAATTATCTGGCGGCTTGGTTAAAGTTATCACCTATGCACCAGAAGATGCACATGCACGGGAATTTGAAGATTATTGCCTGAGTCACGGCATTGTCCCTGCAGTTGGCCACAGCAATGCAACACGGGAACAATTATTGACCAGTAAGGCAAGCCATGCAACGCATTTATACAATGCCCAACGTGAATTCAAGCACCGTGAACCTGGGGTTACCGGCCACGTGATGTTAGAAAACAACATGTACGCTGAATTAATTATGGATGGCTTTCACATTGTGCCTGACATGTTAGAGCTTGCCTTTGACCAAAAAGGACCAGAACGAATTGAATTAGTCACGGACTCCATGCGTTCTAAAGGGATGCCAGAAGGAGAAAGTGAATTAGGCGGGCAGAAAGTCTTTGTTAAGGATAAACAAGCGCGCTTAGCTGATGGAACGCTAGCGGGTTCTGTTTTGGAATATCCAGATGCGTTTAAAAATGCAATGAAGTTCACTGACGCTGATTTATATGAAGCCGTTTTGATGAGTTCTGTCAACCAAGCCCATGAATTTGGTTTGCAGAATAAAGGCGGTATTGCAGTGGGTAAGGATGCTGATTTAAATTTGCTGGATAATGCAGCTAACTTACTGGAAACCTATAGTTATGGACGTCATTTTGTGCGTTCTGCTAAATAACGCTGATTTAACGCAAATAAACGCTGTTTGTAGTGAAGGAGGGGATATTGATGGAGACACCGGTTTATATTCAAATTCATAATGCCATTAAACGTGATATTGAAACGGGTAAATGGGCGATCGGTGACCGCATCCCTTCTGAACGTAAACTGGCTGTTGTTTTTGGCGTCAGCCGGATGACTTTGCGCCAGGCAATTCAAACATTGGTCGACGAAGGTATTTTGGAGCGGCGGATTGGTGCTGGGACTTATGTGGCTAATCAAAAAGTCCAGGAAAAAATGTCTGGCGTGACTAGCTTTACTGACATCATGTTAGCTCAAGGCAAAACACCATCGAGCAAGACGGTTTCATACCATCTAGCTAATCCGTCATTATCGGAAAAAGAAAAGCTGAAATTAGCGGATGGGGAACAAGTATTGAGGATGGAACGCATCCGTTATGCAGACAATGTGCCGATTAGTTTTGAGGTCGCGACAGTACCGGAAGCGTTAGTGCAACAGTTTAGCAAAGCTGAAGTCACGAGTTCGTTGTACCGCACGCTCGAACGAAAAGCTGGATTAACTTTAGGGGGCGCGGAACAGACGATTACAGCGCAAACTGCCTCAGAACGCATTGCGGAATTTTTAGCGATCAAGCGGGGAGCACCGATTTTACGGTTGCGGCAACGTTCTTTTCTAAAAGATGGCCGTCCCTTTGAATATGTACGTACTCAGTATGTTGGCAGCCGGTTTGAATTTTATCTAGAGCGTTAAAGTGAATCGTATCCAATAGTGAGCCGAATGAGTCATGTCGTTGTGACTTGTTCGGCTCTTTGCGTTGTTAGTGAAATCGGCCTAGCGCAACTTTAAAATCTGATGTTTAGATTTAAAGTGATTAAAAAGTCTTAAATATCTGATTAAGTTTATTAAATTCGGTGTTATTCTGCGCTTAGATTTTATACAATGTTAATTAAGTAACAAATCCGGGTTTTGAAAGGTAGAACGTCAATGAATCAACAAGTCACGGCAGTGATCGTTACCTATAATCGTTTAGCCTTGTTAAAGGAAAGCATCGCTGCTGTTTTAAACCAGACAGTACCAGTAGCTAATTTAATCGTGATTAATAATCATAGTACTGCTGAAACGGCTGCTTATTTAACGACCGTTCAAGACAAACGCTTGCATGCCGTTAATTTACCCAAAAATTTAGGCGGTGCTGGTGGTTTCACTTTAGGTTTGCAATTAGCTTTTAATCAAACAACCAGTGATTTAGTTTGGGTGATGGATGATGATACAGTCCCTAAGCCAACTGCTTTAGAAAATTTATTAGCAGCGGCGAACACATTGCAAGGGCAATTTAGCTTTTTAGCGGCTAATGTGCGATTAACTGATGGGCGACCAAATAACGTTCCAGAAACGACAAACAATTGGTCAACTAAAACGGCCGCTAATTTGATTCAGATTCAATCAGCCTCCTTTGTTGCGTTGCTTGTTGCCCGGCCGGCAGTTGAAAACGTGGGACTGCCTTTGCCGGAATTTTTCATTTGGTTTGATGACATTGAATTCACACGCCGACTGACACGCTTTGCGCCAGCATACTTGGCCTTAACGGCACAGGTGGTGCATAAAACCAAAGGGGGCCGGGAACCAGATATTTTAACGGACGATACTGCACGGCTACCGCGGTATTATTACTATTTCCGCAACAAATATTATTTAGAACGGACTAGTAATGGTAAAAAGGGTGCGTTGAAGGAAACCTACCGGGATTTAGCGAAATTAGCGCAAATCCTGACACAGCGCCAGCCTGAACGTTGGCAAAAGGCAGGTTTAATTTTACGGGGCTGGTTAGCTGGCAAACAATTTCACCCCCATGTACGTCACATTAAAGAAAAGTGAGGCCTGTTTTATGCAATTAACGGCAGTCATTGTTTTTTATCAGACAAAATTGGCACAGGCACTGACACTGCAAACGTTGAAAACCAGCATAACGCCGGCGCTGCGCCCCTTTTTAAGCCAAATACATTTTGTGCTTTACGATAATTCTCCACAAAAACAAGTGCCAACGGATTTAGACTGGTTGCCTGACTTTGATTATCATCATGATCCGCGAAATTTAGGCCTATGCCCAGCTTACAATTTAGCTTTAAAACAGGCACAACAAAATAACAGCCATTTTTTGTGGTTGCTGGATCAAGATACCGCATTGACAACGGAATTTTTAGAGGAAGTGCAGCAACAATTATCTGCCAATCCGGCTGTCCAAGCGATAGTTCCGCAAATTGAAGCGGCTGGAAAATTAGTGTCGCCGCGAGCATTGACAGCCCCTTTTAAAGTTGTGCCGCTAGCTGCTGGTCAACGGCAAAATGCGTTAGCCATTAATTCAGCGGCGCTGGTGCAAGTTGCCTTTTTACGTCAAATAGGTGGTTTTAATCCTGAGTTTCCGTTGGATTTTTTAGATAACTGGTTGTTTTACCAGATTGCGCAAGCAGGTGGCAAAGTTTTAGTCTTAGCTAGTGTGTTGCAACACCAGCTATCAGTTATGACTACCCGTAATATAAAACTACCGCGTTATCACAGTATTTTAGCGGCAGAATGGCATTACTACCATCAGTATCAAAAAATTGGTGAAGGACGCTATCGTTGGCATTTATTGTTACGCTTTGCTAGTCAGCTGTTATTAAAGCGAGATTGGGCTAAAGCTAAAGCAGTTTTAAAATTATTGGTGGGTTATCGTCCCGTTTGAAGGTGTATTTTATCTGTTTAATTTTGTGGTAAAATATGGACAATTAGATTTTTATTTTTTAGGAGGACTACATAATGAAAGGCATTATTCTTGCCGGGGGTTCTGGGACCCGGCTGTACCCGGTCACCCGGGCGATTTCGAAACAATTGATTCCGGTGTATGACAAACCCATGATTTATTACCCGTTATCTAGCTTGATGTTAGCGGGGATCCAGGAAATCTGCATTATTTCCACACCCCGAGATACGCCCCGGTTTGAGGCGTTGTTTGGCGATGGTCATGACCTAGGCTTAGACATTACTTATAAAGTCCAAGCCCATCCGAATGGCCTGGCTGACGCCTTTTTAGTGGCAGAAGATTTTATTGCCGGTGACTCAGTGTGCTTGATTTTAGGCGATAATATTTTCTATGGCGGCGGGTTGTCCAAAATGCTCCAAACTGCAGCGGCGAAGCCAGCTGGGGCCACCGTGTTCGGCTATCACGTCAATGATCCAGAACGCTTTGGCGTAGTGGACTTTGATGACCAGCACCGGGCCGTTTCCATTGTGGAAAAGCCTAGCCACCCGCAAAGTAATTACGCGGTGACCGGCTTGTATTTCTACGATAATCAAGTGGTGGACATTGCCAAACACATTCAGCCGTCTGCCCGCGGGGAACTGGAAATCACGGACGTTAACCAGGAATACCTACGTCGGGGGCAGTTGGACGTCCAATTGATGGGCCGGGGCTTTGCTTGGCTAGATACCGGGACCCATGCGTCCTTACAACAAGCAGCTAGCTTCATTGAAACTATCCAAACCCGGCAAAATCTCGAAGTGGCTTGCTTGGAAGAAATTGCTTACCGGATGGGCTACATCGACCGGGACAAGCTGCTGGCTTTAGCGCAGCCGTTAAAGAAAACTGACTACGGGCAATACATGATTCGCTTAGCTAAAGGCGAATTAGATTATTTAGGGTAAAGGTATTAGCGCGCTAAGTATAAAGCGCTAGCTGGTTTAGTTGCAGCTAGCTTACTATTTGCTGCTAACTGGTTAATTAAGCGCCGCTTTAAGCGCGCTTGGTTTGGCATTAAGCGTCCTTAACCGCTAACTTAACCCGCACCTAACAATATAGAAATCGAGGCACAGGCAATGCAAGTATTAAAAACAAAATTACAAGATGTTCGTTTGGTGGAAACAGATGTTTTCGGTGACCGCCGGGGCTTTTTTACTGAAACTTATACTAAGAAAAAATTTGTCGCCGCTGGGATTACCAATGACTTTAACCAAGACAACCAATCGTTGTCCGTGGAACCAGGGGTTTTGCGGGGCATGCACTATCAGTTAGCGCCGTATGCGCAAACTAAGTTACTCCGTGCAGTCACAGGTGTGATTTATGATGTCCTAGTGGATATTCGCGCTGGCTCGCCTACTTACGGCCAGTGGGAAGGCTACTTACTCAGTGAGTACAACCACCGCCAGTTGTTAGTTCCGAAAGGTTTTGCCCATGGCTTTTTAACTTTGACGCCAAACGTTAACGTAGCGTATAAAGTCGACGGCTACTACGCGCCCGAAGCAGACCGGGGGATTGCGTATGATGACCCGGCCATTGGCATTCAGTGGCCGATGGCAACGGACCAGCTGATTTTATCGGAAAAAGACCAGCACCATCCACGCTTAAAAGACGCTGAAATCAACTTTAAATGGGAGGGCTAACCATGAACTTACTTGTCACTGGCGGTGCCGGTTTTATCGGGACTAACTTTATTCATTATCTTTTGCAGGCACACCCAGACGATGTCATTGTCAACTTGGATTTATTAACTTATGCCGGCAACGTGCATAACTTAGACGATTTAAAAAATGAGCCGCGGCACCATTTTGTCCACGGCAACATCACCAACCGGGAACTGGTGACCCACTTGGTTCACCAGTATCACATTGATGCGATTATCAACTTTGCGGCAGAGTCCCACGTGGACCGTTCGATTCTTCACCCAGAAGTGTTCATTGAAACTAACGTCCAAGGTACGCTAGCTTTGTTAGATGTAACCAAGCGGGAACACGTGGGTAAATTCCTGCAAGTTTCCACCGACGAAGTTTACGGCGCGTTAGGGAAAACCGGCTACTTTAAAGAAAGTTCCCCGCTACAACCTAATTCGCCTTACTCCGCTAGTAAAGCGTCAGCGGATTTGTTAACCCGGGCGTACTATGAAACTTACGGTTTAAACGTCAACATTACCCGTTGTTCCAATAACTACGGCCCGTATCAATTCCCAGAAAAATTGATTCCGTTAATGGTGTCTAACGGTATGACCGGTAAAGACTTGCCGATTTACGGTGATGGCGAAAACGTCCGCGATTGGTTGTACGTTACCGATCATTGCCGCGCGATTGACTTAGTCTTGCGGCAAGGCGCGCCGGGGGAAGTCTACAATGTGGGCGGCCATAATGAACGGACCAATAATCAAATCGTTCACCGGATTGTGGACACGCTCAACTTGCCGGATTCTCGGATTAAGTACGTGGCAGACCGGTTAGGCCATGACCGACGCTATGCCATTGATCCCGAAAAAATTGAGACGCAATTAAATTGGCAGCCGGAGTACACCTTTGAAACCGGAATTGGCAAAACCATTCAGTGGTACCAAGACCATGAAGTTTGGTGGCAACCGTTAAAGGCCCGGGCTGGGTTGAAATAAGGCTACTATCGGGCAAGCGTAGCCGGCATTAAACAGCCACTACGTTACTTGCAAACACGAAGGAGGTTTTTGCAGATGCGAATTTTAATTACGGGCGCTGACGGGCAGCTGGGTACGGAGCTGCGCCATTTATTAGACGCCCACCAGCTTAGTTACCGGGCCACCGATAGCCACGATCTGGATATCACCGATAAAACGGCGGTGCAGCGCTACTTTAAGGCGTTCCAACCCCAAATTGTCTACCATTGTGCTGCCTACACCGCTGTGGATGCGGCGGAAACTGAACCGGGGAAGACTACCAATCAAGCAGTGAACGCTACCGGCACTGCTAATGTGGCCGTGGCGGCAGAACAAGTGGGCGCCACGTTAGTGTACATCAGTACCGATTATGTTTTCGCTGGGGACCAGCATGCCCCTTACACCACCGACGCCCAACCAGCCCCGCAGAATGAATATGGGCGGGCCAAGTATGCCGGCGAACAAGCGGTGCAGCGCTTAGCCAGTCGCTACTACATTATTCGTACGTCCTGGGTATTTGGCGAGTACGGCCATAACTTTATCTACACCATGTTAAAGCTGGCGCAGGATCATGACCAGCTCACCGTGGTCAACGATCAAGTGGGCCGGCCAGCTTGGACCCGGACGCTGGCGGAGTTTATGACTTTCGCTACCGATCACCAGCTGCCTTATGGGATTTACCATTTAGCCGCTACCGGCACTTGTAGCTGGTACCAGTTTGCCCGGACTATCTTGCAAGACCGGCCGGTGACCGTGAAGCCGGTCACTTCCGCGGAATACCCGCAAAAAGCGTGGCGGCCGCGACATGCCGTGTTGGATTTGAGTAAAACGTTGGCCACTGGCTTTAAGCTGCCGAGTTGGCAGGAAGCATTGGCGGCGTTTATGCAGGAGATTGCAGGATAATATTTCAAAAAGGTGATAGTTAATGTTAGAAAATAAGCAAGTTAGCTGGTACGAGCTCATAGATATTTTAAAACAGCGTTGGTTAATCGAATTAATCGTTGCAGTAATTATTTTAATGGTTGGTTTTTTTTCTTTAAACTTAAATCGGCCCACTGCCACACCGCCAGCTAAGTATCAAGCTTCCAGTCAAGTTTTATTAACTTTACAGGAGAATCAACAGCAAGTGGTCATGGACCAAATGCCTAATCCGCAATATGTTAAAACATTTGCTGAGGTAGCCCGAACTAATTTAGTTGTTAAGCCAGTGAAAAAAAAGTTGGCAACTCAAAATATCTCGCTTTCTTTACGAAATTTAAAAAAGCAAGTAACTGTCTATACTAATGATAATAATTCATTACTTGACGTTGAAGTAGCAGCTGATAATCGTGCTGAAGCAAAAAAAATTGCACGCACCTATGCTAAAGTTACTAGTCAAAAAGTTGCACCAGTGATGGGGTTAGGACATGGCCGTGTAGTTGAAGCAGCACAAGTGAAAAAAAATCGTGTTTCACAAAAATTATCATTTAAGCGCGTGTTTGGTTTAATTTTTGTTGCGATTGTTTTAGGCGGGGCTTCAGGTTTTTTAGTGGAATATTGTGATCGACGAATTCGTAGTCACTATTTTGTGACTACATTCTTAGGTTATGAACCGTTACAGTTGAGTTCAATCCCTACAGCAACTGAGTTGGCAACGGTGCGTAACACCTTGGATATTGTGCAACCTAAACAGCAAGTGATCGCTTTACAAGCACCAGCTGCGACTCAGCAGTTTACAACATTTGGACAACAATTAGCTGACCAGTATGCTCAAGCAGGACAGTCGGTTTTAGTGGTGGATTTAGCCACTGATGCTGCTACCTTGCAACAACTTGCTAGTGACACAGTGACTGCCACTTATAAAAAAGGCGCGGTGACCACGCTGGCACAAAGTACAACAGCTGAACAGCCGCAATTAACTTTGCAGCAACTTGCTAAATGTTTAGAAATTTTCCGACGGGATTTTCCGTTAGTCATTCTACTAGCTGCTGGGGTGCAGCTGGTAGGAAACGTTCAATTGGCTAGTCATTTAGCTGATTCCCGGTTGTTATTGCTTCAACAAGGACGCTCCAGTAAAAAAGCGGCATTACAGTTGCAACAGCAAGCACATAACCGGGCACCTTTTACCGCTGTCCTTTATTTGAAGGCCTAAGGTGTCGTTGATGACAGGATTCAAACCTAGTCAAACGTTGCAAAAATTAGCCCATTTAATTAAAGTTGTGTGTTGTAGTGCTTTAATTTTTGCGCTTTTAGGCATTGGGTACAGCTGGCGGCGTCCAGCTGGCGTAGCCCCGCTGTATCAAGGAAAAGTATTAATTAGCTTCGCAAAAGTACAACGGCAGCACATTGCAGAGACGGATGTTGTCCATTACTCAAGCGGTGGTGACGTTGCGCCGTTATTTATGGATACAATGAAAGCACCAACCACTGTTAAAGCGTTACAGCAGGCACTGACTAAAGCCAATTTAGCAACTAAGTTAGATATTGCCAATAATGTTACTAGTAAGCAGCAAAAAGACGCCAGTTTGGTACAGATTCAAGTAACTAGCCACCAACCCAAAGCAGCGGTTCAAGGCGCTAATTTAGCGGCACGTGTGGCTGTACGGCAGTTTAAGCAACGTTATCATTTACGGCGGGTTCGCATTTTAGTGCCGGCAACGCAAGCGGAAAAGCAATTCAGAATAACATCAAGGGGTGAACTCATTTTGAAAAGTACGTTTATCGGCATTTTATTAGGTTTCCTTTGGATTTTTGCACGTGAATTATGGCAAGTACACGTCACGTCAAAGTAAGGTTGTGGGTCGGGTGTATTTATTGGCGGCAACGGTCATTACTTATGGCCTAAACTTATTCACAAGCTTTAAAAACAAACCGCGTCGGTGGTTAGAATGGACGTTTCTTCTCTGTTTGATTGTTTTGATGGGGGCAAACACTTATAATGCGGATTTTTCAACCTATCAATGGCTTTATACAGCTAAGATTCCTTATGGAGAACCAGGTTACCGGTTATTGACTCAGCTTGGCTATTTTTTAGGGCTGTCTTACCAGCAGTTTCGGTTGATTTTAGCGGCATTATTTCTAATTATCCTCCACCGCGGCGTTCAAAAACTTACGACACACAGTGCTGAATTTATGGCTTTTTATTTTTGTTATCCATTTTTCTTGGATTTAATCCAGCTGCGCAACTTTATGATGATGGCGTTATTAGTTTATGCCAGTCACTTTTTGTTAACTAATACTTACCGGGATGTGACGCTTTTTACGTTGCTGGTTTTATTAGGTGCCAGTTTTCAAAATTTAGGGGTGCTTTATTTATTAGTTGTTCCGCTGTACACGCTGGATTCAACAAATGTGGGTAAAATCAGTCTATTAGGGGTAGTCTTTTTACTTGCGATTGTGGTGATGAGCCCGCCCATTGCTCAATTGTTGCTGGCTGCATTAGGTCAGCTACACTTAAGCCATCTATCCCTTTATTTTGTGCAAAAAGTACATTTAGGTTATTTGCCGTTTTGGCTGTTCAGCTTATTTGATTTAGCGTTCACCTATTTTAGTTACCGTTATTTAACTGAACGCCAATTGTTGACGCCACAGAAACGGCAAGTGATTTGGCTGGCTTTTATTTTCACCATTGTAGGTGTGGTGACCATGCCCCTTTATACTTTTGAATTTTCATTTGCGCGCGCACTGCGCAATGTGGTTCCTTTTGTCGTGATTACCTACTTGATTACCCGCGAAGCGCTACCAGCAACATATTATTTGCGCTGGTGCTATAGCGGTGTATTTTTAAGTTACTTTGTTTGTTTGCTTTATTTTGAAATGTTGCCGTTATGGCAAGATACGATTCTACCAGCTTTTAGTCATAATTGGTTGTTGGGTGGCTAAAGTTAATCAGCTTATGCTAGAATGAAAAAGACTAACTGCCCGGCAGCGCTAATCCGTCGAGTAAGTTTCATGTAGAAAGGAATCAATAAAATGGCAAATTATGATTATTTAGTCGTAGGAGCTGGCTTGTTTGGCGCAACTTTTGCGTACGAAGCCGCAAAACGTGGCAAACGGGTTAAAGTGATTGAAAAGGACAACCGAATTTCTGGTCACATTTATACGGAAGAAAAAGATGGTATCCAAGTTCACAAATTTGGTGCACACATTTTTCATACTAGCAATAAAAAAGTTTGGCAATTTGTGCAGCAATTTGCGGAATTTAATCGCTATACTAACTCGCCGATCGCTAACTATAAAGGTGAATTGTATAATCTTCCCTTTAACATGAACACTTTTAATAAAATGTGGGGTGTTGTCACACCGGAACAAGCCAAAGCAAAAATTGACCAACAGCGGCAAGTGTTAGGGGATAAGCGGCCGCAAAATTTAGAAGAACAGGCGATTTCTTTAATCGGGACTGATGTTTATCAAAAATTGATTAAAGGCTATACCGAAAAACAATGGGGTCGTAAAGCGACTGATCTACCTGCCTTTATTATCCGCCGTTTGCCGGTGCGCTACATTTACGATAACAATTACTTCAACGATCCTTATCAAGGAATTCCGATTGGCGGTTATACCCAGATTGTCGAACAATTGCTGAAGAGTCCCTTGATTGACATCGAATTAAACACGGATTTCTTTGCTAACAAAGACCATTACTTAGCAGATTATCCGCGGATTATCTTTACTGGGATGATTGATCAGTACTTTGATTATCAACTTGGTGAATTGGAATATCGGGGACTGCGTTTTGAGGAAGAAGAATTACCAGTTGGTAATTACCAAGGTAACGCCGTAGTGAACTATACGGATGCAGAAACGCCCTACACGCGGATCATTGAACATAAACATTTTGATTTTGGTAAAGGTGATAAAAATAAAACCATCATTACCCGGGAATACCCACAAACTTGGCACCGCGGAGATGAGCCTTATTATCCGGTTAATGACAAGCGTAACAATAGTTTGTTCAAGCGTTACCGTGAATTGGCGGCTCAACAGTCGAAAGTTGTTTTTGGCGGCCGCTTAGGGCAATATAAATATTACAATATGGACCAAGTGATCGATGCAGCAGAAAAATTAGTGGCACGTGAATTTGGTAAAACGGGAGAATAAGTAAACGTGGGCTAAAGGGCGAACCGGCTTTTTGGCCCACCTTTTTAACCTTGGCGAGGTGAAAGCAATGGCACCAGTGACCGTCAGTATCGTCACGTATAATAGTGAACATATTTTTGAGACGATTAAACAATTTCAGACAGCAATTTTGCCCTTTTATCCAGTGACTTTACGAATTTTCGATAATCATTCAGCACCGGCTTATGTTAACCGACTGCAGGCACTGGCTGGCCCCCAAATTGTGATTACGGCGGCACAGGTTAATCAAGGTTTTGGTCACGGGCATAACGTTAATTTGAACCAGACCACTACGCCATATTTTATTTGTTGCAACCCAGATATTTTGTTACCAGCGGCTAGTTTTGTGACCATGGCACAATTCTTGGCGGCAAATCCACAAGTCAGCATGGTCACACCTAAAATTACGGCACCAGATGGGCAAGTGCAACATTTGGTCCGGCAGCATTTAGATGTGTTCGATTACTTCTTGCGCTTTTTACCATTTAAGGCGGTAAAACACCTTTTTGCCAAACGGCTAGCCCGGTTTGAATGTCGCGACCTTGGTGAACAGCGGCAACCAATTCAGTTTGGGTCCGGTGCATTTATGTTTTTACGGACGGAGATGTTGCACCAAATCCACGGCTTTGACCAGCAATTTTTTATGTACTTTGAAGATAATGATCTCTGCATGCGGTTGAATCAAGCAGGTGGCCAGATTTATTATTTGCCAGATGCGCCAGTAATTCATTATTATGCGCGGGATTCGCATAAAAGTTTACGTGGGTTTATGGTTTTTGTCCGCTCGATGGTGCGCTACTTTAATAAATGGGGCTGGCATTTTTTCTAGGAGGGATTTTATGCTTTCAGTTTGTATGGCGACTTATAATGGTGCCCAGACAGTTGCTAAACAGTTAACGTCGATTTTGAATCAATTGACGCCAAATGATGAAGTGCTGATTGTCGATGATCATTCCACAGACCAAACGGTTACGCTATTGCGGCATTTAGCAGCTGGTAGCCAAGTGCCGGTGCGCTTAGCCGTTAACGCTAAAAATTTAGGGCCAATTAAAAGTTTTGCTAAAGCGTTGCAACAAGCACAAGGTGAATTGGTATTTTTAGCAGATCAGGATGATATTTGGTTTGCTGATAAAGTTGAACAAATGTACCAAGCATTTGAACAGCAACAAGCTGATTTGTTGGTCCACGATGGCGTGGTTTTAGACCAAGCCGGGCAACAAATTGCGGCATCATGGAATCACTATCACCATAATCGTCTGCCTCAGACCGTTGCATCTAATCTGGTAAAAAATGGTTATACTGGTGCCATGATGGCAATCAGTCAACATTTATTGCGGCAAGCGTTGCCTTTTCCATCTAAAATTGAGATGCATGATCAGTGGCTATTTTTAGTGGCAAAACGGTACCACGCTAAAATTGTGGTGTTGCGACAACCGCTAATGGCGTATGTTCGTCATGGCGATAACGTTACCGGAATGAAACGTCGTTCCTTAAAGGCACAACTGCAGGGACGCTGGCGAATGTGGCGTGCTTATCGGCGGTTAAAATAGTCGCATCACGGCACGAAAAATGCTAAAATAACTGTAAAATAATGAAAAGTGGAGACGGAGATCATGACGAGTCTATACCCAGATGACAGCTATACGCTGCATACTGATTTGTACGAAATTAACATGATGCTAACTTATTGGCAAAAGGGCATCCATAATCGGCGAGCAGTTTTTGAATGCTATTTCCGCAAGATGCCATTTGGCAATGGTTATGCGATTTTTGCCGGACTGGAACGCGTTATCCGTTACATTAAGCAATTATCGTTTTCGGATTCTGACATTGAATATTTACGCGAAGCAGAAAATTATCCTGAAGAATTTTTGACGTATTTAAAGAATTTTAAATTTAAAGGTACCATTCGTTCAGCAGTTGAAGGCGATTTAGTTTTTAATAAAGAACCTATCTTACAAGTAGAAGGACCATTAGCGGACTGTCAGTTAGTGGAAACAGCTCTATTAAATATTGTAAATTATCAAACTTTAATTGCGACAAAGGCAGCTCGGATCCGGTCAGTTGTCGGGCCAGCCGGGAATGTCATGGAATTTGGTACGCGACGGGCCCAAGAAATGGATGCGGCAATCTGGGGAACACGGGCTGCTTACATTGGTGGCTTTGATGCCACTAGTAATGTACGGGCTGGTAAAATTTTTGGTATCCCGGTAAGTGGTACGCACGCGCATTCTTTGGTACAGGCTTACCGCAGTGATTACCTCGGATTTAAAGCCTATGCCCAAACCCATAAAGATTGTGTTTTTTTGGTGGACACTTATGATACTTTAAAAAGTGGTGTGCCTAATGCGATTCGCGTCGCGAACGAAATGGGAGATCAGATTAACTTTCTCGGCGTACGGATTGACTCTGGCGATATGGCTTATATTTCTAAGCGCGTACGGCAGCAGCTAGATGAAGCGGGCTACCCAGAAGCTAAAATCTACGCCTCGAATAACCTTGATGAAAAAACAATTCAAAACTTGCGGATGCAGCACGCTAAAATTGATGTTTGGGGTGTAGGGACCCACTTGATTACGGCTTATGATCAACCTGCATTAGGCGCTGTTTACAAATTGGTTGCCATTGAAGACGAGCAGGGACAGATGCAAGACACCATTAAATTGTCCAATAATGCGGCTAAAGTGACGACACCAGGTAAAAAGCAAGTTTGGCGGATTACGAAAAAAGCGGATGGTAAATCAGAAGGGGACTACATTACTTTTTCTGATGAAAATCCTTTGGGCCAAGAATCACTGTATATGTTCCATCCAAATTACACTTACATCAATAAAACGGTCACGAATTTTAATGCGCGACCGTTATTGCGGACAATTTTCCGTAAAGGTCAATTAGTGTATGCCCAGCCTGAATTAACGGCAATCCACCATTATTCAGCTGCAATGTTGGAGTCCTTGTGGGATGAGTATAAACGAGATTTGAACCCACAAGATTACCCAGTAGATTTATCGCAAAAACTCTATGACCACAAAATCAAATTGATTCATAAAATGAGAAAACTAGTGGCAGATAAAGAACAGCGTGATTAAACAAGTGGATAGTTTCTGAAGACTAGCTTAAAAAAGACATGATTTGCGTTGCAAATTGTGTTTTTTTGTCGTTAATTGGAAGGAGCTGTTGGTGTAATGACGTTTATACAGGTAGCACTAGTTAACTGCCTAAAAGTAGAAACAATCAAGTGTGCCATCATGTTTATCTCTGACAAGGATTTAAAGGGGCCGTCGTAAAAGTAGTTATTTTGCCACGGCCTAGTTTCTTTTTTGCATCAAAATGTGTCTTAAAATGCGCACATGGTATAATAAGGCAATTGGTAAAAAGTAGGATTAGGATAGGAGGAACAGAATGCGACCATTACAAAAAGAAATCATTGCGGCAATGAAAACACAGCCACAAATTGATCCGCAAAAGGAAATTCGTAAAAGTGTCGATTTTTTGAAAGCCTATTTAAAAAAGTTTCCCTTCATTAAAACGTTGGTGTTAGGCATTTCAGGTGGTCAGGATTCAACTTTAGCTGGGCGTTTAGGGCAACTGGCCATTTCAGAAATGCGGACAGCGACTCACGATGACAGTTATCAATTTATAGCAGTGCGGCTGCCTTATGGCGAGCAAGCAGATGAAAGTGATGCCTTAGCAGCGCTTGATTTTATTCAACCTGATGAAACCATGCGCGTTAACATCAAGCCGGCAGTGGATGCCACAGTAGCGGCGTTAACTCCCAATCAATTAGCAATTAGCGATTTTAACAAAGGCAACATCAAAGCCCGTCAACGGATGCTGGTCCAATATGCGATTGCAGGAGCGCGGGCTGGCGCAGTGCTGGGGACTGATCACGCGGCTGAGTCAGTGACTGGCTTTTATACTAAGTATGGTGATGGTGCTTCTGATTTAGTTCCCCTTTACCGGTTGGATAAACGGCAAGGTCAGCAGCTTTTACAGACATTGGGTGCGCCAGCGAAACTTTATCAAAAAGTGCCCACCGCTGATTTGGAAGAAGATCACCCGGCTCAGCCAGATGAAGTTGCGCTGGGGGTCAGTTATCAAGATATTGATGATTATCTAGAAGGTAAAGCGATTGCGACGCCAGCGGCAGAGAAAATAGAAAATTGGTATCGTAAAACGGCGCATAAACGGCATTTACCGATCACGCTCTTTGACAATTTTTGGAAATAACTGCCTTTTCTTGTCAAGTAGGACACAAATCGGTTATACTGAGCTTAAATCATAAGGGAGTAACTTGCGGCAAAGTTGTCGTGGTAACGTCGTCAACAAGTAGGTCGATTGACCTTTCTGGTGTTACCTTAAAAAGTGAGACTTATGTGTGTTCTGCATACATGGGGCTCACTTTTTGTATGCGGCAATCAATCAGAAGGGGGAATTATTTTGACGGAAAAACAAGCCAAACAATTCTACAAGCAGACTGCAGAGCAAACACAAGCACAGCTGCACACCACAACGACCGGATTGACGCAAGTGGAAGCCGCTAAGCGGTTAAAAACTGATGGCGCCAACACGTTGGTGGCTAAGCGGCGAAAAACGATCTTAGAACGGTTTATTGATCAATTTAAAGATTTTATGATTATTGTGTTGTTGGTCGCTGCCATTGTTGCGGCATTTAGCGGCGAAGTAGCGGACGCGGTTATTATTTTGTTAGTGGTTGTGCTCAATGCGGTATTTGGTGTGTTTCAAGAAATTCAAGCAGAAGCAGCCATCGATGCGTTAAAGGAAATGTCTGCACCGATGGCTCATGTCCGCCGTGATGGCGAAGTGGTGACGGTCAAAAGTGAGGATATTGTGCCCGGCGATGTTGTTTTGTTAGAAGCTGGTGACGTCGTACCGGCAGATTTAAGATTGTTGAGTGCCCAAACGTTACGGGTGGAAGAATCTGCTTTAACCGGTGAATCGGTACCGGTGGAAAAACAAACGTCCGCTTTAAGCGCACCAGAAAAAGAAAAAGTCAGTTTAGGCGATCAAACTAACATGGCTTTTATGAACAGTAATATCACAAACGGCCGCGGCAGTGGCATTGTGATTGCAACCGGGATGCAAACTGAAGTTGGCCGAATCGCCGGCATGTTAAACCAAGCAGATGAAACTAAAACGCCGTTGCAGGAGAATTTAAACCATTTAGGTAAAACGCTAACTTGGTTGATTTTATTCTTGTCGGTTGTGATTTTTGTCTTAGGAATGCTCAATCATCGGGAAACATTACTGAATATGCTGCTAACGGCAATTTCATTAGCAGTAGCAGCGATTCCAGAAGGCTTACCGGCAATTGTGACGGTTACATTAGCATTAGGCACTAAGCGCATGGCAAAGCGGCATGCCATTGTGCGGAAATTACCGGCGGTGGAAACCTTAGGTAGTACCGATATTATTGCGTCTGATAAAACTGGTACGTTGACGCAAAATAAAATGACGGTTGAGCGGTTATTTGTCAACAATCAATTAACTGCTGCTGCAGATAGTCAATTAACGTTAGATGATCGGCCACTTCAAGTGATGACGTTAGCCAATGACACTAAAATTAGTCAGGATGACAACTTGCTCGGCGATCCTACCGAAACGGCTTTAGTGCAATTTGGTTTGACTCACAAATTAGATGTCGCTGGTTTGTTAAAACAGTGGCCACGCGTGGCAGAAGTGCCATTTGATTCAGAACGAAAATTAATGACCACGATACACCAGTTGCCGACAGGAAATTATTTAATTGCCACTAAAGGGGCGCCAGACCAATTATTAAAACGGACGACACATTATGAATTGGACCACGCGGCTAAAGCAATGAATCAGCAGGAACGACAATTAATTTTAGCAACTAACACCAAGTTGGCGCGCCAAGCATTACGCGTGTTGGGCTTAGCCTTCAAAGTAGTGCCACAACTGCCAGATAAAATTGATTCTGCTACGGTTGAGCAAGATTTAACGTTTAGTGGGTTAGTTGGGATGATTGACCCTGAACGGCCGGAAGTTGCTGATGCGGTAGCGGAAGCAAAGCAAGCCGGCATCCGGCCACTGATGATTACAGGTGATCACCGGGATACTGCCGAAGCAATTGCTAAACGGCTGGGTATTATCGGAGAACAAGATGAACAAGCCATTATCAGCGGTAATGAATTAGATGAGATGAGCGACCAAGAATTTTCTCGGCAAGTTGGCGATTTTTCAGTTTATGCGCGGGTTGCGCCGGAACATAAAGTCCGAATCGTTAATGCTTGGCAAAAACGCGGCAAAGTCGTCGCGATGACTGGGGATGGTGTCAATGATGCACCAGCATTGAAAGCAGCTGATATCGGCGTCGGCATGGGCATTACTGGAACTGAAGTTTCCAAAAATGCTGCAGATATGGTGTTAGCTGACGATAATTTCTCCACGATCGTGGTGGCTGTTGAAGAAGGTCGCAAAGTCTTTGCGAACATTCAAAAAGCCATTCAATATTTGTTATCTGCTAACTTAGGTGAAGTGTTAACGTTATTTATGATGACCATTTTAGGTTGGCAAATTTTGGCACCGGTACAAATCTTATGGATCAATTTAGTGACGGACACGTTCCCGGCAATTGCTTTAGGGGTCGAGCCCATGGAACGTGACATTATGCAACGTAAACCAAGGGGGCGGCAATCTAACTTCCTTTCTGGTGGTTTAGGCCAAACGATTATCTACCAAGGATTGTTAGAAGGTTTAATTACGCTATTTGTCTATTGGGTCGGCATCAATTATCCAGTGCACGCTAATGCGCAATTGGCTCATGCTGATGCTTTAACGATGGCTTTCGCGACTTTAGGCTTGATTCAGCTTTTCCACGCTTTTAACGTGAAAGCACTGCACGGTAGTATTTTTCACCGGGGAATTTTTGCAAACCATGCTTTTAACTGGGCAATTTTAGCGTCGACGATTTTAATGGCCGCAACCATTTTGATCCCCGGTTTTAACCAATTGTTCCATGTGACGCCGCTTGATTGGCACCAGTGGGCAACTGTTTTAGGCGCTTCCTTTGCCATCATTTTAATTGTTGAAGTGGTAAAATTAATTCAGCGCCGGTTGCACAAGGTTTAATCAATTTGACTGTGAGGACGGAAGATTATGGTAAAAGCACAACGGATTTTAGTGCATTATGCACAAGTGATCGATGATATGGTGACCACCACGCAAAAGTTAACGTCAACTTTAAATGGGGATTACCAGTTGCTAAAAGAAGCCATTAATACTAAAACAGTGGCTGAGATTAGCCAAGATCAGTGGACCAGTATTAAAGCGCATTTTGATCAAGGCGTAGCGGATTATCAGAAAAATCTAGCAAGTGTTCAGGCGGTACAGCCGCCAGCTAAAGCTGTGGGTATGCACCACTTATTGCTTAGCGCATACACTGATTATGTGGCTGGTTGTGCGCAAATGGCCGCAAGTGTGGACGCGCAAGCGCATCAAGTAGATGTGGCTGCCTTTAATGCCGCAGAAAAACAGCAAGATGATAGTTCACTGCAGATGAACAAGCAAATCAATCGAATTATGACCTTATTAGTGTAAAATTGATGAGGTAATGACTGTGATTGACAAGTTGACTGGAAGCAACTATACTAATGATTAATTTATCAGTGAAAAGGAGGAAAAGTCATGCAACAGCGTAACCTACAATTAAATGGTGCTTGGTGGCAAAGCCAACTGTAGGCAGGCTGTCTTTAGATACGGTCTGTTGAAGATCGTATCTATGTTGGCTGAATTCCTGTTTGCCCGCATAGATTCTACCTATGCGGGTTTTTGTTTACCTTAAAGACTGTCATCAAGATAGTGTTTAGCTAATCTGCATAGGGGCTGTGGCAAAAGTAAACCTTTTGCTGCACCCCCTTTTTGCTTGCAAACATTATCTGATTCATTTAATTAATTGGGAGGTTCCAGCATGAAACGATTATTAGGTTTTATCGGGGTGTTAGGTGTGTTGTTGGCAATTGCTTTTTTTCAGGCACCGCAGTCTGCTCAATCATCACCGACAAAGTTAGCGTCTAAACATGTAGCTGAAAAACCACGAATCGGCATTTTACAGACTCAGTCTCATCCTGCCTTGGATGAAATCCACCGGGGAGTGGTGGCACAACTGAGGCGACGCGGTTTTAGGGATGGTAAAACGGTCACCATTGATTTTGAAAATGCACAGGGCGATCAGAGCAATTTGCAAACCATGGCGCAACGTTTCCAGACTAAAAAAACAGCGTTGAACATCGGAATTGCAACCCCAGCTGCACAGGCACTTGCTAATACGAACACACAAGCACCTTTAATTTTGGGGGCAATTTCTGACCCGAAAGCCGCTGGACTAGTTCATGATAACCGCCAGCCAGGCACTAACGTGACGGGGGTTTCCAGCCGCACGCCAGTTAAACAACAGCTTCAACTCATTCGGCAAGTTTTACCTGATACTAAAAAGTTAGGTGTGATTTATACCTCTAGCGATCCTTCTGCGCAAGCGGAAGTAGCTGTATTACGGCATTTAGCCCCACAATTTGGTTTTAAATTGCACCGTTTTACGGTAGCTAATTCGAATGATGTGGATCAAGTCGCACAATTGGCGGTGCAGCAAGTTCAAGCGATTTATGTTCCTAGTGATAATACTATTGCCAGTGCGTTACAAACGTTACTAAACCATACCAATCAAGCTAAAGTGCCCGTTTTTCCGGCGACGGCTAAACAGGTTCAAGCAGGTGGGTTAGCGAGTTATGGGCTTGACCAATATGCGCTGGGAGTTGCAACAGGTAACATGGCAGCTGATGTTTTACAAGGAAAAACGCAACCGGCAAAAACACCAATTAAAACCGTAGCTAAAGGTAAATTGGCAATTAATCAAAAAGCGGCGGTGGCTTTAGGCATTAAATTGCCAGCTGCTGTCACTAAGCAAGCACAACAGAAAGGTGTGGTGTACCCATGAATTTAATTACTTCGGCGATTGGCCAAGGGTTGTTGTGGGGAATCTTAGGCGTTGGTTTATTTTTAACCTTTCGCATTTTAAATTTTCCAGATATGACCGTTGAAGGCACATTTCCATTAGGTGCTGCAGTGGCAGTGACCAGTATCACCCATGGCGTGGCACCCATTTTAGCAACATTATTGGCTTTTGGTGCTGGCCTACTCGCTGGTTTGGCTACGGGGATACTATACACTAAAGGTAAAATTCCCATTTTGTTAGCGGGCATTCTAGTGATGACTGGTTTGTATTCAATTAATTTACGTGTGTTGGGTAAAGCCAATGTGGCGTTGTTAAACCAACCAACTTTATTTAAAGCCAAATTTTTACAGCAACTTCCCCAGTACTTCGATAGCGTGGTGGTCGGCATATTCACAGTGGGATTGACATTAATGCTGTTGGCTTATTTTTTACAAACGGAGTTAGGGCAAGCTTTCATTGCAACTGGCGATAATGCGACGATGGCTAAGGCATTAGGCATTAAAACAGATTGGATGACCATATTAGGCTTGATGGTGGCCAATGGTTTTATCGGTTTGTCCGGTGGCTTAATGGCCCAAAGTAATGGGTACGCAGATGTTAATATGGGGATCGGCGTCATTGTTATCGGACTAGCAGCGATTATCATTGGCGAAGTTGCATTTGGCGAATTGACGTTGAACCAGCGTTTAGTGGCAGTGATTCTAGGTAGTATTTTGTACCGCTTTGTTTTGCTATTAGTTTTACAACTCGGGTTTAACACTAACGATCTGAAGTTGATTTCAGCACTGATTTTAGCCATTGCGTTGACGTTACCAACGCTGCAGCAGCGCTTCCAAATTAAACGTTTATTGCGAAAAGGGGTGACTCGGCATGAATGAGCCAATTTTACAGTTAAAAAATATTGTCGTCAGTGCAATGGCAGGGCAGCAAGTACAGCCCATTTTAAAGCAATTAAATTTAACCATTTATGCAGGGGATTTCATTTCCGTGTTAGGGACTAATGGTGCTGGGAAAACAACTTTGTTTAACACGATTACTGGTGACAATCAGCCTACCAGTGGGCAAATTTTACTGCGGGGTCGAGATATACGCCGCGAATCGGTTGTACAACGGGCACAATATTTAAGCCGAGTTTTTCAAGACCCGAAAATGGGAACTGCGCCGCGGATGACTGTGGCAGAAAATTTGTTGTTGGCGCAGCAGCGTGGTCAGAAAAGGGGATTAAAGTTAAGACGGTTACGTCAGAATTATCCGCGTTTTCGCGCGATGGCAGCAGAAATTGGCAATGGCTTAGAGCACCATTTAACTACTCCTGCTGGTGCGCTGTCTGGTGGCCAACGGCAGGCGCTCAGTTTGCTGATGGCGACGTTAACGACACCTGAGTTGTTGTTATTAGACGAACACACAGCGGCATTGGATCCCCGGACTAGTTCTCAATTAATGGCTTACACGCAAAAACGGATAGCTCAGCAGCAATTGACTTGTTTGATGATTACTCATCATTTGGCCGATGCTTTAAAGTATGGCAATCGTTTGCTTATCCTTGATCAGGGAAAAATTGTGGCAGACTTTACTGCAGTGGCCAAACAACAACTAACACAAGCGGCGTTATACCAATATTTTAAAACCACTGACCGCTAAAATTTATGCTGCTGTACCTACATGTTTACTAGTGGCACGCCTAGCATTTCGTGGCTGAGCTCAGTATAATAGACATTATGGTTTTGCAAGGACAAGTTATTTTAGAACGAGGTTATAATGGATAAACAAATTTTATACCGGACCATTGATCGGTTACCGGATTATCGTAAGCAACAAATCAAACAGACGTTACAGTTACTGGCAGATGACAATACGGTGCCATTTGTGGCCCGGTACCGTAAAGAGGCAACCGGTAATTTAGATGAAGTACAGATTCGTGCAATACAACATACTTATCAATACCAAGAAAATTTAGTGGCACGACAAAATGAAGTTTTAAAGCTGATCGCTGATCAAGGTAAATTAACCGCTAATTTAAAACAAAAAATTCAGGCGGCAACTAAATTACAACAAGTTGAAGACCTTTACTTACCTTATAAACAAAAACGGCGGACCAAAGCGACAATTGCTCGAGAAAGGGGCTTAGCACCATTTGCAGCTTGGTTGCGCACTTTTCCGGCTGGTGATGAAACAGCTATAAAAGCTGAAGCTGAAAAGTATTTAGCACCAGATAAAAAATTAGGGACTGTGGCGGATGTCTTAGCCGGCGCGCATGAAATTTTGGCGGAAGAATTTGGCGATGATGCGGCGTTTCGGGCGTGGATTCGCCAATACACTTGGAAGCACGCTAAATTTACCGTGGAAGCTAAGGATAAAAGTTTAGACGACAAACAAATTTATGCACTGTATTATGATTTTACTGAACCGCTGGCCAAAATGGTGTCTTACCGGGTATTAGCCATTAACCGGGGTGAAAAAGCTGGGATTTTAAAGGTAAGTTTAGCAGTTGCATCCCGGCCCATTTTCTGGCATTTAGAACAAGCAGTGGTAAAGCAGCAAAATGTCGCTGGTGAGTACGTTAAAGCTGCTTTGGAGGCGGCTTATAAACGGTTTATCGGTCCGGCCATCGAACGGGAAATTCGAGCAGACTTGACCCAAAAAGCAGCTGATCAGGCAATCACTGTTTTTGGCGATAATCTAAAACATTTATTGTTGCAACCCCCATTAAAAGGCCGGACTGTTTTAGGCTTTGATCCAGCATACCGTACAGGCTGTAAATTAGCAGTAGTGGACGCAACTGGGAAATTTATGGATAAGTTGGTGATTTATCCGCACAAGCCAGCACCAGCAGCAAAACGAAAAGCGGCTGCAGCGACCTTTAAAGATTTTATTGAAAAAAATCAAGTCGAAATGATTGCCATCGGTAATGGGACGGCCAGTCGTGAATCAGAGCAGTTTGTTGCAGATGTTTTGAAAACTATTGACCGGAAAGTTTATTATGTGATTGTTAATGAAGCTGGTGCCAGTGTTTATTCAGCTAGTACAGTGGCAAGACAAGAGTTTCCTGATTTTAATGTTGAAGAACGTAGTGCGGTCAGTATCGCCCGGCGCCTGCAAGATCCGTTGGCGGAATTGATTAAGATTGATCCTAAAGCTGTTGGTGTCGGGCAGTACCAACATGATGTACCGCAAAAACAATTAAGTGCCCAGCTAGATATTGTGGTGGAAGATGTGGTTAACAGTGTGGGTGTTAATTTAAACACCGCCAGTCCAGAGTTGCTAGCACACATTTCTGGTCTCAGTAAGACGATTGCACAAAATATTGTCACTTACCGTAACGAAAATGGTAACTTTACAAAACGGCAAGAATTAAAAAAAGTGTCCCGGTTAGGTCCGAAAGCCTTTGAACAGTCTGTTGGCTTTTTACGGATTATCGGCGGACAAAATGTGTTGGATAATACTGATATTCACCCGGAAAGCTACACCGTCGCTAAAAAAGTGCTAGCTAATTCCCAGCTTACGTTAACGGCTGTTGGTACTAAGGCAGCTCAAAAAATTCAGGCCACAACTGCTTTAGCAGAAGAACTAAGTGTTGGTTTAGCAACGTTAAAAGATATTGTGACTGGTTTACAAAAACCTGGTCGTGATTTGCGGGATAACTATGCGCAGCCACTACTGCGGACTGATGTTTTGGCAATCACGGATTTAAAACCAGGGATGGCACTAGAAGGAACAGTTCGCAATGTGTTAGATTTTGGTGCGTTTGTGGATATCGGCGTAAAATACGATGGTTTGGTCCACATTTCACATTTGGCACCACATTTTGTTAAAAATCCGCGGGATGTGGTTGCTGTTGGTGACATTGTTCACGTCTGGGTCCTGTCAGTGGATCAGCAGCGGGAACGGATTCAATTGACTATGGTGCAGCCTAAAGATGACTAATGCCGCCTTAGTTCACTACATCAAGATGGTTTCTCAACGCTATTTTAACCAACCCTTTACGCACCAAGCTTGGTTCAATAAGCGTTTGCGAACCACTGGCGGGCGTTATCATTTAGCGGATCACCACATTGAAATCAATCCGCGGTTTGCACAGCCACAACATTCACAGGCATTACTAGGGATTGTACTACATGAATTGTGCCACTATCATTTACATTTAGCAGGAAAAGGTTATCGCCACCGCGACCCTGATTTTAAACAGCAATTAGCCGCGGTGGGTGGTAGTCGGTATGCTCCGGCTTTAACTGTTCCGCAGGTTAAATGGCATTATGTTTGTACACATTGTGGGCAGTGCTATGATCGGCAACGGCGGTTGAATGTTCAGCGCTTTGTTTGTAGTCGTTGCGGTGGGCGGTTAAAATTAAGCCAACCAGCGACTGACTAGTGGTAAAATAACGAGGCGATCTAGGCAGGAGGAATGTCGCATGACAACGATACATGTTCCAGCAACGAGTGCTAATTTGGGACCGGGTTTTGATTCGTTAGGTTTAGCGCTAACGCTAGATTTAGCCGTGACCATCGGCCAACCCCAGACACACTGGCAAATTGATCACCAGTTAGGGCGGACTGTGGCCAATAATCAGGATAATTTAATCGTCAAGACTGCCTTGGCACTGATTCCTGATTTGACACCGCACTACTTGCACTTGCGGACTAACATCCCATTTGCTTGTGGTTTAGGTAGCCATTCAGCTCTAATCATCGCTGGCATTGAATTGGCAGATTATTTAGGCAAACTTAGTCTTTCTCAGTTTGATAAACTCCAATTAGCAACCAAGTTAAAAGGCCACCCAGATAACGTTGCCCCAGCAATTTATGGTGGTTTTGTGGCAGCGACTTATGATGGTTTTGAAGCAGAGATTGTTCAAGCACCTTTCCCGCCAGCACGAATTTTAGCCTATATTCCACCAGAGCAGTTAAGTGCACAAAAAAGCCGCGGTGTTTTACCTGCAGCATTACCTTTGCGTGCGGCAGTTGCCAGTAGTTCGGCTGCCAATGTGTTAGTGGGTGCCCTTTTTCGCGGTGATTTGGAATTAGCGGGCCGGATGTTAGAACGTGACCAATTCCATGAAACTTATCGCCGCCGTTTGGCCCCAAATTTAGTTAAAATTCGTCACTGTGCAGCTCAGGCTGGCGCCTATGGTACTTATTTAAGTGGTTCTGGACCAGCAATTTTAAGCCTAGTTCCGCCAAAACAAGCGTCAACAATATTAGCGACGTTAATGCAGCTTCATTTACCTGGGCATTGGCTGAATTTAACCGCCGCCCCTGTTGGTGTTACCGTTTCACCGCAGTGATGGCAAAATAATGAAAAGGTATTGCGTCTACCTGAATTTTTTGCTAAACTAAAACAGTTGGTAGTTTGCGGTTGTGGCGGAACGGCAGACGCGCTAGATTAAGGATCTAGTGGGATATTTTTCCCGTGCTGGTTCAATTCCAGTCAGCCGCATTGAAATAATCTTCAATCTAAATGGTTAAAAGCCGAATTATCTGGAATCAGATAATTCGGCTTTTATTGTTTTAGGCGTTAATGCCGCCGCAGTAAACGTGTAACAGAAAGCAGCTTCTTCCGGCTGCTATGTTTCAACTTGGCGGTTTTCGCCATAGTTGAATGGTCAACGTCTGAAGCATCAGAGATTTTCGGTACGAAAATCTTCCTTTTCTGCGGAATAGTAGCTACAGCAGTCAAAACATTTGCTGCGCAAATAACTTGCCTGCTTAGGCTAGTCCTCAGAAGCTCCCGTTTTGTATAATTTAGCCGCCCTCGCTGCAGTAAACGTGCAACAGAAAACAGCTTCTTCGGTTAGCTACAGCAGTCAAAACATTTGCTGCGCAAATAACTTGCCTGCTTAGGCTAATCCTCAGAAGCTCCCGCTTTCTGTTGCACTCTTTTTTTCTTTGTGTATTGCTTTATGATACACTAATGAAGATGATGTGTTTCAATTGCGCTAAAAAAGGAATGGTTGAAAGTGAAACGAATTGAACGTGTGTATCAACGAGTGGCAAAAATTTCACAACAGTTAACGCCGACAGACATTGTCAACGGTGCCGGTGCGACCACAAAACAATTAGCGTTAGATTTAGCAATTGTACGGCCCAATGTTTCAAAGGCACTCAATGATTTAGTCCGCCAGGGCCAGCTGGCTAAAATTCCCGGACGTCCCGTTCGGTACGTGACGCCAGCGCTAGCTCAGCGTGTGACAACAGAACCTGCAAAACCTGCGCCAGTACGAGCAAAGCCAGCACCTGTTCGCCAACAAACCGATTTTTTTGATCACATGATTGGGGCGAATGGCAGCTTAAAAAATCAAGTTGAGCAGGCAAAAGCTGCGATGTTGTATCCACCAAAGGGATTGAACACTTTAATTGTAGGGCCAACTGGTTCCGGTAAAACTTTTTTTGTCAATGGGATGTACCAATTTTCAACAGTTCATCATATTATTGATTCTAAAAAACCATTAATCACCTTTAATTGTGCTGATTATGCGCATAACCCAGAATTATTGATGTCCCATTTGTTCGGTTATACCAAGGGCGCATTCACTGGTGCAAATGAGAATAAAGATGGTCTGATTCAAGAGGCTGAAGGCGGCATGCTCTTTTTAGATGAAGTACACCGGCTGCCACCGGAAGGTCAAGAAATGATTTTTTACTTCATGGATCATGGTACTTACAGTCGTTTAGGAGAAACAGCCAAAAAGCACCACGCTGATGTTCGCTTAGTGTGCGCTACTACAGAAAATCCAGAAAGTAGTTTACTGGCAACGTTTGTCCGGCGGATTCCGATTATGATTCAACTACCGGCATTTGATCAACGGCCTGCTGAGGAACGGCTTCAATTATTACAATCGCTTTTTTCTTTGGAAGCCAACCGGATTCATAAGCGGATCCAATTGACAGAAGATGTGGTAAAGGCATTGTTGGGCAGTGTGACTTACGGCAACGTGGGGCAATTGAAGTCCAACATTCAATTGGTCTGTGCGCAAGGCTTTTTAAAACACATGCAATCAGATAAGTGTATCACCATCACGGCTGATGATTTACCGGCCAGCATCCAATCAGGTATTGCCACTTTAGCGGCCAACCGGGATGATTTAGGC
This sequence comes from Loigolactobacillus rennini DSM 20253, assembly GCF_001436505.1. Classification (GTDB taxonomy): domain Bacteria; phylum Bacillota; class Bacilli; order Lactobacillales; family Lactobacillaceae; genus Loigolactobacillus; species Loigolactobacillus rennini. The sequence goes on along the minus strand of NZ_AYYI01000040.1, from coordinate 5,734 downwards.
CAAATCACTAAATTGTTAGAACCGATGATGGTGATTGGTCCGGATCAAGCTACCGCAACGTTACAAAAAGACGCCTATGAATTGCCCTATAATTTATATGAAATTATTGGGGATAAAGCAGCGCTTTTAAAGTCTGAAGGCTTGGACCAAGAACACATCAATAACTTTATTACCACGGACATCAATTTGCATTTAAAGTCATTTTACCGGAAGTCTATCTCTAATGAGCAAGCGGATAATAAATTAGCGGAAATTGTGGATCACGATATCATTGATTTAACCCAAGAGATTCAAGGCAAAGTTCAAAAACTATTGGGCTATACTTTTAAACGTAATTTTGTCTATGCTGTTAGCCTGCACATCAGTTCTTTTGTCAAGCGGATTCAATCAGGCAAAATGGTGCGTAATATCAGTGCTAATTTAAAAGAAATGGTGGCGGATTACCCACAGGAATTGGAAGCTGCTTATTTGATTAAACAAGAATTGGAAACTCACTATAATGTCCCAATTCCAAAATCAGAAGTATATTATTTAACCATTTTATTGGTGTCACTGAAGTCTGAACAAGTTGCCGGTAAAATTGGCGTTGTTGTAGCAGCACATGGTAGTAGTACAGCGTCTTCCATGGTACAAGTGGTGAACAAACTGCTGTCGCCGGATAATTTGTTTGCATACGATATGCCGATTGAAATGAATCCACAAGTAGCTTATCAAGGGATCATTAAAAAAATTCATCAGGCAGATAAAGGCAATGGTGTCATTTTATTAGTTGATATGGGGTCATTATCCACTTTTTCCCAGAGAGTTTATCAAGAGACCGGGATTCAAGTGAAAACCATCGATATGGTGACGACCGCTATCGTGCTGGAAGCAGTCCGCAAAACGGAATTGATTGATAATGACATCAACACTATTTACCATGAGTTAAAGGAATTTCATGGGTATTCGCGTGTCAATGTGGACACGCTACCATCCGTTAAGACTGAAAATACGCCAGTGGTGCAGCAATTACTGCCGCGTGCGATCATTGCAATTTGTTCAACGGGAAAGGGGACTGCTTTGCGCATTCAAAAAACAATTCAGCAGCAACTGAGTCAACGGTTGATTGATGACATTACCGTCATCCCCATTTCCGTGGTCAACATGCAACAAACCCTAACCCATTTGGCTGAAGAATATCGGATTGTGGCAACAACTGGCATTGTCCGGCCTAAAATTAAAGCGCCGTTTATTTCTTTAGAACAATTATTGCAAGGAGACGGGCGGGATTTCTTCGAGCAAATTGACAGTGCAGTCAATCAAGCGGATTTACAAGCGGCTAAACCTAATTTAACTAAGGAACTCTGTGAATCGTACATGAAAGATTATTTCGTTTATTTAAATCCGCATAAAATAATTGACGTTTTATGGCAATACAGTGAAACACTAAGTGATACACTAGAACAAAAATTCAGCGAAACCTTTCGAATTGGCTTAATTTTGCATGTCGCCGGAGCACTTGAGCGACAGTTATTGCATAAAAAAGTGGCTGTAGACGCGAAAGCACAGCCAACGATCAAACAATCGCCTTATTACGATGCGATTAAAACTTGTAACGATATGTTGGCAGAACAGTTGCAGTTGCAATTAGACGATAATGAAATTTACTATATTGAGCAATTATTTGATACACAAGCACAGAAACAAATTTCTTAACTAAAAATTAACCAGTGATACATTAATTAATTGTGTATCATTTAATGGCGCACGCCAGATAAAGTTAGTAATAGCAGTGTTTTAGCTTGATACACAAAAGTTGGCACGTTATTTGCATATTATATAGGTGTGGGTAAAAAGTAGGAGGTGACAAGTTGATAGCAATTATCGTTGCGAGCCACGGCAAGTTTTCTGAAAGTATCTTAGAGTCGTCACGTATGATTTTTGGTGACCAAGAAAAAGTTCAAGCGGTTACCTTTATGCCTAATGAAAGTACGGATGATTTAAAGAAGAAATTTGAAAACGCAATGGCAACTTTTGCACCAGAAGATCAAATCTTGTTTTTAATTGATCTTTTTGGCGGGTCGCCGTTTAACGTGGCAAGTCAAATTGTTGCCGAGAACTTGAACAAATATGCGTTGATCACAGGGTTAAACCTGCCACTGCTATTGGAAGCTTATACGGTGCGTGACAAACCAGTTGCTGCAGTTGTTTCACATTTAGAAAAAACGGCTAAGGCTGGGGTCAAGCATTTGGAATTGTCGTCATTAGGTTAACTAATGAAGGAGGCGAGTGATGTGACAATGGACATTCGTTTAGCGCGTGTCGATAGTCGCTTACTTCACGGTCAGGTCGCGACGGTTTGGACTAAAAGCGTCGCGCCCAACCGGATTTTAATCGTTTCTGATGGCGTGGCCAAAGATACGCTGCGTAAAACGCTGATTACGCAGGCAGCACCGCCAGGCGTACGGGCCAATGTGATTACCATTGATAAAATGTGCCGGATCTACCACGATCCTCAATTTGATGTTTTTAAAGTGTTGTTATTGACAGAAACTGTTGAGGATATGGTGCGTTTAGTCAAAGGTGGCGTCGATTTAGCTAAAGTTGGCGTTGGCATTGGTAGTTTAGTTTTTTCCAGCGGGATGAAGATGATTACCGATTCTATCGCTGTTGGACCACAACAAGCTGCTGCTTTGCGTTATCTACATGATGATGCTGGTTTAGAAGTATTTGCCCAAAAAGTGCCAGCTGATCGTAAGCAAAGTTTAATGACTTTGCTGACTAAAAATGGTTTCTAAGTGAAGCTTGGCTTCATTTTAAACAAGATTGATAGGGCTTTCCTATCAATGGGCAGTCTTTGACTGCTGAAGAACTTATTTTATTTTTATTCTAATTATGGTAGGAGGTAAAAAGATGGTAGGAATTATTATTGCTAGTCACGGCAAATTCGCTGACGGCATCCTGCAATCTGGCGAATTAATTTTCGGCAAGCAGGAAAACGTCAAAGCAGTTACTTTAATGCCTGACGAAGGACCGGATGACTTAAAAGCAAAAATGCAAGCTGCCGTGAAGTCATTTGGCGATCCGGAGCAAGTACTATTCTTGATCGATCTTTGGGGCGGTACGCCGTTCAATCAGGCAAATAGCTTGTATGAAGCGCATAAAGACAAATGGGCAATGGTGACTGGGCTTAATTTGCCGATGTTAGTTGAAGCTTATGCATCCCGGTTATCCATGAACACTGCGCAAGAAATTGCCGCTCACATTTTAGGGACTGCTAAAGATGGTGTCAAACTTAAGCCAGAAGAATTAGCCCCTAAAGAAACTGCGAAAAAGCCAGCGCCTAAAGTTGGCGATGCCGGTGCACCAGGAAAAATGTCTTACGTACTATCTCGGATTGACTCCCGGTTATTGCACGGCCAGGTTGCCACAACTTGGACCAAGACAACTAATCCAACGCGGATTATCGTTGTTTCAGATGCAGTGGCTAAAGATGAGTTGCGGACTAACTTGATTAAACAAGCTGCCCCTTCTGGTGTTAAGGCACATGTCATTCCAGTTAAACAGTTGATCAAAATTTCCAAAGACGACAAACACTTTGGCGGTCAACGTGCATTGTTGCTATTTGAAAACCCAGAAGATGCTTTACGGGCAATCGAAGGTGGCGTACCGTTGAAGGAAGTCAACGTTGGGTCAATGGCGCACTCACCAGGCAAAGTTCAGCCAAATAAAGTGTTGGCGTTTAACCAAAAGGATATTGATGCATTCAAGAAGATGGAACAAGAAGGCGTCAAATTCGATGTTCGTAAAGTGCCAGCAGATAAAGCCGGTAACATGGACGAAATTTTAACTAAAGCACAAAATGCATTAAACAAACAATAAAGGAAACGGAGGATTAATCATCATGAATTTGAACTTTATTCAAGTGATATTAGTCATTCTCGTCTCGTTTTTAGCTGGTATGGAAGGTATTTTGGATGAATTCCACTTTCATCAGCCAGTTATTGCGTGCACGTTAATTGGCTTAGTTACAGGTCAATTAGGACCTTGCCTTGTTTTAGGTGGTACATTACAAATGATCGCCTTAGGCTGGGCTAACATTGGTGCCGCTGTTGCACCTGATGCGGCGTTAGCTTCTGTCGCATCCGCAATTATTTTAGTATTAGGTGGTAAAGGCCAAGGCGGTGTGTCATCCGCAATTGCGATCGCCGTTCCTTTGGCTGTTGCCGGATTGCTATTAACCATCATTGCCCGGACCATTGCAACTGCTATTGTTCACATTATGGACAAGGCCGCAAGGGAAGGTAGCTTCAGAAAACTTGAATTCTGGCACATTGTTGCCATTTGTATGCAAGGCTTGCGGATTGCTATTCCTGCTGCTTTAATCTTAGCAGTTGGTGCTGGTCCTGTAAGGGACTTATTAAACATGATGCCAACTTGGTTAACTGATGGCTTGTCCATTGGTGGTGGCATGGTCGTTGCCGTAGGTTATGCAATGATCATCAACATGATGGCTACCCGTGAAGTTTGGCCATTCTTTGCCATTGGTTTCGTATTAGCAACTGTCACAGACTTAACCTTAGTCGGACTAGGGACAATTGGGATTTCACTTGCATTGATCTACTTAACATTGTCCAAGTCAGGCGGTTCAGGTAACAGTAGTAACGGTAGCGGTGATAGCAATACTGGTGATCCAGTTGGCGATATCATCGACGAATATTAGACAAAGGAGGTAAACGAACATGGCAGATAATAAAGCAGCAGTAACTGAAAAGAAAGTTACCTTAAGTAAAAGAGACCGGATTGCTGTTTGGTGGCGTTCGACGTTTATCCAAGGTTCATGGAACTACGAACGGATGCAAAACGGTGGCTGGACTTATTCCTTAATTCCAGTATTGAAGAAATTATATACAACTAAAGAAGACCGTGCAGCTGCAATGACACGGCATTTGGAATTCTTTAACACCCATCCTTACTTGGCTTCCCCAATTTTAGGGGTCACTATGGCGCTGGAAGAAGATCGTGCTAATGGCGCACCTGTTGATGACGTTGCCATTCAAGGTGTTAAAGTTGGGATGATGGGGCCTTTGGCTGGTATTGGTGATCCAGTGTTCTGGTTCACAGTTAAGCCAATTTTAGGTGCCTTAGCTGCATCCTTAGCAATGGGTGGCAGTATCTTAGGCCCAATCATTTACTTTGTTTTTTGGAACTTAATCCGGATGGCCTTCATGTGGTACACCCAAGAATTTGGGTACCGTGCAGGGTCAAAAATTACGGAAGATATGTCTGGTAGTCTGTTACAAAATGTCACCAAAGGTGCTTCGATTCTAGGTATGTTTATCTTAGGGTCGCTGGTTAACCGCTGGGTTGTTGTTAAATTCACACCAGTTGTTTCTCGGGTTAAGCAACAAGATGGTGCTTACATCGACTGGAATCATTTACCATCCGGTGCTGCAGGCATCAAACAAGCCTTGATTGATCAATCCAATGGCTTGTCCTTAACGGTTCATAAAGTGACAACTTTACAAGATAACTTGGACAGCTTAATTCCTGGTTTAGCAGCGTTACTGTTAACCTTACTTTGCATGTGGTTATTGAAGAAGAAAGTTTCCCCAATTACCATGATTTTAGGCTTGTTTGTTGTCGGTGTTATTTTCCACGTCTTACACTTAATGTAAAATTAGACGTTAAAAAGCTTGGTAAAGTGAACCCCTAACGTTGGACAACTAAATCCAACGTTAGGGGTTTTACTATG
>NZ_AYYI01000039.1 GCF_001436505.1 Loigolactobacillus rennini DSM 20253 | reverse complement strand
TTATGGGTTTTTCTGTCCATTAATATGTTCAACTTAAATTTTACAATCTACCATAACAAAAAGCAAACCGTAACCGGCTAATATTTAGTTACTGAACCATCTCAGTTAACGATCTTGCCACCTAGTAAATAAAAATACCACCATTGACAAGTTTTCAATCGGTTTTACAATGGTAGTTATATTGCTTGGAGGAAGGATCGATTCTTTTTTATGAAACGCACTTATTTATACGTACTGCTTTCGACAATTTTATTTAGTTCAATGGAAATTGCACTAAAATTGGCTGGACAAGCCTTTAATGGCATCCAGCTTAATTTTTTGCGCTTTTTAATCGGCGGGTTGTTTTTACTACCCTTTGCAATTCGTGCGCTTAAAAAGCAGCACTTTAGGTTGACCAGCCGTGACCTGGCTTTATTTCTAATTACTGGGTTCAGCTGTGTTGTCATCAGTATGACATTTTATCAATTAGCAGTTGAAAGTGATCAAGCTTCCACAGTGGCAGTTTTATTTAGCTGTAATCCTATTTTTGCTTTAATCTTCTCTTATCTCATTTTACACGAGCGACTGAGCCGAACTAATTTAATTGCCGTTCTCATTTCATTAATCGGGTTAGTGATTATCGTTAACCCCGCTCATTTAACACGTCCTCTAGGCATGACATTAGCATTGACTTCTGCCGTTACATTTGGCCTATACTCAATTATTTCTCGTTGGGGCTCCATGCACCGACATTTCAACGGTTTAACTATGACTAGTTTGACCTTTTTAGCCGGTGCTGCTGAATTAGCCGTTTTTATGGGGATTTCACACGTACCAGCGATTAACAATTTATTAATTGCGCGACCTGCCCTACGCATTTTTGCTGCTGTACCATTTATACAAGGCATTACACCACAAACCTTTTTGTTGCTAGCTTACATTTGCATTGGCGTTACCGCCGGGGGCTTTGGCTTTTACTTTTTGGCCATGGAAACCGCCGATGTTTCAACCGCTTCATTAGTCTTTTTCATTAAACCTGCGTTAGCACCTTTAATGGCTATGTTCATGCTGCAAGAGCGGATTAGTTTACTGACCTGGAGTGGTATTGGCGTTATTGTTTTAGGCTCAATTATCATGTTTATTGGCAATCGCTTTGCCGAACAAGATAATGCCATGCAGTATAAAGGAGAATTCTCCAAGTTAAACCGGCAACCGGGAACGCCATCTGAATTTCAACGAAAATTAGCCCAAAATCATCAAAACCTAGCAAATAAAAAACAGCCCAAGGAGAATTTGAGCAAATAGTTTCCGACAGTCCTGCAGCAGCGGTAAATTTTAAGGATAAAGTTTTAAAGTTAACCTTAATTATATGGCTTTTAATTGACGGTTGCCCAGCTTTCACGCTATAGTGTAAAAACAAATCATTTAAAGCTGGAGGCAACTTAATGCAAAATATGATCGTCAATTTCATCGACCAATTTGGTTACCTCGGTGTTTTTTTCTTAATTACACTGGAAAATATTTTTCCACCAATACCCTCAGAAGTCGTGTTAACGTTTAGCGGTTTTATGACACTTCACTCCACCATGGCTTTGCCACAAGTGACATTGATTGCAACCTTAGGCTCTGTAGTTGGCGCTGTGGTTCTTTATGCCGTCGGGCGATTATTATCCGTTGAACGCTTAGAGCGACTGATTGCTGGTAAAGCTGGTACCATGTTACGGTTAAAACAGTCTGATTTAAAAAAAGCAGAGCATTGGTTCATGAAACATGGTAAAAGTACACTCTTTTTTTGCCGTTTTATTCCCATTGTTCGTAGTTTAATTTCAATCCCTGCCGGTACTACAAGAATCCCAATGGGCCAATTTTTATTATTAACGACAGCAGGCACTCTAATTTGGAATAGTGTTTTGGTTTTATTAGGCCTTTATGCTGGCAAAGCTTGGCAACAAATCGCTGGTTATGTTGATATTTTTGCGCAACTCACTTTAATTGTTTTAAGTTTAGTTTGTGCAGTTGCAGTCGCTTACTTTATTAAAAAGCGTTTCATTGCGGTTAAAAATAAGGATTAACAATCACTTGTCGCATCGGCTAATAACCGTAAGTTTAAAATTGAATCATTTAATCAATAAAAAAGCTGTACCATATTAAACCATGGTACGGCTTTTTCAAACACAACACTAACTCATGCACTACAGTAAGCATTTTCCACCTAAATGCCCACTACTACAGCACCTATCATTAGCATTAACAAGCTAGTTCACTTATATGCCGAAATGACAATGCTTAGCTAAGATCCGCACCGTTAGTTTGAATTACCTTTTGATACCAATAAAACGAATCTTTACGGCTACGTGCCAAACTACCATTACCTGCATCATCCTTATCAACATAGATAAAACCATAGCGCTTAGACATTTGACCAGTTCCAGCAGAAACTAAATCAATGCAGCCCCAAGGCGTATAACCGATTAAATCAACACCATCATCATTAACAGCTTTGATCATCTGTTGAATATGAGCCCGCAAGTACTCAACTCGATAAGGATCATGAATCTGACCATCTGCGGTCACCTTATCGCGCGCACCTAATCCATTTTCAACAATCATTAATGGTAAATGATAACGATCCTGCAACCAATTTAAGGCATAACGCAGACCAATTGGATCAATCGGCCAATCCCATTCACTAGCTTTTAGTGCTGGATTTGCAGCAATCTTAAATTTACCATCAGCGGTAGCCGCCACTGTCAAAGAATTATAATAACTAAAACCAATATAATCCACTGTGCCTTCTTGTAAAACTACGCGGTCTTCAGTTGTAATGTCCGAGCATAATTGTTTTTGTTTAAAGTAAGCCACCATATTATTGGGATAAGTTCCCCAAGCCTGAACGTCTGACCACCAATAACGCCGTTGCATCAACTTTTGTGCGACTAAAATATCTGCTGGTTTCGCTGAAGCAGGATATAACGGTGTAAAGTTCACCATGCTCCCAATTTCAAAGTTGGGATTAATTTGGTGCCCGATTTTAACTGCTAGTGCACTCGCAACTAATTCATAATGCGATGCTTGGTACATCAATGCTTCCCGGGTTGCATTATCCTCATCATGCCGAAAAACCAAGCCTGAATTCGTCGCCATGGTAAAATCATTAGTATACATCATCTGGTTATTGATTTCATTAAAAGTCATCCAATACTTAACTTGGTGCCGATAACGCTTAAAGCAAGTTGTTGCAAACCGAACAAAGAAATCAATCACCCGCCGATCGCGCCAACCACCATATTCAGTTACCAGGTGATAAGGCATTTCAAAATGTGACAATGTGATGACTGGCTCAATCCCATATTTTAAACACTCAGCAAATACCCGATCATAAAATTGCAAACCGGCTTCGTTAGGTTCTGTTTCATCCCCATTAGGAAAAATCCGCGTCCAAGCAATTGAGGTCCGAAAGCATTTAAAACCCATTTCTGCAAATAATTTAATGTCTTCTTTATAATGATGATAAAAATCAATTCCCTCATGATTGGGATAGTTTTTACCAGGAATGACGCCAGCCGTAATCTCACGGGGAACTTTATTACGTCCTGCTGTCATAACATCTGCAATGCTGACTCCCTTACCATTTGCTTGCCAAGCGCCTTCTAATTGATGTGCTGCAACAGCACCACCCCATAAAAAATTAGTTGGCAGCCCGCTTGTCTCTGTCATTATTAGTGCCTCCTAAATGAGCTGATTAATACATTAAAACAGCCTAAATCAGGCTGCTTTTTTATGTCTTCTAGTTAAATTAATTTGCTTTTTCAATAGTTTGCAAGGCTTCATTCAATACTTTTTCACCATTCATCATACCATAATCCTGCATGTTGATGACTTCTACTGGTATGTCTAATCGCGTCTGGAAATTTTTTAACATATAGCGAACTTGTGGACCTAACATCAAAACATCAGGATGACGCTTATCCAATTCATTGTCTGCATCAGATGCTGCGGTTGCAAATATTTCTGCATCTACATTCTTTGCTTGAGCCGCCTTTTGCATTTTTGAAACCAACAAACTAGTCGACATACCTGCTGCACAGACTAACATAATCGTTTTTTCTGCCATTTTGATCACTCCTAAATAAAGCGTTTACATACCATATCAAAAGTATAACTCGTGGGTACCAATTTGACAAGTAATAACCATTTTTGGAGCTACCATTGATTTTAACTTCAAGAAAGTGCCTCTTCTTCCGTTATCAGTTTATTCTGGATAAAAAGCGTATAATGAAAGTAAAGATTTAAAGGAGTGTTTTCAAATGCAAATTATTCAACAAAATTTAAACGATCACGCTTACTTAAAGGGATACGTACAAACGCCAGATCCAGCTGGGAGTTACAAAACACTGCCAGCAATGATTATTTTACCAGGTGGTGCTTATAAAAAGATCCCCATTGAACAAACTGAAGCGTTAGCCACCGCTTTTGCTGGCAAAGGTTTCCAAAGCTTTTACTTACGTTATTCCTTAGTGAGTGAAAAAAAGCCATTAATGCCGCAGCCTTTAATTGAATTGGCACAAGCAGTCCGCTTTTTACGGCAAAACGCTGCTCAATTTAACCTTAACCCACAACAAATTGCCATTTTAGGCGTTTCTGTAGGCGGTCACATCGCGGCATTGTACAATGATTATTTTCACCAACCAGATTTTGCTAAGCTGACCGGTTTAACTTTAGCAGATATTAAAATTAATGCTGCAATGATGGGCTATCCAGTGATCTCACCGCAATTAGGTTTCCCCACTGACGAAGCGGCTTTAGCAACTTGGACCTCGAATCCAGAAAAATTAGCTGCTGATAAATTAGTTCGCTCAGCCAATGCGCCTAGTTTTGTTTGGACCACAACGACAGACAATGTCGTACCAGCAATCAATGCAACCAGTTACGTCATGGCTCTACAAAAGCAACACGTTTCAGTTGAATATCATCTTTATCCGGAAGGACCACATGGCTTAGCACTTGCTAATCCACTGACCGGTGCAGATCAACAAACTATTTTGCCCCATGTTGCGACTTGGTTTAATCTAGCCATTCAATGGCTCAACAAACAGTTTCATTAATGCCAACATTTAAGTAATTAAAAACAGTGGTAATTGATTGAGTAACGTCAATCAATTACCACTGTTCTTTTATTGTGTTGCTAATCGATAAATACTAGGACTCGCTTGTTTAATACCAGCAGTCAAAATTTCTAAATCAGTCAGTGCCTGTTCCCTAGTGACTAAGGGTGCCTTTCCCTGAATAATGCTAGCATACAAGCCATCATATACACGCCCATAATCACCGCGCGGCGTACGTAATTGTTTATTAATCCAATCACCATTAGCATTTTGATAAGTCAATTCACCATAAAACTTAGGACTATCCAAGCCAAAATCTGTTGCAGCAGGTGTTATGCCAGCTTTTAAATCATTTTCTTGTTGATCAATGCCATATTTTACAAAACTGCCTTGTGTGCCATGAAGAATAAAGCGCGGATACGGCTGTGCAACTAAAAAGCTGCTTTTTACAATGGCTTTGAAATTATCATAGAATAAATCAACATCATAATAGTCATCTACTGTACTAACAGGATTCTGCTGAGCTCGAATGTCATAACTGACTTGTTGTGGTCGTCCAAACAATGCCACAACTTGATCAATGAGATGACTACCTAAACCATAAAAAGTCCCATCAATGGCAGCACCATGTTTAATTTGTGGATCAGGCCGATAATGATCAAAATGTGATTCTAATTCTAACGGCTCACCCAAATAACCGGTTTGTAAAACCTGCTTCAATGCTAAAAATTCACCATCAAACCGCCGATTCTGATAAGGCATTACCAATAAATGCTTGGTTGCTGCTAATTCGAAAAGTGTCTTGGCTTCTGTAACTGTTTCTGTAAATGGTTTTTCAACTAATACATTTTTCCCAGCTGTTAAACCACGTTTAGCAAACTCAAAATGCAAGCTTGGTGGCAAACAAATCGTGAGTAATTGAACAGCAGGATCCGTGAGAATTGTGTCAATCTGATCTGTAAAAGTAATCCCATGCTGTTCATAAGCTTTTTGCGTTTCAGGACGCTTATTCAAATGATGGGCGTAAATCCATTTCACTTGAATGTTTTTTCGCTGCATAATGTAAGGCAAATGGTAGCGAGTTGCACTTTTACCAAACCCAATCACAGCCATTGTTAATTTTTCTGACATCTGCTTTAGCCTCCTAGTAATGCGCTTAAACTAACATTATTTTCTCATGATTAACTTAACAAGTCTAATATCAAGCACTAAACTAATTTAATCATTAAGCACCAAAAATACTAACCGGCACCTAGACATTCATCTAGAGGCCGAATTTTTAATAGCAATTGTGGCATCAGGCCATAGGCTTAATCCCGTTTCAGTAACGCTGCAATCAATTCTTTGATTTCATCTAAACGTTTAGTCACATCAGCGTTATCTGTTCGTAAATTCGGAAAGCTGCGCAATAGGTGCCGCTGACCAAAATTTAGGTTAGTCAACCGCGCCTGTAGTTGCGGCTTACGTTTTAAGAAATCGGCCCAGCTTTCATGAACATCCGTTTTTAAGTCTGCAACATCAGAACTAAGCTGATTCCGGCGTTCTTCAATTGCCAAATTAAGCCGTTCCAGTTTCTGCCGAAATGATTGCAGATTAGCCAACGTAAAGCCAAAATCAAAAGACGCCAACGCAATTAATACAACAGGAAGAATAAAACCAAACTGCGTTAACCAAGAAATTAATTTAACTACTTCAGGCTGCACAAATCGAATGATTAGCACGCAACAAATACCCCAAAATAGCGAAATAGGCAATGCAATTCGTCCTTGAATGTTTCCAGGAACATTTTCATAGTTCCACCATTTAATGTGGAATAAAATTTCCAATATTGACCCCGTTAAATATTCTAATGCGCTGACTAATATCGTGGCTAACACAAATAGCCAAATTAAATGATGCTGCCACGGACGCAACAAATGAATGACGCCAATAACACCAAAACCATAAATCGGTGTGATTGGACCTAGTAAAAAACCAGTATCCACAAATTTACGCTGTTTAACTGCTGCTAAGCTAGTTTCCCACAGCCAACCGATCAACGCGTAAATAAAAAATTCTAAAACGACTTCTGTAAATAATTTAGGTGCCATTTTTCAATCCTTTGTGGCAAAAAAATGCCGTGAAATAAGTTATTTTCAGTGTAACATATCAATCATCATGTTCTAGTTTTACGCCTTTTACTTTGTGGCGCAATCCTAACGGCGCTGTTGAAAGCGCCGTAATGGCGTACAGATTAATGGCGCAACTACTGCGGCTAAAATCGCTTCTGGAATACCATTTGCACCGACTACAGCTAACAACAAACCGCCCAGACGGCTAACATCAGCCGTTCCGTATGCCTGAGCAACCGCTGGCGTTCGGTAAAATACATAAATTAAAGTTAAAACTAAAAGTGTATTCACTAACGTTCCAGCAATGGCGGCCAACATCATGGCTGGTGTCTGTTTAATTTTTTTATTTAACCAAATAAATGTCCAACCGGCAACAACACCAATTAAAATTCGGGGCAAAATTGAGACAACTGGATTAGTAAATACTAATGGCGCTAATGGACTGGTTGGCGCCGCAAATGCACGGACAAAAGTAATTAATCCCCAAACACCACCAATTAATGCACCATTTTTAGGGCCTAAAATAATAGCGGCAATCACGACTGTCACATGAATGGTTGTTAAATCTAACAACCCAAAAGGAATGTAACCAAATAAGGGCACAAAATTCTGGATGATGATCACGGCAATAAACATCGCCAGAATGCTAAGGTGGTAGGCTTTATTTTTTCTAAGCATCGCATTCGCTCCTAGTAATTGTCAATTGTGATTTAATTATTTTAATCATAGCATATTCGACCAATAACTACTGCTTAATTCTAACTGCATAGGCATCCGTCAATATCCGTGTCATCACTTGTAGCGGTAATCTCGAACGTACTTCATATTCTGGAAAATAGGATAATCCCGATTTATAACCCAAAAATACCAAATCTGAATATGACACAACCGGTGCTTGTTGATCTGTTGTAAACGTGATGATCGTAATATCGTTAGCAGCTAGGTTTTGTGCCGCAGTGACAATTTCTGCCGTTTGCCCGTTTAACGTAATTAAAATAACAACTTCGTCGGAATGAATTCGCTTACTTATTGTACGAATAATGTTGGGATCATTATGCATTTCCGTATTTTTGCCTAATAATTGAAATTTAATTAACATTTCACGAGCAATTAATTCAGACAATCCCCGAGCAAAAATGTAAATTTTCTTGGCGTCATGTAACTTTTGTACACTATCTTCAATCGTCCCAAAATCTAATTGCTGTAATGTTTTAGAAACCTCGGTTTCATTTTTTAAAATTACTGAGCGAATTTCTTTACTAGCATGTGTTAACACATCATATTTTGCAGTATCCTGTTGCGCTAAAATTAATTTCTGCCGAAAAGCAGTGTAACCCGAATAACCTTGTTTCTTCATGGTCCGGACAACAGTTGCTGTGGAAACATTAGCTAGCTCACTTAACTTAACAATTGATAAGTGAATAACCTGCTGTTGATGGGTTTGAATGAAATGCCATAAATATGCTTCTGCAACGCTTAATTTAACTTGCATCGATATCACCTGCTTCATTATGTTAATAACCAACATTGTAACATTTTTTCAACTTTTGCCTGCCAAACACGTTAAAGTTGAAAACATTTACAGCTGAAATCACACTATAATAAATTTAACAAACAAACGTAGGTGAAAATAATGATTTATACCTTAACTTTAAATCCAGCAATTGATTTATTTATCGAAACAACACAAATGAAACCAAACACTGTAAACCGGACCAATAATTCTGACGTTCAAGCTAATGGTAAAGGCATTAACGTTTCGTTCATTTTAAAACGGCTTGGTATTGATAACACTGCGCTGGGTATTGGTGGCGGTTTTACTAATCAATACATTCGCGACACTTTAACGCAAAACCAAATTCCAAACCAATTCATTACGATTGATGGCTTAACGCGAATTAATGTCTTTACACGTGTACTTGATCAACAACAAGAATACAAGTTGGTGAATAAAGGCCCCTATGTTAATCAAAAAGCGCAAACTAATCTTTTAAAATTATTAGACAAACTACAAAGTGGCGACTGGCTCTGTATTTCTGGCAGTTTTGCTCAAGGTATTGAACCAGATATCTTGATACTGATCGCTCAAAAAATGCAGCAAAAAAAAGTTCGATTAGTACTTGATACTAGTTATGCAGCTGTCCTTGAAACATTACGTTATCAACCCTATTTAATTAAACCAAATGAGGCAGAATTAGCACGCTGGCTTAAGCTACCAGCACAAACAACACGTACTCAATTAATTCATGCTGCTCAGGAATTAATTCAACAAGGTGCTCAAAATGTTTTATTATCATTAGGTGCTCAAGGTGCCTGCTTAATTACAACAAAGCGAGTCTATTATGGCAACGCACCTGAAATTAATGTTTTAAATACAGCCGGTTCTGGTGATACGATGCTGGGCACCTTCATTGCGGGCAAAATCCAACATCTAACAGAGCAAGCCAATTTACGTAGAAGCATTGCTGCTGGCAGCGATACTGCTCAACAAAGTTGGATAACCGACTTTACGCACGTTAATGCATTAACTTCGCAAATCCATATTAATGAAATTAAGGAGTAAGTGATAACATGGCAGATTATCAATTAATTGCAGCAACCGGCTGTGCCACTGGTATTGCACATACTTATATGGCACAAGAGGCATTAGAACAAGCGGCAGCTAAACGCAACCTAACCATTAAAGTTGAAACGCATGGGCAAACTGGGGTTGATAATCCTTTAACTCAAGCTGAAATAGATGCTGCTGAAGGTGTTATCGTTGCCGCAGACATTGACATTGGTGCCGAGCGATTTATTGGCAAAAAAGTGGTTATTGTGCCGGTCGCACAAGGAATTAAAGCCCCTGACAAATTAATCAATCAAGTCTTGAATCCTAACCTAACCCCTTATCAACCACAGGGCAAAAGTGCAACAAAAACTAAAACGACAACAACCAAAGAAACTTGGGTCAATAAAATTTATACTTCATTAATGAATGGTGTTTCCCACATGCTCCCATTAGTGGTTGCTGGTGGTGTCTTAACTGCAATTTCATTTTTCTGGGGAATTTATTCCGCTGATCCAAAAAGTGCAGAATACAATGCTTTTGCAGCAACATTAAATACCATTGGTGGTACCACCATGAACTTAATGGTACCAGTACTTTGTGCCTACATTGCAGAAGCAATTAGTAAACGCTCTGGATTAATTGTCGGCTTCGCAACTGGCATGATCGCTTATACTAATGGAACAGGTTTCTTAGGCGGCATTTTAGGAGGCTATCTCGCTGGCTATACAATTATTTTATTGCAAAAATTATTAAAAAAGCTTCCAGACAAAGAATTTCGCGGTTTAAAAGCTATTTTCTTATATCCAGTTTTAGGCGTCTTCATCTCAGGCATGTTAATGTGGTTCATTTCAGCTCCGATGAAAGGGCTTAATTTGGGAATGATGAATTTTCTCAAAGGAATGCAAAATGGTGATCCCATTATTTTAGGTCTTTTAGTTGGTTGCATGTCCGCATTTGATTTTGGTGGTCCCATTAACAAAGCAGCTTATTTAACTGGTACAGCACTTTTAGCTCAAGGGAATTTCTATTTTATGGCAGGTGTATCCGCTGCTTGCATTGCACCACCATTAGCAACTGGTTTTGCTGTTTTATTCAATAAAAAAGCTTATTCTAAAGCCGAACGCAGTGCTGGCTACGTTAATTTCTTACTAGGATCAACGCATATTACTGAAGGTGCAATTCCTTTTGCTGCCAAAAATCCATTCACTAATATTCCTTCCTTTATGGTTGGTGCCGCGATTTCTGCTTCTCTAACTTATGCAACACACATTCAAGTTCCCGCACCACACGGTGGCTTTATTATTTTACCGTTAGTCAACCACCCGCTACTCTGGGTACTTTGGATTTTACTAGGTGCATTAGTTTCAGGTATGCTATTAGCTTATTTTGCTGGTCGCCAAGCCAAAAAACATAGCAACCCTAAAGCTGAACCCCAAACAGTGATTAAGACACAAACAAATACTGAGCAATCACCATTACAGGCAATTTTAAAACCAGAAAATATTGTGTTAGATGTTCCTGCACAAAATAAAACAGCCGTCTTAAAATTTTTAGCACAACTTGCCGTCAAAAATCACCTGGCAACCGATACAGCTGCCGTATTAACTAAATATCAAGCACGTGAAGCAGAAAATTCTACTGGCATGGAAAAAGGCATTGCGATTCCTCACGCACAGGATCGTACCATCAAACAATCAGCAATGTTAATTCTTAAATTAAAGCAGCCAATTAAGTGGCAAACCTTTGATCACCAACCGGTTGACACTATTATCTCATTTTTAATTCCACAAACTGATGCCGGCAGTCACTTACACTATTTGTCGGCTACTGCAAAATTATTAACTCATGAAACCTTTATTAATCAATTACAAACAGCCCACACTAAACAAACTATTCTAAAATTATTTGCACAAACTGACCTGAAATAAAGCCAAACACAAGCTGATTCAACCCTACTTTTGATGAAAATGTGTATAATGAAACTTGTAATAAACTTAAAAAGCAGGTGAAAAATTTGGCTATTTTAACAGACACTTATCAACTCACAAATGGCGTTAAAATCCCTAAAGTTGGCTTTGGCATGTGGCAGGTTCCAACTGGCGACACTGCCTACAACGCTGCAGCAGCCGCGTTAAAAGCTGGCTATCGACACATTGATACCGCAAAAGCTTACCAAAATGAAGCAGATGTTGGTCGTGCAATCCGCGATTCTGGCATCCCGCGGCAAGATATTTTCGTCACTTCTAAATTACCTGGCCAAACAAAATCTTATGATGGTGCAATGGCTGATTTCAAGAGCACAATGCAACAATTAGACATTGACTATTTAGATCTTTACTTGGTTCACGCCCCATGGCCATGGGACGAAATCGGTAAAGATTGTGACAAAGAAAACATCGAAGTTTGGCGAGCAATGGAAGATATTTACGCAACTGGTAAAGTTAAAGCAATTGGCGTGTCTAACTTTAACGTTCACGATTTACAAAACATCTTACCAACTGCTAAAGTGGCACCGATGGTTGATCAAATTCAATATTACGTAGGCTATACAGAACCTAAAATCACAACATTTGCTAAAAATCACAACATGCTAGTTGAAGCTTATTCACCACTTGCAACCGGTGATTTGTTGCAAAACAGCAAAATGCAACAATTAGCAGGTAAATACCAAGTTAGCACGGCACAATTAGCTCTGCGCTTCTGCCTGCAAAATGGTATTCTACCGCTGCCAAAAGCTGTTAATGAAGCCCACATTAAGAGCAACACACAATTAGATTTCGAAATTAGCGAAGCAGACATGGCAACTTTAAAAGCAATGCCTGACACTGCTCCTGACCACACGCATAATCCAACTCAAGGTTAATGCTGTCTTAATCAATATAAAAAGAAGCTGTGATTTTTCACAGCTTCTCTTTTTTATTAAGTGTAAACAGTATGAAAAAGAATTATATTTAATTGGGTCTAGAATTTTTGGTGTTGGAAAGTATTTCCATTCCAAAAGTACTAGGCC
>NZ_AYYI01000004.1 GCF_001436505.1 Loigolactobacillus rennini DSM 20253 | reverse complement strand
AACATTGCTTCTGCTGACTCGTCAATTTCAATTCACGCACCCATATAGAGTGCGACTTAAATTTTGCATTAGTTGACTGGATGCCAACAGTGATTTCAATTCACGCACCCATATAGAGTGCGACGGGGTGGTCGCTGATAGGCTATACGGCAATTTGATTATTTCAATTCACGCACCCATATAGAGTGCGACACCGTAAACCATTACCTGGTTAACGATATTTGTCATTTCAATTCACGCACCCATATAGAGTGCGACTGGACGAATTTCATTGCACACATAAATGAATTGATTATTTCAATTCACGCACCCATATAGAGTGCGACAACTGCTTTTGGCAATGACGCAATATCGTCATAAATTTCAATTCACGCACCCATATAGAGTGCGACACGTATGACAATACGGCTTCGGTTGCAGCTTTTATTTCAATTCACGCACCCATATAGAGTGCGACAATTAAGTCTTTGTCGTTAGCAAAAATTTCATTTAAATTTCAATTCACGCACCCATATAGAGTGCGACCAACCAGATATTTTCCAGCTACAGTGTCAATGCTATTTCAATTCACGCACCCATATAGAGTGCGACCGCAAGATATTGTGTTACCACATAAAGCAAAACAATATTTGGGGTATAACATTGATAACTAAGTAAACAGTTAAAAATTTATAGTCTAAAATCACACAATTCTGCTTGAAAAATGGTGCGAAACACCCGGAAAAAGTATGTGCACTTCCGATTCGCACTTTAAAATTTAAGTCTTATCTTACGTAGTTATCACTTTTATTATAAATGATTGTCCAGTAAAAATAAATTGTCTATCATTACTAGCTTAAGCAAGCTCATCTTACTTAACGTGGTGCTACTTTTTAGGCACATAAAACGCCCCTAAATCTACACCTTCAAGTTTCAATAAACGTACTTTCCGCGGCAAGCCACCACCATAACCGGTTAAATTGCCGTGATTGCCGATAACACGGTGACAAGGAATGAAAATTGAAAGGTGGTTGTGGCCCACTGCGCCACCCACGGCTTGGGCAGACATGCGGTGATTTTTCTTTTGTGCGGCGATTTTTTGGGCAATGGCGCCGTAAGTTAATGTTGTCCCGTAAGGAATCTGCTGTAAAATCTGCCACACTTTTTCTTGGAAGGACGTCCCCATGATGTGTAGTGGTGGCAATTTTTGTGGTTGTTGCTGCGCAAAATAATCAGCCAGCCATTTTTTGGCTGCTTGGATAATTGCCGTTTCGCGGTGAACGCTTGTTTTTGCTAAATTATCCGCATAGTAGCTGTCATTTTCAAACCACGATCCGGTTAATCCTTGCGCATCGCTTGCCAGTAAAATTTGTCCCAACGGCGAATCATAATACGAATAGGCTTGCATCGGTGGTTCCTCCTTTGATTTCTAGCTTACCATGTAATCGCTAAACTACCCATTGATTTTGGAAAATGCTTTAAATAAAAATGCGCGTATACTATCAAAAAAGCTGCAACAAAAGCATCACTTTTGTCACAGCCCCATTCGCTACTTATTAGTTGTTGCATCCGTGCTTTGTTTATTCAGCGCACTCAACGTCATGTTAACTGTATGTGGTTTATCGTTAATGATCACAATCGTACCTTGATTGAGAAAGTCTTTGCTGCCAGTGTAAGTTAATTTAACCTCTTCACTAATTTCACCATTACCTTGCATAAGCAAAATGTAAATGGTCTGGTCATCATAATCGTCACTAAACGCAACGGCGATGGTTTTAGAAACTAACTTCTTTTGCTTACGGAAGTCGCTTAGCGTTTGCCAAAGCAACGCGATCACCGCTTCTGGTACTCGTTGTTTAACTTCTGTCGCCACGCGGTGCTTTTTAGTCGGTTCAAACATGTTTTTCCCTCTTTTTTTAAATTACCTTCTACTTTACCAAACTTTTAGGGTTTCTTAAACTAAAAGGGCGCTAAATTAAACGAAATGGGTTATACTTAGAGTGTAAGTAATGCATGATGCAGAAAGTAGTGATGACCATGATCCAAACAATTTTTATCTTAGCAGCTGGTCTAATGTTACTAAGTACAGCAGGTTTGAAACTACAGCAATTACAGCCGGTCAGGGTTCGTGCAAAGCGGACGTTGTCTCGGCGTGAGTATCTACAACGACAACGAGAAAATCAGCGCTAATTTTTGACGCTAATTAATTGTCGCACATAAAAAACGTAGCAGACGGTTCATCATGAGTCGTTTGTTACGTTTTTTTTATGCGGGACTTATTTTAGTAATTGTTTTTCAGCTGTCCGTCAGCAAGCAACAAAAAAGAGCTGCAACAACAAGATTATTTTTGTCACAACTCTATATTATCCTAAAATGTATGCCATCAGGCAGTTATTACACTCATTGCCAATCAGCCAGCGAAATTAATCTTGGCCAACTCGCAGGACACAGGCACCTTCAATATCACCTGCTGCCACGTAGCGTAAGGCATCTTCAGCTTTTTCTAATGGATATTCAGTTGTTTTAGGCTGGATCAGCAAGCGCTCAGCCAAAGTTAAAAATTCTTCGCCATCGCGCCGGGTATTGCTTTCCACACTGGTCATAGTTTTTTCATGGAACAGGTGTTTTTGGTAATTTAAATTTTCAACATCGGTCATATGAATGCCAGCTAATGCTAATGTCCCACCGGGCGCTAAGCCTTCAAGTGCTTTCGGAATAATATCGCCCACTGGTGCAAAAATGATCGCGGAATCCAGCGGAACTGGCGGTAAATCATAGGCACCACTGGCAGAAGCCGCCCCTAGCTTCAGAGCAAACTTCTGCGCGTCTTTACCCCGAGTGAGCACATGCACTGCCATTCCCTGCGCAAGGGCAATTTGGGCGGTAATGTGCGCCGAGCCACCAAAACCGTACAGCCCTAAACGGCCACCCGCTGGTACATTGGCCCGCCGGTAAGCCCGGTAACCAATGATGCCAGCACACAGCAAAGGGGCCGCGGTCAACGAATCAAAGCGTTCTGGAATCCGGTAAGCAAAGCTTTCCGGTACCGTGGTGTATTCCGCATAGCCGCCGTCATGGTCCCAGCCGGTATAACGCGAATTTGGGCATAAATTCTCCCGGCCAGAGCGACAATATTGACAAACGCCACAAGTCCAACGCAACCACGGGATTCCAATTCGTTCACCAAGTTTAAAGCGATGCGTTTCAGACCCAGTTGCGACCACTTCACCAACAATCTCATGACCTGGTGTAACATGCTGCTGATGAACGGGTAAATCCCCTTCTGCAACGTGCAAATCGGTGTGGCACACGCCACAAGTCAATACCCGCACCAAAACTTCACCCCGCTGTGGTGTCGGTACTGGCTTGGTTGTTAATGTCAATGGCGATTTTGCGCCATTAATCGGTCCAGGCTGGGTAACAACCCAAGCTTGCATGGTTTCTGGAATTCCTTTTGCAGTTTGTTGCATCTTGATAACCTCGATTCTTAGCCCTGTTAAACAACCGTCTTCATCTTTATTCTAGCAGGTTTTACCCGGCATTCAATGCGATTAACGAACCGCATTTTGTAAAATTTCAGTCGTTTGCTGATCATCTAAATGAATGTGATAAAAAAGCTGGTAAAAGTCTTGAACGGTTTGCTTAATATTTAATTGATAAACATCGGGATAAATTAAATGCCCCAGCCATTGAATCCCTAAAATCCGGTTAACACTTGGTGGAAAGCCTAAAAAATTGTAAGGTGTGCTTGGTACTAAGTAGACCCGATTTTCTTTAACAGCTGTTAATTGTTGCCAACTACTGTCTGACTTAATTAACTGATAAACGGCTTTATTTTCAGCTAAAATGTAATCTGGTTGCCACTTTAAAAGTTGTTCCAGAGACACGGTGGTGCCGCTTCCTTGCGAAGCTGCGGTTACGCCAGTTACCACATTTTTCACGCCGATGGTGTCAAAAATTTGCGCATGAAACGAGCCCGCTGCGTTAGTGTTTAAGCCAGATTTACCACTCGCATAATAAATTGATTTTTGCTGGTCCTTAACCTTTTCACGTGCCGTTTTTGCTTGTTTAAGTACCTGCTGACAATAGGTAGCCAATTTTTGGTTATGCTGGCGATTACCAGTGAGTTGTGCCAATTTACGATAAGTTTGTGGCATTGAATTCATATCCGCCTTAATGAAAACTGTAGGAATATCCAACTGTTTTTGCAATTTAGCCATATCTGTTTTCACACTATCTTTAGGTTCACCGATGTCAATAATCACTTGCGGGTTAGCGGCACTTAATGCTTCCATATTTAATGTAGAACTTTTACCGTAAAATTGACCAAATTGCGGTAATTTTTGATATTTTTTGGGAATTAAATTTTTTGCGTCATCTGGAAAAGCACTGGCAATGCCCACTAATTTGTTAGGTACACTACTATAAAGTACCATTTGAGCTAAGGGGCCTGATGGGGCAATTCTAGTAATCTTTTTAGGCACTTTCACCTTTCTGCCTGCCGAATCTTTAAAGACCCGCGTTTTAGTGGCTTCAGTCTGTTTAGACTGCGACGTTGCTTGTTGCTTAGGGCCGCCGCAACCAGCCATAATTAGTAGACTAAAACTTAACCCGATCAATACCCAACGTTTTATTTGATGCATGTGTAGTCCCCTTTTCTAAATAAACTAATGCTTGTCCTTTTGTTTTCTTTGTTTGCGGCAACGCGCTTAAATAAGTCGCTGCCAATTTATGAATCCCATGTTGAAAAAGCGTATCGGCTAGTGGTGTACTACCACCGACTAAAATCACCTCAGCATGTTGTGCCAAGGTTAAAAGCCGGGGTAATGTTTTATTAACCAAAGTTGATGCAGTGATAAAAACCACTTGCATTTGTGGTAATAAAAATTCACTGGCGCTAGCAGGATAATCTCCTGGACTAGGCTGCAATTCAAAAACCGTTAACCGCTTTTTTAATTCTGGATAATGGTCTAGATAATGAAAATGGCCAATTGTCGCCATCTTTTGCCGACAATGTAAGTATTCTCCAAACACATCTTGCCGATCAATTAATTTCAGTTGCGCTTGGTTAATCTGTGCTGGCTGATTTAAGTAACTGTTAATCGCGGCTAGACCAATGCTTGCCTGATTAAAATCCCAACTTTTAATTTTTTTAGCTACGGTATGTAAATCAGCGCCGACGTCTTGTTGTAAATCAACTGCTTTAGTTGTAAATAACATGGCAGTGCCAACACCTGCATCGCTTTGCACGTAGATCCGTCGTTGACTGCGGGTGAGTCGTTGAACTGTTAGGTGCGGTGGAATTAACGCAATCAGGTCATCATAAATTTGCCACATGCTTAAGCTCCTTTCGCGCCGCTATACAAAAGCGTTTTTGTTGCCCGTCAACGTTAACCGTCACCACTTTCACTGGATAATGATATAAGCGTGATAAACGCTGACTGGTCAATAATTTATCCGGTTTTCCCACGGTCATCCGCTGCTTTTCTAACAATAAAATTTGATCTGCATAATTTAAGGCATGGTTAGGTTCATGGGTTGATTGAATGATCAAAAAGCCTTGGCGTGCCAGTTCACGGGCCATCTCCAATACCATCATCTGATTACCAAAATCCAAATTGGCACAAGGCTCATCCATTAAAATCACACGGCTATTCTGCGCAACCGAACGGGCAACGGTTACCAGTTGCTGTTCACCACCACTGATTTCACCGAAATAATCATGTTGTAAATAGCGGATGCCTAAACGTTCCAATGCCGCTAACGCACGTTTTTCTTCCGCTTTTCCGGGTTGCTGAAATGGCTTTAAATTCGCGGTTGTGCCCATTAAAACCATTTCGAAAACAGAAAAATTGGCTGGTGCTTCATGGTTTTGGGGAATGTAAGCTACTTTTTTGGCTAATGCAGCACGCGGCAATTTTTTGGTATTCTGCCCAGCAATTACAATTTTTCCTTGGTAAGCGATGGTATTTAAAATTGCCCGAAAGAAGGTGGTTTTACCGGCACCATTTTGTCCCAGTAAACAAACCGATTGGCCTGCTGGCAACGTAAAATTTAACTGTTGCAACACTAACTTTTGTGCGTAATGAACATTGAGATTAGTGACCCTTAACATGCCTTTAACTCCTTTCTGGCTGACTATTTTGCGCGATTAAAATTAAAAAGACTGGCGCCCCAATTACAGAGGTTAAAATCCCGATCGGAATTTCACTGGTAGTCAATAATCTTGCACAATCATCCACTAGCAATAAGAAAATACCACCGCCTAATGCCGTTGCTGGCAATGTATAGCGATAATTGTTTCCCAGTAACAACCGGGCAAAGTGGGGCACCACTAAACCGACCCAGCCAATCATGCCGCTGACAGAAACTGCCACCGCGGTGACTAAAGTCGCTGCAGTGATCATAATCAACCGCAATAACCTAATGTTGATCCCTAAGCTGGCAGCTTCTTCATTACCTAACGAAATCACATTTAACCGCCAACGTAACAATAAAAGCGGCAACATCCCAATTAACAATAGTGGCGCAGCGTAATAAACATCTTGCGGTTTAATGCCTGATAAACTGCCCATCAACCAGTAAGTAATCGCTGGTAGTGTATTGGTAGGATCACCAATGAGCTTTAAAAAGGATACGGCTGATGAAAATAAAGAACTAATAATCATACCAATTAAAATTAAGTTCAACTTTGAGTGCCCACGGATCAACCTTTCTAAAAAGAGCACCAACAAAACTGCAGTTAATCCTAATAAAAAGGACCACAGCACAATAATTTCGTAAGCTTGATTAAAAAATAATCCTAAAGCAGCGCCAAACGCAGCACCTTGGGAAGCACCTAAAATATCTTGTGACACCATTGGGTTTTGAAATAGGGCTTGGTAAGTGGCGCCGGAAACCGAAATTCCTGCACCGATTAAAACGGCTAAAATAATCCGCGGCCACCTGATATTGAGTAAAATGGTTTGAATACGTTGTAAATTCACTGGTGTATCTGATTGACCAAAATTTATTAATGCTTGTATGTACGCCGAGAATGGAATGGGATACTTGCCAAAATAGCCTGAAATGACAAACACGATCCCTAACGCAAAAAGTAACATCAATAACAATAAGCGCCGTTTAGCTTTACTTTTCATGCATTTGCGCCTCAGACATTCCGATTTTAATATCCGCAAAATAATGGGAAAATAATTGATCTACTTGTTGCTGAGCGGCTGCTTCAAAAGCAAGGTAGCGTTGAATCAATACTTTTGCTGCGGGCGCTAATTGCGTCCCACCGCCATTTGCACCACCAACACTGGACGTAATTAACGGAATTGCCCATTGCTTTTCTGCGTGATGAATGATCCGCCAGGCTTTATTGTAAGACATACCCATTTTCTGCGCCGCAGCGTTTAACGACCCATACTGGCCCACTAATTGTAAGACTTCAACGACACCAGGCCCAAAAAAGACACCATGGCGCTTTAAACGTAATGTAAGTTGATAATCAAATTCACGTTGCATCATAACCTCCGATTAAAAATTGTTTGTTGCCGTCAAAAATTGGCTTAACTGCTGGTAAACGGCAGTTTGATTCTGATTGACGGTCACAATCTGCCCCCGTTGCCGTTGTACTTGTTGCCATAAGGCGTGCCGCTGGCGCGTGACATCAAAGTGCTGGCGTTGTTTTTGTTTGCGATAATTCGTCGTACTTTTAATAACGCCAATGATTTTGATTGGTTGTGCCAGTAAAGACAGCAATGCGGCGTAAAATTGCGGCGCTAACAAATCAACGCCACCGATTTCATCTAGCAATACCACTGGCGCCCACCTAGCAGCCGTTAATAACTTGACACCATAATTAGCAAAAAGCTGCGGCTTAATCCAAGTAGGTTGATAACGGCGATCGATAAAGATATGAGTTGCTGGCTGAGATTGCGGAGCTACTAATTGTGCGGCGGGATAAAGCGCAAAGCCAACCCCGGCAATTGGCTGGGAAAAAATACCAGCCGGCTGCAGCTGTTTTTCAATCAATGCCTGCTTAATTAGCGTGGTTTTACCAACATTTGCCGGCCCACTTAATAGTAAAATCGGCACAAACTTCCTCCTTTTCGCTATCTCAGTAAAGATAGCGCATTGATTAAATCGCTTCCAATTTGGCCAATACACGCTTTAACCAATTATCGTTATTATAGCATGCCCACTAAATTAAGCGCTACCGTATATTAAGGTGTTGTTTTGCAGTGTAACAAAGCTGCCGGTATTGCTGCCAAAAAGCAGGTCCGTAAGTTTGAGCAATGAGCTGCCGCCAATTTAGCCCTTTAAAATCTTGCTGCAACAATGGCTGCACCCACTGATTTGTCGGTAACAACGCCAATAAACGGTAGTTTTTAAATTGCGAAAATAACAAATTTTGGCCGTAAAAACGGGCTAAGTAGCGTTGTAAAACGGCATTTTGAACTGGCTGAAGCAATATGTTGGCATTGTTTCGATTGCCCATAAAAAGCGGTAACGACATAAAATCTGCCGCCAAATCAAGTTGACGCCCTTTATGCCTAGCCGCAATGGCTTTTGGTAACTGAACAAAATAAACTAACTGATTTTGCTCGGCAGCCAACAATAAGTATAGCAATGCAGCATCCGTAACAGCTAACTCAAAAAACGGTAGCGCACTAGCAGTGCGTTTAAATTGATGCTGTAGTTGCTGGTGTAACCTTTGATAATTGGGGGCCGCCCACAAGATTGACAGTTGACAAGCGTGTTTTAGCCACAAAGGATGGTTGGCAATTCGCAGTGTTAGCCAAGCAACTTCGCCTGCTGCTTCCCAGCGCAGTAGCCAATAAGAACTGGCTGTCCCTTGGGCAAAATTGACTGCAACGATTTTAATTTGTCGCGGTAATGCCGCAGTGACAGTTTCTAACATTTTCTGACGGTAGACCACTGGATCTAGCCAATGAGTTTGTGGCACTAAATGCACGTTGCCACCTCCTTGTGTCAATTTTACATCACTACTTTTATTTTAAGTCAAACATAAAAAACAGCAACGACAAAAATTTGCCGTTGCTGTTTTAATTAAATCTTTAATTAGCATTGCGCTGTGCCACTTGATAAGCCTGTCGAGCCGCCGGCAACATGTTAATACTGCGCGCCAAAATCCCATTTAAATAGGCAATGGCTGTGCCATAATTGGTCAGCGGAATCTGCAGTTTTTTAGCTTCTTGCATGCGATTAGTCATTTCTTGACTAGTGAGCATGCAGCCACCGCACTGCAAAATTAACGCAAACTGCGTTAAGTCAGTGGGATAACCAGCGGACGCACTAGCAAAGCTAAAGGTTAACTTTTTGCCGGTGTGCGCCGTCAACCAGGCAGGTAGTTTTACACTGCCAATGTCCGTGCATTGTCGCTGATGGGTGCAGCCTTCTGCAATTAACACCTTATCCCCAGTTTGCAGGCGGTCAATGGCCGTAACCCCTTTGACAGCGGCTGTTAGAATCCCTTTGTGCCGCGCCATTAAAATTGAAAACGACGTTAAAGCAATCGCTGGTGGCACAATTTTAGCGACTTGGGCAAATGCTTGCGAATCGGTGATCACCAAGCGTGGTGGCTGCTTTAAATTAGCCAAAGTTAGCGCCAGTTCTTGCGGCTGAGTTACGGTGCAGTAAGCGTGGTGATCCAAAATATCCCGGATAACCAGTTGCTGCGGTAAAATCAGTCGACCTTTGGGTGCACTGCTATCAATTGGTGTCACTAAAATCACTAAATCCTGTGGTTGCAGCAGATCCCCCAGTAATGGCCGTGCCTGCTGTGGTAATTTGAAGTTCGCTAGGCGTTTTTTTAAGGCTGCGATCCCAGTGCCTAACTTAGCACTGACAAATAGTTTCTCCGCCGTATCTTTTTGCGTAGGAGCTAAATCGCTTTTGTTATAAACAATCAAATAAGGGACTTGCCGCGTTTTAAACAGTTGGCATAACTGTCGATCAACTGCTTGCAATCCGGTTTCAGCGCTGACCACCAGCACTGCAAGATCTGTCTGGCGCAAGATTTGCTGGGCCTTTTCAACGCGCAGCGCCCCTAAATTGCCAACATCGTCAAAACCAGGCGTGTCCGTTAAAACAACCGGCCCTAAAGGAAACAGTTCCATCGTTTTTTTAACCGGATCTGTTGTTGTCCCTTTTGTAGGTGCGACCACTGCGACTTTTTGCTCTGTAATGGCATTGACTAAACTGGATTTCCCCACATTGCGGCACCCAAAAAAGCTGATGTGGACACGCTCGCCGTTAGTTACTGTATTAAAGGCCATAAGCGTTCCCCTTAGTAAGCAGATGCTGCAGCGCTAGGTTTAAAGATTTTATCCGCTTGTTTATCTGTCAATTCAATGTTAAACACTTTCTTGTAATAAGTTTTAGTTTCCTTTGTAATGTTAATGTCTTTAAATTGTTCTGGATAAACGGTTTTGGCCATCCACCATAAGGTTACTGGCGTATCGACACCTGGCGTGTAGCTCCGGTACATCCCTAATGGCATTTTGTACACCCGCTTATTTTTGACCGCATCGATTTTACTCCAATCATTGCTGCCCATTTTGTTGCCGTATAAATCAGCTGGTTGAGCCTTAGTAAAGTTGGTAATCAAAATCACTTGCGGATCCCATTTATAAATCTGTTCCATGTTAACTGCAGTGGAATTATCTGTATTCATGCCGGCACCAGCGTTAACCGCACCGATCGCATCCGTCCAGTATTGGCCAAAGAAATGTTTACCGGAAGTGGCAATGCTCTTACCGTCATATTGGAATAAGAAGAAGACTTTTTGTTTCTGTTCAGCAGTTAAATTACCAACTCGTTTTTGAATTTTTTGACTGACATCATTACTATAATTTTTAACGATTTTAGCCCGGTTATTTTCTGGGAACAACTTAGATAGTAACGAAATCCAGTGGTTCAATGTTTTAACCGAATCATAATCCCATTTGCTAACTGAGACCCCAACGGCTGTAAAACCAGCATTTTCCAATGTTTTCTTCATTTTTTTGTTTTCAGCAGTATAAAAAACAACATCTGGATTTAATTTCTTCAACTCTTCAGTATTGACATTGTCATTTTTATTGAAACTTGTATTGGCTTTTAAAATCTTCGGGTAAAGTTCTGACAGCAGACTATTTTTAGCCGCAATCATACTTGGTTCTGGCATGCCCACGATCTTGTCTGCTGAATTAAAGAAGACTGAAATTACAGAAGGCAACGGATAGATCCCGGCGACGGCAATTCGTTTAATCTTTTTAGGCACCGTCACTTTGTTATCTGCTTGGTCTGTAATGGTTACAGTCTTATCAGCAGCACTGTTTTTCTGGCTGCTTTTGTTGTTAGTGCCACAAGCTGCTAAGCCAACTACCATGACTAATGCTGCAGCTAATAACGCAATTTTTTTAACTAATTTTTTCATAATTGATTGCTCCTCCTAAACTGATCTAATTCTGAAACTAAATTAGGAATTTCTTTGCGGTAAAGCCGTCCTGAAAATGCTTCATGCGCTAACGGAATAAACCTTGCTGTCTTAGGACAAATTGGCTGATACAGTGGATCTGCGATGATGGTACGCGCTTGTTTAAAATAAGGAAGCAACTCCGCTTCGTCCCGCGCATGCACACAACCTTTCCCTAATAAATCATCCGGCAACTCAGTGGGACAAAGCACCGTTGCCCCTACATCTGCAAATAAGGCGTGGGCAAGTGATAGCGCCGTGACGCCTTCGCCCACGATCAACGTTTGGGCGTTAGGCAACGGGGGCACTGCAAGTTGGTTTTGCTGACTTTTTGCGGCTCGCTTGATCGCCGCTACAATGGCTTTGGTTAAGGTTGCCCCATAGGGTGTGCCCACCACATAAGGCATCCCAAACTGTTGTTGTAAAACTTGGGCAGTTTTAAAGCCGCTAGCCGAAACCACTAAATTCACTTGTGCTCGCGTGGCTTGCGCTAACTGCGCCAACGTACTGCCCATGGCCCAAACGGATTGAACCTGCACGCCTTGTACATTTAATTGGTGGGTCAGTGCCGGCACACTGCCATTGATTGAAAAATCCAAAGGCGTTACCCCTAATAAATTAACCGTCAACGTCGATGCTTTTATTTTACTAGGCCGGCAGTATCGTTTCGCAATGGCGGCTAATGCTTGGCCGGCACCGCTTACATAAGAATGCATCCCATCCGTATTGAACCCAAAAGTGGGCAAGTGGCTAGTATTTTCAATTTCACACGCGATTGCTGGTAAATCAACGCCGGTCATCATGGGAATCGGTGAACCCGCTAAGGCGATGAATTTTGGGTGCAATTCTTGCGCTGTCTGAATGGTGTCGTGAATTAATTTTTCATCGTCGCCTAAAATAGCTTCTGTTTCTGTTAAGCCAGAAATAAAAACTAAGCTGTCACTGTTGTACCAGCGGGGTTCGTCGTGGGTACTATAAGTGGAGTTACAACCGGAAGCATCGTGCATCACTGTCATACCACCTAATTCAAATAAAGCCGAACAAACACCTGAAGTATCGCCTGTATATGTAGAAATAATCCTTGCTGTTTGTTTCATTAGCTACAATGACACCCCCAGCCTTTAACCGTAATCAGTGCCTGCGTATCTTTTGGTTCTCGTACCGCCGCCACCATCATCTGAGCTAATTGTTGGATGCCGCCAAAGCCGTACAGACCACCATCCTGAATTAAATTGACAAAATAATTTGTTCCACAAAAATAAGCCGCTTTTTGTCCAATTGCCAATACTTTATTAGCTGTGTGGCGGGAAACTTGCCGCATGTCCGGCTGCACCGTTGGAAAAATCAACAAGTCGGGTGCCAATTGTTTCAACGCCATCAAATCAGCTTTTTCCGCGCTGCCAATTTGATCCAAATAAAGCCGGGTCACATTAAACCCATCTGTTAGTAACAACCGTGCTAACCCCAACGGACGGCTGGTAGCAGAAGCATCAATGGCAATTTCTGTCGATCCCACAACTTGCCGTGCTTGGTATAAAGCTTGTTTGGCAGCAGCACGCAAAGGCTGATAATCAAGTGGCGGCACATTAATTGCTTGTGCTAACTTGGTGAGTTGTTGCTCAATTTCCTGCGCATTAAAGCTAAACGGTAGTGCAAGGTGAATTTGACCAAAACGTTGCGCCAGCATTTCTGCGGCAGGCTTAGCAGCTGGACGGGTGGTAATGTTATATTGACTAGTTGCTAATTGCTGATATTGCTTATAAGTTGTACAAGTGACTGCTTCGCGAATTTTAAACTGATGTTGCTGCAATAACCGCACCAAATCACTTTGTGGCTGTAATTTAAAATCATTGCCAATGATGTTGACTGCACGAGCCACTAGCGGTGCTGGCTGCAACAGCGAGTATAATTGGCGGCGCATGGTTTGATCGGGATTTAAGCCGCTTTTACGCATAATGGGGTTCATGTAACAATCAGTAAATTGAATGTCAGGAAACCGTTGCCGCAACTGTCGGTAAGCAAGCTTTAAGTCCGTTCCCATAAAATGGTGAATACAGCTGGTATACACTAAAACAGCAGGCGGCTTTTCTGGCAGTTTTGTGAGGATATCACTGACACCATCGACTAACAGCGCTTCCAAATCGCCGTTTAACACATCTTGCGTGCGGATCGCAACCGTTGAAAAGCGCGTCTGCGCGCCCATTTCTGCAGCGGTCAAAACCACGCCTCGCAGGCATCCTTGCGCGCAAACAAAGATTAAGTGCGCTTGTGGTACTTGCATCCCAACGTGAACAATGTTCCACCCACCACGAGCAGGTGGTGAATAAGTCAGCCCCGTCGAAAAAGGGGTGGGGAACTGTGCCTGCAACAGCGGAATTGCGGCTGTTGTTTGCGGCCGTTGAACGCGATTTAACATGGCAGAGCCTCACAAGTTTCTAAAATTTGCGCTGCTAGTTGACGGTATTGTTGTGCCAACCCAGATTCCGGATAGGCTTGAACCACCGTTTCGCCTAATTCTTCTGCGTCTTGAATCAATTGACTGCGCTCAATGCTGCCAACAACTTGAGTGTCGATATCTTGCGCCAATTGCGCGACTTTTTCTGCTTCGTTTTTGACATTGCGCTGATTTAAAATCAAACCGGCAAATTTTGCGTAGCCCCGATTTTTAAACCGGTCAACTGCCATTGCAATGTTTGCTGCTGCGTAAATCGACATGTTTTCACCGGAAGTGACCACCATCACAGCGTCCGCATAACCTGCGCGCATCGGCATGGTAAAGCCGCCGCACACCACATCACCTAGCACATCATAAAAAACCACATCGGGATGATAAACGTCATTAAAGTGAACCCCTAACGTTGGACAACTAAATCCAACGTTAGGGGTTTTACTATG
>NZ_AYYI01000038.1 GCF_001436505.1 Loigolactobacillus rennini DSM 20253 | reverse complement strand
TTGCGTAATCTGCGTTACTAAATTTGTTCAAGTTATTTCTTGCAATCTGCCTTATACTAAACAATAGTTAATTATTAAACAGTGGGTAAAGGGGTGCAATTATGCGTTTGCCAATTTTGAACCAAGATTTTTTTACTAGATTAAAAGCTGGGCGATTGTTCTTTTTTAAAGATACACTAGTGCTAATACCATTTAAAGAAGATTATCAACGTGTGTTGCAGTTAATTGAACGGGATTATCAAAAGTTGCAAACTACGTTGCCAAATGCCACTTATACTTATCAAATTCAACCAGATCGCGACTTGGCTCAAGTTGAAATTAAGCTACGAGCTGTTACGACGGGTCAGCGCAAAGTTGTGACAAAAACCTATGCGGTATTTTTAGATAATGTCCGCTAAGCTGAGGTTAACCAGTACCGCACCATTAGTAAAGCCGGCTGTTGTTTGGTGACAAATGTTTCATGATAGTTCTGATCTAATTGAAAGCCACTTGTTTCAAGTAACTGCCGTGAAGGGTAGTTGATTGCCCCTGTGACGGCGTAAAGGCATTTAACTGCTAATTGTGTGAAAGCCAAATTAGCAACCTGTGGTAGGATGGTGCGCATGATACCCTGGTGTTGCCACTGTGGTAAAATTTCATAGCCTACGTCAGCAGCTTGGTGACGGAAGTGCCAAAGCTGAACTAAACCATAGAAGGTATCAGTTTTACGGTCCATAATACCCCAAGTGAAATAATCGCCATGTTGCGCAGCAGCAAATGCTTGGTAAATAAAGCGTGCAGTATCAGCTAGGTCATGGTCTATTTGTCTACCGGTTAATGCGGCGACAGCTCGGTTATGTCGCAATTGGTAAACTTGGCGTGCTGGAACGGTATTTAAAAAACGGAGCTCATATTCTGTCAATGTAATGCGTGCTAGTTGCTGTGATGCCATGGTTTTTCATCCTTTTTGAGCTTTAACTATCTGCACTAATCAAACCGCCATTCACTATCAATGACGTTAGCCATTAACGGCTTGATTTTTTTCTGCTAATAATTGGCGTAAAACTGCAACCTGTTGTTTCAATTCAGCGCCAATGTCAGTTTGTGCGACCGTTTTACGTTGCGCAGCATGATCGACAATCCGTTTAGTAGAAATAATGTCCGTTAAATTAGCAATTGCATTGGCTTTAGAAGTAAACGGCTGGTGTGTTACGAGTTGCATACCGTAGGAATTGTACAACAGGGTGTATCCCCCAATGCCAGTTGTTTTGTGATAAGGTTTGGAGAAACCGCCATCGATTACCAGCATTTTGCGATTTGCCATAATGGGATTTTGTCCCTTTTTAACTGGTGTGTGACCGTTAATAATGTGGCCGGTTGCAGGTGACAGACCGAATTCACGTAACAATTGGTCAACAAACCAAGTGTTACGGCGTAATTGATAATAAGCGTTAGTTTGCTCTTCATGCGTGGCTTTATCTTTAATAAAATAACGCTCAAAGGTTGTCATATCATGTTTACCGAATAGTGGTGATAGCGGGCCGGTCCATAAATACCAAAGTAAATCAGTTGCACAGTCATCTTGTTGTTGCGGGTGCGTATAACTAAAGCGTAAATTACGTTCAAAAATATCAAATAACGCTTTTCCCGCATAATTTTTCCCCGCAATTTTAAAAGCTTGAAACTTCCCTTTATCATCAACTGGCATGCAACCGTGGAAAATTAAATTATCGTTATAAGTTAAATAAATGTGTCCTTTACGCATTAAAAAGTCCATGTGTCGTTGCAATTTGTCTGAATGTTGGAAAGCGTCTAGCAGTTGTTCAATAACGCGCTTTTCTTCTGGCAATAATTTATAAGGTGCTTTAGGGTCGATTGTTTGGAAACAAGTGTTTTCTAATGGATAAGTTTTTCCTTGTAGTGTAATGGTCTTTTTTTGGTAATCAATTTTATCCAACAGCCGCCGGTGTGTCATATTAAATTCTGGTCTGCGGGCGATGACTGGACCTTCTAGTTTAAATTGAATAATGGCAATGGCCTGATGAATTTGAGTAATCTGTAGTTTCTCAGCGGCTGAAAGCGGGCGCTCGCTATGCAATTGCCGTGGGTGAAACGCTGGATTGTCTTGATAGTGTTCTTCAGCAAAAAGGGATAAGTGCCGCAGATTGATTCCATAACCGTCTTCAATGATGCTTAGGTTATTATAGCGTGCACAAATTCGCAAGAGGTTAGCTAAGCATAATTTTGAACCTGAAACCGCACCGAGCCATAAAATATCATGATTTCCCCATTGAATATCTAAGGAATGGTGTTGCATTAGTCGGCTAACGATTTTATCTGGATGCGGGCCACGATCATAAATATCACCAACAACGTGAAGATGATCAACTACTAAACGCTGAATGGTGTGACAAGTTGCAATGATAAATTCGTCAGCTTGCTGTAACGCAATGATATTTTCGGTGATTTGCTGATAATAGCCAGATTTATCTGCACTGTCGAAATCACCATAAAGTAATTCTTCTGTAATGTAGACGAATTCAGGTGCCAAGGCCTTTCTGACTTTAGAACGTGTGTATTTTGTTGACGAAAAATGTAATAGTTGAATTAAACGCTCAAATGTATCGAAGTACCATTGGTGTAAATCATCGGTACGGTGTGCATACCGTTGCTTAACAGCAGCTAACCGTTCCTTAGGGTAATAAACTAGAAAAGCAAAGTTGCCGATGGTTTTAGCTGTCATTTTACCCGCAAAAAGGTCAGCAATTTTTTGTTTGACGTTGCCGGCACCATTGCGTAAAACGTGCTGAAAGGCATCGTATTCGCCGTGAACGTCGCTGATAAAAGCCTCAGTACTTTTTGGTAAGCTTAAAATTGCCTCTAGATTAATTAATTCAGTTGCGATGGCTGACCTAGTTTGATATTTTCCTTTTAATAATGCAAGTTCGGTGACATCCATTAAAAAATACCTCCATAAATTATCTGTGATTTGATTATACCGCTTTCAAACAAAAATACCAATTTTGATAATTTTAGCCTGATTATTTTAACTGTCACGTTTAGTGGTGTATACCAATACAAGTTGCAAGCGATGAACGTGGTAGCTTTTAGCCTGACTTTTCTGTGCTGGTGGTTTTGTTTAAATAGTGGTTGGTCTGGACGCTTAAAACCAGTACAATGAAGAAGTAACTAAATGGAATCGAGGGATAGTTTTGAACTTAGCAGATTTTTTTCAAACCGCGCAGTTTTCTGGGCAACCGGTAATGAAAAGTGATTACCAAATGGTGGTCCAGGGGTTATCACCATTGCAACTACCGATTAAAACATTAGCGAATATTTATTATGCTTATTTTTATACCACACGTTATGTGACGCAAAATTTTGAATTGAATAAACTAGAATTGGCAGATATTAAAGCTGAGAAACATTTAGCAGCTTTAACAAATCAATCATTACAGCATGATTTTCGCCAAATTGTAGTGGAAGTAAATGTTATACCTGAAAAACAGCAAGTGGTGCTGACATTCCGCCATGATGGGTAATCTAGCCGATTAAAAAACGTGTATCCAAGACAGATTAGCTTTGAGGATTTAAAAAGCTATTGTCTAAAGATACACGTTTTTAATTTTACTTTAGTTATTCATAAGTTTGATTATTATGGTTTTGCGGATAAAGTGAGAAACGCTCAGAGCGGTAAACGTAGCCCTTATTTGGCAAATTGGTCAACTCAACATCAAATACAGGTTGGTTAGTAGTTTTGTCAACTTCAATAATGCGGCTTTTATTACCGCTTTTGAGAAAACCAAAACATAATAAGCGGTTATTAGTGTTTAGATACCGGGCTGAACCGATAATTGGGCTAAAGTTTTGTTTACCTAATGTTTTACCATAAGCCCAAGTTTGCTTAATCGTTTTGTCTTTTTCATTAAGTTGGTACTGTACACCTTCGGAATATTGTTTGGAAGTGGCTTCAGGACCATTAGTAATGGCAATATTATTGTTAAATAGAATTAAATTTTTATGGTTGGCACTAGCCGTTGGTAATAAAATAGCGGCGTGTTGGCCACCAGGATAAGTGGTGTCACCTTTAGTTTTTAAAATCTTACTGCGATATTTTCGTGGCCAATCTGCTTTCTTCTTACCGGAGAAAAGCCATTTGATCTGATTGGTTTGATAATCTAACTTCATCACTAAATCTTGGTGGCGTCCAGAAATAACTAAACTGTCATCACTTTTATCATAGTAAATTGAATTTTGATGGAACCAATCAATTTTACCATCGCTTCGCTTAGTGGAATCGTATTGCCGCCACATTTTAACCGGTAAAATTTTCTTCAGGTCAATAACTTTATTGACTTTACCTGTTTTATGGCTAATTTGTACCATGGTGTCTTCAATGTATTTTCCGCCACCATCAGAAACTGTTAACAACAGATCACGGTTAGGCAGTTCAATTGTATCGTGGTGGACAATGGTTGTCTCGCCTTTGCCGCTAGTGTCATTGGAACTCTTTGTTTTGTTTGAAAAATGATATTCTTTATAAATGCGGCCGGTAAAATCAGTTTCCAAAAGTTCATTGTAGATTTCTGCTTGATTATTTTTCTTAGCTAAATAAAGTAAGTGACCATTTTTCAATTCTTTAAAGACGTGCTGGGAGTAGTTGGTAGAATACCAGCGGATATTCCCGTCAGCATCAACGCCAAAAGGCTGCTTGGTGGTACGAACAAAGAACGTTAATTTATCGTTACCGATCGCCATTTTCTTTTTGTTTGCTGTTTTGACGTTAATCTTAACCTTAGCTAACGCACGTGGTAGTTTTGCAGTTTTGATATGTAGCGTTTTATGCGTAACCTGCCCATTTTTTGCTTTAATGGTGAGGGTGACCGTATTATTGTAGTCTGGGTACAACCCTAAAATAGACAATTTGTGTTTGGTTTTATAGCCTGAATAAGTTGTTTTGATGGTCGTCCGGTCTGATTTACCTTGGACTGCGATGCTTACTTGGCTGGCCTGTTTAGTTTTAAAGGCCACCAATGCACTTAAAGGTGATGTTTTGTACGGATTTAATTTAACGTACATGTTATCTGGTGTGTAATGACCAGAATTTAATTTTTGCCGGTAAGCCTTAGTTAGGGGAGCCTGCTGCTTTTGTCGTGTATGAATGAGTTCGCTATTGATGTTTGCGCTGATTTGTTTAGTGGAAAGCGTCCCAAAGTGATGGTAGCCATACCAACTCACACCGATGACAATTAAAACTAAAAAAAGCGCAAAGCCGCTAATTATGCCAATCTTTCGCCGTTTCACGATATAATGATCCTCCTAAAATGTATATTACACATCCATAATAACATTTTATATAAGAATTTTATGATAATATTAAATGAATTTTTTGTTACTTTTTTGGTGTTTTTTTGTGGCGTCAGGCTTGCGGATTAAAAATAAGGGTGTTAAACGACCAGTTGCTTAACTGAGCAATCCGGTACGTTTAACACCCATTAAAGTTTAACGAACTTCTAAAGTAACGCCAGAGGGCAACATTTTTTGTAGTTGTTGCGTTAAGGTATCTAAAGTTTGGGTGAACACTAAACTAATGTTACGGTTACGTTTAGTGGTGAAGATGGCCACTACCCGGCTACGCTTTCCAGGGAGTGCTTGTTGCGTTAATGTAATCATTTGTAAATCGCTAAAGCGAATGGCAGTTGCGTAAAAAATACCATTAGTAATGACACGCTCTGGCGTTAAGCCGCCGATGCCTGAAACAAAATTCATCAAAACAAAAGCAGCAATAAAAACGATAAAGGCCCAATCATTGGCTGTCCCCCCGATTAAAAGGATAAAGAAGATCAAGCCATAGCCAAATGACCAGTAGTTATATCTTGCGCGAATGGTAATTTGCGACTGCCAATAAACAGACACGGCAATGCTAACCAGTATCATAATGTCTAAAAGCCACCAAAAAATCGTCATAAGTTGACTCCTTATTTTAGAATGTTTACACTCATTATAACGTAGTTCTAGCTTTGACTGGTAAAAAATGTCAAATCAATTTCTGAAGGTGGTTGTGATGGCAGTTGAATTAAATCCGCAACAGTTTTTAAAATTAACGCAGTCTGATTTTGTTTTGGTCGATTTTTGGGCTGCTTGGTGTGTGCCGTGCCAAAAAATGACACCGATTTTATTAGCTTGTGAGCGTGAATTACCGCAATTAAAAGTGGGACGATTAAATGTAGATCAATATCCACATTTAACTCAAAAATTAGGTGTGCAAGGGTTGCCGACTTTAATTTTATTTAAACATGGTGAGCCAGTTTCTTGGGTGACAGGCTTCCAGCCTAAAGATCGCTTACTAGGCTATTTACGGCAAAAAGTAGCGTTATAGCGCTATTTCAGTTAGAAAATAAATTATAGACTTAGTTGTGCCTGTTGATTACTTGCTGGAGGAGTAACGGCAGGGATTTTTTGTATTGTCTGGCGCGTTACGTTTATAAACGACTAAAGTGACAACTATAAAATTTAGTTTAATAACTTGTCTATTCTTTGACAGATAAAAAAAGTTTAGGTATATTAAAAATAGAGTTAATCAATTCGTTTTAAAATATTAATAAGGAGAATTTTTGTGATTATACGTGAAGCAACAGCAGATGATGCTGGTCAGATAGCACCGCTAATCAATTTGATCTATGATGAAATGGAACTAGATGAGCTGGAGGACGTTCCTGAAGGTGACTTACTCAAGGTCATCAGGGCAGCTTACCGCACCCGCACTTATTTAAGCGGCGCGGCAACTACCGTGGTGGCCGTCATCAACCAACAAATTGCCGGCGTTGCTTTTGGTTATCCAGACAAGAATGAGGCTAAGATTGATACCGTACTAAGCACCGTTTCGCAACAAGTACCAAGTTTTGCCGGTAAGCCATTAGAACTAGACCAGGAAGCTTTTAACCAAGAGTGGTATTTAGACTCGATCGCCGTTGATCCAGCGTATCAAGGTCAAGGTGTGGGTAGTCAACTCTTAAAAGCATTGCCACATTATATGAAAACTAGTGGGCTGACTAAAATTGGACTCAATGTCGATTTTGCTAATCCCGGTGCAAAACGCTTGTACCAGCGGCATGGATTTAAGACAATTGGCACCACTATGATTGGTGATCATCAGTATTATCACATGCAACTTGCACTAACACGTGTTCTTGCAACTGCTGCTCGAACTTAACTGTAATGAAATTAATAAAAAATGAGGTCATTGACCTCATTTTTTTATGCTTTATTTTTAGATAATATTAAGTTAATCGACTTCTTTAGCGCTGAAACGAGTTTTTAGGAAACCAATAATTGCTGGTAATAGGGAAACTGCAATGATACCTAAAATAATTGCAGAGAAGTGTGCTTTAACCACGGGAATGTTGCCAAAGAAGTAGCCAGCACCGCAACATAAAGCTACCCACGACACACAAGCGGTTAGATTATACCGGATGAAACGCCGGTAAGAAAAGCCGGAACCGGCAGCAACAAATGGTACAAAAGTCCGAATAATGGGCATAAAACGGGCTAAAATAATTGAAATTGCCCCATGTTTGTTAAAAAAAGCTTGTCCTTTTGCCAAACTATCTTCGTTGATAAAACGCCTAAACCAACGATAACGAGATAAAATCCGCTCCGCGTTACGGCCAATCCAAAAGTTGGCAGAGTCACCAGCAATACAAGCAATTAGAAAAAGCACAACAAATAACCCATTGCTGAGTTGATAATCTGGATTAGCTGCTAGTGCACTGGCAGCAAATAACAGGGAATCGCCGGGTAAGAAAGGTAGAATGACGGCACCTGTTTCAATAAAGATAATGGCAAACAGGATAAAGTAAGTTGAATTACCAAAAGTATTGACAATGGTCACTAAATGACTGTCGATGTTTAGAATAAAATCAATCAATGTGCTCATTAATGTTCCTCCAAAATCATGGTCAAATCTGTTATGAGTGTAGCAGAAAACCAAGCGGCTGTCTGTAAGTTCACGAATGTTTAACCATTTTACAAGAAAATAAGTTGCCAAAATATTTTTTAGGGTAGATAATAAAAAGTAAGGACGATGTGTTTTAGGAGGAATAAAATGAATTACTTGGTTGTCGCGATTGCAGCTTTTTTAGGTGGCAGTTGTCGTTATTTATTAAGTGGTCTAACAACGGCTTTTCCTTGGGGAACTTTAATGGCTAATTTAATCGGGTGCTTTTTACTTATCTGGTTGACAGACTATTTAGCACGCATTTTACCATTACCGAAGCGATTTGTGTTAGGGGCTGGGACTGGTTTTATGGGTGCTTTTACAACATTTTCTACTTTTAGTGTTGAAACAATACAATTTATTAACGCGCAACAATATGGCTTGGCACTTTTATATGTTAGTTGTAGTTTACTCGGTGGGTTGATTTTTGGTGGTGCTGGATTATTAGTTGCACAACAACAGCAGGTGAATGCACATGATTAATTGTTTATTAGTAGGAAGTGGTGCGGCATTAGGTGCTTGCTGCCGTTATCACCTGGGTGAAGTGGGCAAACGTTATTGGCAGCATGCATTTCCGATTGTCACGTTGTTTTTAAATGTGACGGGTAGTTTTTTATTAGCCTTTCTTTTTGGGCAGCAGTTAAGTGCACCGGTAGTTTTATTTTTAGGAACCGGCATTCTCGGTGGGTATACGACTTTTTCGACGTTTAATGCGGAGTTGCTTCATCTTTGGCAACAACAACGTTACAAGCTAGCATTAAGTTATGGTGTGTTCAGTTATTTGGGTAGTCTGTTTGCCGCAGCGCTAGGTTTTGGGATCGCTTTTATAAAATGAGCAAGCTCTCATGAGTTATTTATGTGACTGTTATGTTTATCTGTTATGATAGCCTTTACAAGAATTTTGGAGGGAGCAACATGATCGATCGACATAATGCGCTATTTCTTTACTTGGTTTTTTTAGCGTTGCAATTTGTTGCAATCGTGACTTTTTTTCCGAATACGCCAATTTATAATGAGCAAATTACTGTTGTCAGTGAGTTAGATGATGGAGAAACTGGAAAAA
Source organism: Loigolactobacillus rennini DSM 20253 (assembly GCF_001436505.1). Classification (GTDB taxonomy): domain Bacteria; phylum Bacillota; class Bacilli; order Lactobacillales; family Lactobacillaceae; genus Loigolactobacillus; species Loigolactobacillus rennini. The sequence goes on along the minus strand of NZ_AYYI01000038.1, from coordinate 96,655 downwards.
AAGGTAAAATGGGCAGTGGGTTGCAATATAAACGACGTAAACCATCGCGAACTGGGCATGCGGTTAAGCACGTTAAACGGCATGCGCGGCATCATGTTAGTCGTTTATCCCAATTTGAACCCACAGTAAAAATGGTTGCTTTAGCAATCTATGGATTGGAAGCGTTTTTAACGCTGCCGTTTGCGGTTTTTGGCATTTTATCATTGAATTTACAAGCTAAACAAAAGAAAACGCAAGTTAAAGCAACCAAGCGTAAACCAACGGGCAAGGTTGAGGAACAACCTGCTTATACCACGCAAACTGTCTGAGAAAGATGACTACAAATTGCTTGATTATAGTCCAATAGACACTATAATTTAAAACATAATCAATTTGTAAAGGTGATCGCAATTGTTGGCAGTGAAAATTTTAGCGTTAATGTTAGTAGATCGGCAACCTACCTCATTTCAGCTATCACAGACCTTTTGGCGGCAGCGGTATCGCGTTGATCCTAGTACTTGGTTAAGAGAATTTCAACAGCAAGGTGTTTTGTTTACTGCTGTCGCTCCAGAGATTAGTTTGCAAAATTTAACGGTGGTTTCTTTAAGACAATTATTACGACGCTACCAACTTAAAATTAGTGGACGCAAAGCACAATTAATCGCGCGGCTGCAACAAACCATTCCGCAGACAACGTTAGAACATCAATTTCCACAAACGTTTTATTTGTTGACAAATTCCGGTAAACATTTAGTGCAGCAAAATCAATTTGTTTGGTGGGTGCACCAACATTATGTTTCTGGTATCATCGATTTTGCAGCAGCTCAGCAAGCACATTTACCACTTGATTTGAATGAGTATGACACCTTGACTTGGCTTTTAGTTGCCGCGCAGGCTAATCTGCGAAATAATTGGCCACAGCAATATTTTTTGAATCATTTACGGTTTCAGACGGCTTGGCAAAACCATTTGTTTGGTACCGCGCTAAATGCGCTTTTAGATTGTATTCGTTTAAAATTGGCTGGATTAGCACAGGGGCAGCCCATTACTGGCACTAGTTTAAAATGGCCGACAACGTCTTATAAAATCGAGCCTTTTTATTATGTGATGTTACAAGAACTCATGACAACTTATCATTTATCCACTACTGATATTACAAGCGCTTTTACCCAGCGTTGTCATGCTGTTGTGTTACCGCGGCAACTATTTAGTGATACAGAAATGGTAAGGCTATTAGAATGGACTTTAACGCAACAAACTGATTTGATAAAACAGTTTTATCGACAAAAGCAGCTTACTTATCCAGTGGATCGGGCTATCGGCTAATCGTTTAAGATGGTACAATGAAGCTGTAACTGAGTGAGTTTTGTCTGGAAAGGAAGCGGGCACAAATGTTTAAAGAAAAAGCAAAAGCAGCTAAGTGTCAACCAATGGCAGGACATCATTTCTTATTAACTCATCCTCGGATTTTATTACCATTAGCAGTTATTCATGTTATTCCAATTGCTTTATTTATTCATGGAATGTTTAAGTATGCAACGCTTCATGAAAAGAAAGCTTTGGTAAAAGAACAGACAAAGCAGTTAAAGTACCGGCATTAGGCTGAATAATGAAGTGAGGATAGCAGTGTGAAAACGAGGTTTAATAAATTGGTGGCTTACTTTTTTATGTATTTATTGCCACTAATTTTATTTGATTTTTTCTGGATTGTAATGTTGCAAAAAACGATTCGTTTGGGATACCGGAACAATTTGTTACAGCTGCCACTAAACAGTTTTGCGCTATTGTTGACAGCTTTGATTGTAGCAGTTATCTTTAATTATTTGTGGCAATGTTTAGTTAAAAAGGTTACGCTTGAACAATCTGATGTGACACCAGATCATTGGCATGGCACATTGAAAGGCTTTTTAGGTGTTCCCGGTTGGCTGAATTTGACAATCGGTGTGATGCTGGCGTTCTTTTTGACAGTCATTGTGCCACGCTACTTAGTTATTATTGAAGTTCGTAGTTGGTTAGTTTTGCTGTGTGCCTATGGCGCAATTGGTTCATTTTATAATGGGCAAGATGATTTAATTCATGTAGTTAACGGGATTGATCGTTAAGGCATAAATAATAATGCAGTAAGGAGCAATTATAGTGAATAAATTTTACCAGATTAGTTTTTATTTCAATGGCGGCGTTCGTGCTAGCTACCATAAACAATTTGATTCGACTGAACTAGCACAAAAAGCAGCGATTGCAGCTTTTAAGGAAAAACAACTGATTCAAATAGCGGGCAGTATCATTGATACTAGTAAAGCAAATGGGTGTTCAGTATCGCCAGCAAATACTGTTGCGCCAGATGAACAAATCACTTGGGACATGATTTAAAACTTAGTATGTTGCCGACAAGTTTTTAACTGAGCAAATTGCTTTACAGGTTGAGCATGTTTGCGTTATCATTTTAATGTAATAAGCAAAGTTACAGTTACTTTAATACGGAAAGAAGTTTTAATGATGGCAAACTATCAATTCTTAAATACTTATAAATTTCGCTCTGGCGTAACCTTGAAAAATCGGATTGTTATTCCGCCGATGACTGAAACAATGAGCTTCCATGACGGTAACGTCACACAGGATGAAATTGATTATTTTAGGATTCACACCGGTGGGGCTGGTCTTTTTATTACGCCAGTTGCTAACGTTAACGCACTAGGTAAGGGATTTGAGGGTGAACTTAGCGCTGCTGCTGACCAGTTTATTCCTAGCTTGTCTCGTGTTGCACATGCTATTCATCAAAATGGTACCAAGGCGGTACTTCAGATCTTTTCAGCAGGTCGAATGAGTAATAGCCAAGTGTTGCGAGGTTACCAACCAGTTAGTGCTAGTGCGATTCCTGCTGTACGGCCTGGTGCTGAAACACCTCGTGCGCTAACTGATGAAGAAGTAGAGCAAACCATTGCTGATTTTGGTAGTGCAGTTCAACGGGCTATTCAAGCAGGCTTTGATGGTGTAGAATTACATGGTGCTAACACATACCTGTTACAGCAATTCTTTTCACCACATTCTAACCGGCGTGATGATCGCTGGGGTGGCAGTCTTGAGAAGCGGATGGCCTTTCCATTGGCGGTTATTCAACTGGCAAAACAAGTGATTCAAAAATATGCGGTCAAACCATTTTTATTAGGCTATCGTTTATCACCAGAAGAGATTGAAGAGCCAGGAATTCGAATCGAAGATACATTAGCTTTTGTAAAAGTTTTACGACAACAACAATTAGATTACCTGCATGTTTCCATGGGAAATGCATGGCGGACGTCTTTAAACGATAAAAGTGATTCTGAACCTTTGATTAAGAAGATTCAAGCTGCTGCCGGTGTTGATTTACCGCTGATTTCAGTAGGTAATTTACGGACACCAGCTGAAGTAGAAAAGGTGATGGCTACTGGTATTCCGTTAGCTGCATTAGGTCAAGAAAGCTTGGCTGAACCGCATTGGGTCCAAAAAGTGATGGCCGGTGCTGAAGATCAAATTCGTTACCAAATTAGTGCAGCGGACGCACCAGATTTGGGAATTCAACTTCCATTTTGGAATTTTTTGACTAACTTAACTGGCAGTAAAGATGAAGTTGGTAGTAATCGGAAACAAGATGCAAAGCATTTAGATAAATTGTTTAGTTAATGGTTTTGGCTAGCTTTTGCTGGTGCTTTCTTGTATGATAATAGACATAAGGTGGCGATGAAATGCTTAGAAAAACCAAAAATTTTCTTAAAGCAAATGGGTTTCACTATAAGAAAAAATATCTTTCACCCTTAGTCGCGCCGGAAAACTATTACGTTTTGAAGTTCGGCAAGAATCATTTGAATAACCGTTATATCGTTCAATATAGCTATACATGGACCGGACGAATGAAAGTAAATCAGATTGATTTGCGTTTACATGGGCAGAAACGGCCTCGGGTTTTCGCAAATGAGGCGCAGCTATTAGTTTATCTCCGTAAACATCTAAAGTGATAACTAAGGGCGACCCAGAAAAAAGCAACGGCAATTGCCGCTGCTTTTTTGTATGCCATTGATAATTTGTTAGATTCGGGTTGCTTCTGGGGGGATTAACAAATAAAAGTAATTCAGTTTCCCTTTTTATTAATTAATTCTCATTTTAAAGCCATTTTTAAATAAAATTTTAATTGATTAATTATTTATAAAGACGTTGTTGACGGCTACAATTACACTTTATGACAAATGTAACAAAGTTGTTATATGCGAGTAATTGCGCTGTAATTTCAATGCTTTATGATAAATCTAGTGAAAATGATAATATTATTGAGGGGTTTACACACATGACAACTATGAATAAAGGAAATTTAGTGAAGGGTGTTACTGCCGGTGTAATTGGCATTGCAGGTGCGACGCTCCTTAGTATGGCAACGACTTCCGATGTTGAAGCGGCAACTACCGGAACCGTTACATATGAACCAGGGGCTACTACTGTTTGGGATAATTCAGACAATCCATCACCAGTACGCTATTTAGTTAAAGACCAAACGGTTAATATCGAGGGTCAAAAACAACATGATGGTGAAACTTGGTATAACATTGGTAACAATGAATGGGTACCAGGTAAGTATTTAGACGTTAAAGAAGAACAAGACAAAGCACAGGCACAAGCTTCACAAGCTCAAGCACAACAGCAAGCTGCTACGCAAACGCAACAAGCGCCTGCAGCTGCTGCTAACACTTCCTCTAGTGCTGCAGTTCAAACTGCTATTAAAGCAGCGCAATCACAAATTGGGGTGCCTTATGCTTGGGGTGGCGCTACGCCAGGTGTTGGTTTAGACTGTTCTGGGTTAACTCAATATGCTTTGGCGCAAGCTGGCGTTAATGTTGGTCATAATACTGTTGCACAAGAAAGTGCTGGCCAACATGTTGCAGTTAACCAACTTAAAGCTGGTGACTTAGTATTCTGGGGTAATGCTGGTGCAACTTACCATGTTGCTTTGTATATTGGTAATAATCAATACATTGCTGCACCACAGCCAGGCCAAAGTGTTGAAGTACAAAGTGTCAGCAACTACTTTATGCCTTCTTTTGGCGTTCGGGTACTTTAATTTAATTCGTCAATTTATGTTTGAACAGGGAACAATTCATTTAAGAATTGTTCCTTGTTTTTTTATCTTGATTTTTAGTAAAAGAGTAGCGAACAAATGTTCTTTGATCAGTAAATATGTTAAACTAAAACCAAGAATTTTATCAGGGCGGGAGTGAATTATTTGAGCTTGAAATTTATATTGGGTCCAGCCAGTACAGATCGGCGAGCAGCAGTACTTGGGCAGCTACAAAAACAGTTGCAGGCTGATCCTAAAGGACAGTTTTTTTATATTGTGCCCAACCACATTAAATTCAGTTCTGAAGTTGATATTTTAACGGACCTTAAGCGGCATCAAGGCAATCAGGATGATTTTTTTGCAGCTAGTCGGTTACAAGCTTTTTCGTTTACCCGGTTAGCGTGGTTTTTTATGAAGAATACGCCTTATTACCAAATTCCACGAATTGGTGCAGCTGGGTTAAACATGCTGGTATACCAAATTATGGCAGATCTGGCGGATAAATTAACCATTTATCGTGGTGAATTAGCGCAGCCAGGTTTTATTGCTCAGGTTGTACGGCAATTGTTGGCTTTAAAAACTGGTTGCATCACTGCTGAAAATTTAACACAGATCGCTGCTGAATTAGACCAGCAATCTGATATTGGTGCTAAGGTGCATGATTTAGCGCTGATCTATACCCAATTTAGCCAAGCTATGCAAGGACGTTTCATTGAAAATACGGATTTATTAGGGACTTTAAGTGATTATTTAACTCAACAAGATTTAAGCCACACTTATTTTTATGTTGAGGGTTTTAGTCAATTGACAGCACAAGAAAATCAATTGCTTTTAACTGTGATGCAAAAAGCAGCCGGTTTAACAGTTGGTTTAATGTTGGATCAACCTTACCACCAGCAAGTACCACAAAAACAAAATTTGTTCTTTAAATCCGGACAACTTTATCATCGCTTGTACCAAGCAGCACGTAGCCTTCATGTTACGATTTTAAAGGATGAAATGGTGCAGCAAGCTCGTGTGAGTCCAGATTTACAGCGGTTAGAAAATTTTTGGCGGTTGTCGACCAATGGTAGTCGTCATTTAAGCCATGAACAATTAGCTGATTCAAAAAGTATACAAGTCATTCAGGCGGACACACGACAGACAGAGATTCGGCAAGTAGCGACGCAGATTCGGCAAATGGTCGCTTTAAAGGGATACCGTTACCAAGACTTTTTAGTGTTGACCCGGCACTTAGCTGATTATGAAACGATCATTGCACCAATTTTTAAGACATTTAACATCCCAATATTTGATGACTTACAGCGGCACATGACGGACCATCCATTAGTTGAGTTGATTAATGCATTATTTGCGGTTAAACAACATTATTATCGCTATCAAGATATGATGCGATTGCTAAAAACAGAGCTGCTTTTACCAGAAGTTGCTGGTAAACCAATGCCTAATAATGCTTACCGACAAGCAGTCGATTTAACAGAAAATGTGGTGTTAAAGTATGGTTTCACGGGTAAACAATGGTTACGTAAGGAAGACTGGCAATTTTACCGATTTGAAGACCAAGATTTCGGCACAGAAACCACTAAAGATCAAGCACGTTCTGAGCAAGTTAATTTGATTCGCCGTTTTGTCAAAAAAACGTTGCCCCCATTTTTTAAAAAGTTAGATCAAGCAAAAACGGGTCAAGATGCGGCCCAAATCATTTATAATTTTTTAGTTAAACGCGGCGTTGTCGCTCAATTACAAGACTGGCGTGACCAAGCTTTAGAAGCGGGTGATTTAGTTAAAGCAGCTGAACCAGAACAAACTTGGCAAGTCTTTTGTAAAATGTTGGACGAATACGTGACAATTTTAGGTCAAGTACCGTTTCATGCCGATGATTTGCTAGCTTTGCTACAAGTTGGTTTTAGTGGTGCTAGTTATTCGCAAATTCCTTCAACCCTAGATCAAGTGTTAGTTTCAGAAACGGGAATTACGCAGACTGCAATGCGCAAAGTGGTATTTATGATTGGCAGTACTGACCAAGTCATGCCAGATCGGCTCATGAATGAACAATTACTTTCAGACGATGATCAAGCATCGTTGGCCCCATATTTGGCTGAAGGGACTTATTTAGCTGATGATGCGCTAACTCAACTTAGTTGTGAGCCGTTTTTAAATTACAAAGCCTTTCTAACGCCGCAGCAACAGTTAATTTTTACGTATCCGCTCAATGATGACGGGGTGACATTAAAATTATCGCCTTATGTCGACCGGATTCAACAGCATTTTCAGTTACCATTACAAGTTGTGCAAACACGGCCAGCTCTAACAGATCGTAAAATTGCGCCTTTTGTGGGCTCAAAGCGCAGTACATTAACGCATTTAGTGCAAATTGCCCGGGATGCCATGGCGCAAAAGGTTCAATTGTCAGTACCTTGGCTTTATATTTACCGCTTGTTACAACAGGATGATAATTACCAAGCTTTAACAGAAAATTTATTGGCAAGTTTGAACTATCGCAATGTGCCGCAAAAATTACAACCTGAAATTGTGCAGGCCTTATATGGTAAAACGATTAATACGTCAATTTCAAAATTAGAAGAATTTTATCAGAATCCATATGCCTACTTTTTAAAGTACGGGTTAAAGTTGCGCGAACGTGATGTTTTTGAATTATCACCGGCAAGCGCAGGTGAATATTATCATATGGCATTGGATCAATTATTACGGCAAATTAGACAAGTGGGGAAAAAGCTGTCTGATTTAAGCGTGGCTGAGATTGATCGTTTAGTAGATCAGATTTTGAGTCAAATGATCGAATTGCCGCAATTTCAAGTTTTAACCAGCTCAAACCGAATGGCTTATTTGGCGCGCCAGCTAGCAGCGACGATTAAACAAGTTGCCCATGCTTTACAGCGACAAAGTCAGCGGACCCAAATGGCACCATTTCGGACGGAAGTTTTGTTTGGCCATGTTGGCGCTGAAGATGGTCTAAAACCATTACGCTTTTCATTGCCAAAAGGACGTCAAGTATTGGTTCGCGGTAAAATTGACCGAATTGATCAAATGGTGCTAAATGATACGGCATACTTGGGCATTGTAGACTATAAATCTGGCGTTCGTAAATTTGACTTTCGTGATGCTTATTACGGCTTGGCATTGCAGATGCTGACTTATTTGGATGCTGTTTTGCAAAACACCGCTAGCTTAATTCAAAATAAGCAAGTCAAGCCAAAACCAGCTGGTGCTTTATATTTACATTTACAAAACCCAAAGCTAAAGTTAAAAGACGTGTTACGTAAAGGCTTTGAAGATGCTTTACTTGCAAAAAATAAATACCAAGGCTTTTTGCTAAATGATGCGCCGTTATTAGAAAATTTAGATTCTGATTTAGCAGAACGTACTGGAAGTTCAAAAATTTACCCGTTGACTAAAATAAAATCAGGCTACTCGTTGCATCGTAGTCAATTAGTGACAAACGAAGAGCTAAACTTGTTATTAAAACACGATGAAGCATTGATTAAAGCTGCTGCTGCCGCTATTTTTGCCGGTAATGTTGCATTAAAACCAGTAAAGTGGCCTAACAATCAAACTGCGCTACAGTATTCGCCATTCAAAGTAATCATGCAATTCGATGCAATGCTGCCCGAAAATGATTATCATCACATTGCCCCGATTGACCGGGCACAGGTCATAGAATTGTTAAGAAAAGAAAAGGAGGAAAATGATGGGCAAAAAGAAAACTAATTTTACAACTAGTCAGCAACAAGCAATTGAAGATGCTGGCCATAATATTTTAGTTTCAGCCTCAGCAGGTTCTGGTAAAACGACTGTCTTAGTAGAGCGCGTGATTCAAAAAATTTTGCACGGCGTTAATGTAGATCAATTGTTGGTTGTGACGTTTACAGAAGCTGCTGCTAGTGAGATGCGTGACCGTATCCAACAAGCCTTACAACAAGCCATAGCGGAGAGTCATGAGCCAGCACAACGGCAGCACTTAAATCAACAGCTTAATCGCTTGGGTACAGCAAATATCAGCACGCTACATGCCTTTTGCCTTCAGTTGATACAACGTTATTACTATGTAATTGACTTAGATCCGGTTTTCAGATTATTAACCGATGACACTGAAGCCACTTTATTACGCGAAGATGTTTGGTCAGATTTGCGTGAAGAACTTTATGAGACGGACAATCAATTTGACCAGTTAACGGCTAATTTTTCCAATGATCGCAGTGATGATGGCTTAACTGATTTAGTGATGCGGTTATTTGATTTTGCTAATGCTAATCCAGATCCTGCAGCTTGGTTAGCGCAATTGCCACAAGCCTATGAATTAGCGACGGATCAGCCCACTGCAAGTCACTTTTTCCAACGGCAGTTGCAACCATTATTAACCAATGAGTTATTTCAAGCTGATCAGGATTTAAAAAGTGCTCAAGAAACGATTCAGCATACAGAACTCGCTAAGTTAGGCGACTGTTTAACAGCTGACCGCGAACAAGTCGCTCAGCTAACAGCTCAGTTATCGACAGCGTCTTGGGATCAACTGCGGCAAGAATTCTTAGCTTTTAAATTTCAGCGGGCTCCTAGTGTAAGAAAACTGAGTGATGAAGATAAGGTAGCCAAGACAACAGCAATGACTTTCCGCCAACAAGCCAAAATGCGCATTGCCGCTTTAGCTGATGATTACTTTGCTTTGGATGCTGACCATTTGGTGGAGGTGATGAAAAGCGCTAGGCAATTAGTCAGCCATTTAGTGTTGGTTGTTAACTTATTTGCTAAAGCATTCCGTCAGGAAAAACAGCATCGGCACGTTTTAGATTTCAGTGATTTAGAACATTTTGCATTAGCTATCCTAACTGCAGATAATGAACGTGGCAAACAAGTTCGACTTGCATTACGGCAACATTTTAATGAAGTGTTAGTGGATGAATATCAGGACATCAACCGGCTACAGGAAGAAATTTTAACGACGGTCAGTCAAAAAGACCCTGGTAACATGTTTATGGTGGGGGATATTAAGCAGTCTATCTATGCTTTTCGTTTGGCTGATCCTAGCTTATTTTTAAACAAATACCATCAATTTGCGCAGTCACAGACAAGTGGGCAACGGATTAACTTAGCTGAAAACTTTCGTTCAGTAGCGAACATTGATCACTTTACCAATTTAATTTTTAGTCAGTTAATGGATAAAACAGTTGGTGAAATGACTTATGATAGCGCGGCTAAATTGGTTGCAGGTGCCCAGTATCCGGAAACCGTACCTAAAACTGCGGCTTTGTTAGTTTATGAAACCGATTCTGCTAAAGCAGATCCGGAAAAGTCGGTGGGAAATAAAGAAACAACTAAAGAAATTCCAGAACAGTTTATGTTAGATGATAAGATTCAAGGACAAGCAGCCATTGTGGGCCAACGGATCAAACAGTTAATTGCGCATGGTCAAATTTATGACCGCAAACAGGGTGCACTACGTCCGGTAACTTACCAGGATATTGCCATCTTAACGCCAACTCGTAAAAATAATTTAGTGTTGTTGGATTGGTTTAAACGGCTTGAGATTCCTGTAGTAGTTAATGGTGGACAGAGCTACTTTCAAACTACAGAAATTCAAATTATGATGGCATTGCTCAGCATTATTGATAATCCTTACCAAGATATTCCCTTGGTTAGTGTCTTACGTTCGCCAATTGTTGGTTTGGATGAAAATGAACTTGCCTTTTTACGGATTAATCAACGAACGGGCGATTATTTCCAAGCATTGTTGGCCTTTACTGACAGATTTAAACAACAGTCGGATGTAACTGATTTTCAGCAACAACTAAATAAAAAGGTCAGTCGTTTTTTGACGCAATTAAACCAATTTCGTAAATTGGCGCGGGATAATCAATTGGTGACCTTGATTTGGACAATTTATAATGAAACTGGCTTTTTAGACTATGTTGGTGGAATGCCAGCAGGTGCGCAGCGGCAGGCTAATTTGCACGCATTGTATGAACGGGCGCATGTTTATGAAGCTAGTAGTTTTAAAGGCTTATTCCAATTTGTCCGTTTTATTAAACAAATGCAGGCCAAGGACAAAGATTTAGGGGAAGCACCAGCACAAGCAGTCGAAGACGCCGTCTCAATTATGACCATTCATGGTAGTAAAGGATTAGAATTCCCGATTGTCTTTTTATTTGATGCGACCCACCAGTTCAATCAAGAAAGTTTGCGGAGTCAAACCATTTTAGATGATCGTTTTGGCATTGGCATCACTTATTTAGAACCGCAAAAACGCATTGAAATTAGTTTACCGCAAAAAAAACTGGCACAAACCCTAGTTCAGCGGCGACAGGCAGCTGAACAAATGCGGTTATTATACGTTGCGTTAACGCGTGTTGAACAGCAACTTTTTATTGTTGGTAGTTATGCCAATCAAACCCAAGCACTGGCTAACTGGCAGCGTGCTTTTCAAAGTCAAAACTTGGTGCTGAATCCAAGTTTACGCAGCGGTACCACTAATTTTATGGACTGGTTAGGGATGTGTTTAGTCCGGCATCCTAAGTTTGAACAGCGTTTATTAACGCAATCACGTTCGACTACTAATTTGTTGCAAAATGATCCTAGTCAATTTGAAATTAAGTTTTATCAGGCTGATCAAATTTTGCCAGCGGAAATGACTAAACCAGATAAAGTTAATTGGCCAGAAAAGTTTAAAAAAGCAGCACAAACAACTGATTTTTCTAGTCTCAATGTTGACCAAATCAACCAAGTTTTAAAGCTTCAGTATCGTTACCAAGCAGCAACCCAGACCACCGCTTACCAAGCGGTCTCGGAAGTTAAACGGTTATTTGATGAGCCGGATAGTAACCAGTTGAATCCAATGCCACTTGATGCGGCTAAGAAAAAACCTGGCACACATCGCTACGTTGCACAGGATTTCATCGTGCCAAAATTCATGCAAGCGACCCAGCAAGTTTCACCAACAGCGGTGGGTACAGCAACGCATCTCGTTTTACAAAAGCTTGACTTGCACACTCCGCCAACGGTTGCTAGTATTGATCAGCTCATTCAAAAATTAGTTACACAAAACATTTTAACTGCAGCTGTAGCTGAGCACATTAATCAAGCGCACATTTTAAAGTTTTTTGATAGCCAATTGGGGCAACAACTTTTAATGCAGCCCGATCAAGTGGTCAGAGAAGCGCCTTTTTCATTATTATTACCAGCTAAGCAGTTATTTGCTGGTTTTGCAGCAGATGATCCAGCACAAATTTTAATTCACGGGATTATGGATGGTTATTTAGTCACGTCAGATCAAGTGATTTTGTTTGATTATAAAACTGATTATGTACCGCAACAGCATCCAGAAGCCAAACGTGAAAAATTACGACAGCGTTATGCTGGACAAGTTAATATTTACGCTGCGGCCTTAAGTCAAATTTTAGGTCGGCCGGTGACGCATAAATACCTTTATCTATTAGCTAGTGGCGATTTACTTGCAGTTTAAACCGTCTTGTTTCAAAAAATGCACAAGGTAGTATTAAGAAAACGACAGTTGTGATAAGTCAGCAATCACAATTGCTTTTTTAAAGTGATGTTAGTCGCATCTTGCCTTGTTTTCTTGTACAATTAGCTCGAGGATGTGATGTTAGTGTCGCTTTGGAAAAAATTTTTAGCCAACGTTGAATTACGCCGTTTTGTGGTATTGATCGGGATTATCTTAGTTTTATTTTTAGCCCGCCACATGATGAGCATTATTTTATTAACCTTTATCTTTACTTTTTTAGTTTTACAATTGGTCAGTTTTGTTCGGCGCTGGGTGAAACTACCAGCTCCGTTAATCGTTATGGTTGTCTACGCATTAACTATTTACTTACTTTATTCAGCGGTGACAAAATATTTACCAGTGATTGCAGATCAAACCGTCAAAATGGTTGAGTCTGTTTATCAGTTTTACCAAAATCCAGATTATGAAACCAATGAGGTGTTTAAATGGCTAAACAGTTACATTAAAACATCGGACATCATGAATCAATTTAAAGGTGGAGTTGCGGTGGCGCTTAATTATTTAGGCAGCATCGGAATGATGGGTGTCACTTTCTTCTTTTCATTGATTCTTAGCTTTTTCTTCACAGTGGAAAGTCACCATATGTTCCAATTCAGCCGGTTATTTTTGACTAGTCGTTACGCGTGGCTTTTCCAAGACATTTATTTCTTTGCTAAAAAATTTGTTAATACTTTCGGCGTTGTCATCGAAGCTCAAGTCTTCATCGCGATCACGAATACCGTGTTGACTACGATTTTTCTCGGAATCATGAAAATGCCGCAACTACCAACTTTAGCAATTATGGTTTTCTTATTAAGTATGATTCCCGTGGCAGGTGTGATTATTTCTTGTGTTCCGTTAGCATTGATAGGCTACTCCGTAGGGGGAATTCAGTACGTTGCCTACATTTTAATCTTGATTGTGATCATACATGCTTTAGAAGCTTATGTATTGAACCCGCAATTCATGGCAAGCCGCACCAAACTGCCCATCTTTTACACATTTGTGGTTTTACTAGTTGGTGAGCGATTGTTTGGTACTTGGGGCTTAATTGTCGGGATTCCAGTATTTACTTTCTTTTTAGACATTTTAGGTGTCAAATCAATCGGCAATCGAAAAGTAAAACAAACTGAGAAACATTAAAAGGTGTTGTAATGATGTTGTTTAGTAGCGCTGATGAATTGGCTCATTAAGTGGATAAAATGAAAAAGGTGATGAAAAAAGCGCTATCAGACTAGGATTTTTCGTATAAGCAGTGTACAATGAAAAGGAAATAACTAAAAAGTGAGGTAGTCACAATATGGCTAAATTAGTTTTTATCCGTCACGGTCAAAGTGAATGGAACCTATCTAATCAATTCACTGGCTGGATTGATGTTGATTTAAGTGAAGAAGGGGTTCGCCAAGCTAAACATGCCGGCGAATTGCTGAAAAAAGAAGGCATCGAATTCGATCAAGCTTACACATCAGTGTTAACACGTGCGATTAAAACATTGCATTATGCATTGGAAGGCATTGGTCAGCTTTGGATTCCAGAAATGAAAACATGGCGTTTAAACGAACGGCATTATGGTGCATTGCAAGGTTTGAATAAAAAAGAAACGGCTGAAAAATATGGGGACGAACAAGTCCACATTTGGCGGCGTTCTTATGATACTTTACCGCCATTGTTAAAAGCAGACGATGAAAGCTCAGCAGCACAAGACCGGCGTTACGCTAACTTAGACCCACGGATTATTCCTGGTGGCGAAAACTTAAAAGTCACGTTGGAACGGGTTATTCCTTTCTGGGAAGATCACATTGCGCCAACATTATTGGATGGTAAAAATGTGATTATTGCAGCACATGGTAACTCATTACGTGCGTTGACTAAATATTTAGAAAATATTTCTGACGCTGACATCATGAATTTGGAAATGGCAACGGGTGAACCAGTTGTTTATGATTTAGATGACAAGTTAAACATTGTCAGCAAAAAGAAATTGAAATAAGTTTAAGTTCTAAAAGAGGCTGTACCTATCAGGCACAGGCTCTTTTTTAATCTTTGCTTGGTAGTGTTTAATTAAAAAACTTGTTGACAATTGCTGATAAGCCGGTTATTCTAAGACTAACAAAAAACGAACTCCTTTAATTTAGTCCCGTGAGGCTAATAAGGTACGATTAATTTAGGCACCGTCTAGCCTAATATTAGTGAATCCTTCTGCCACGCGGGCAGAAGGATTTTTTTTAGCTGAAGGGGGAATGTGATGGCTTAAAAGGAATTGTTGATTAAAAAAATAAAATAGTCTATCCGTTGCAAATGATTTAATTGTCTCCAGAGAGAGCAAAATGATGATTGCGGTACATAACATAATCAGAAAGTGCATTTTGCTAGCTAGTAGGCAGTAAGATGCACTGTTTATTTTGCCGTTTCATCAGTTTTTACAACACATTGAGGGGGAAATACCATGATTGATCAAGCAATTTTCCAAAAACCTGTTTTAGTTTCAATGAAAGATTTAGACGTTACAACCGTTAAGCTGCTAATTCAGCGTGCTGAAGCTTTCAAGCAAGGCTTGCATTTGGAGCTGACGACACCACTTTACGCGGCTAATTTGTTTTTTGAAAATAGCACGCGGACGCATACTAGTTTTGAAGTTGCAGAGCGGCGCTTAGGCTTATCAGTCGTCCAGTTTGATCCGCAAACTAGTTCAGTTAAAAAAGGTGAATCATTGTATGATACTTGTCTGACACTTGCCGCAGTCGGTGTGAATTTACTGGTGATTCGGCATTGGCAAGATGCTTACTACAAAATGTTGATCAATCAACCATCGTTACCGGTAGCACTGATTAATGCCGGTGATGGTAGTGGTGAGCACCCATCGCAAAGTTTGCTGGATATGATGACCATTAGTGAAAATTTTGGCGACTTTAGCGGTCTGAAGGTAGCGATTGTCGGTGATTTAAATCATTCCCGGGTAGCACGGTCAAATATGGAAATTTTGCATAAACTGGGCGCACAAATCTTCTTTTCTGGTCCAGCTTATTGGTATACTCCAGAATTTGCGCCTTATGGTACTTATCTTCCCATCGATGAGTTAGTTGAACAAGTTGATGTCATGATGATGCTACGCGTACAGCACGAACGGCATCAAAGTGCTGCGGATTTTGATGCTGCTGCTTATCATCGCCAATACGGTTTAACCGTTGAGCGAGCCGCACGAATGCACCCAGATGCGATTATCATGCATCCAGGGCCGATTAACCGCGACGTTGAATTAGCTAGTGAACTGGTTGAGAGTAAACGGTCGCGTTTTGTCAGTCAAATGCAAAATGGAGTGTTTATGCGAATGGCCATGATCGAAAGTGTTTTGCGCGCGCAAGATTTGGGGTGCTTAGTATGAACTACTTATTGAAAAACGGACAAATCTTGCTTTCAGGTGAATTGCGCATACGCGACTTGCTCATCGTAGCTGGCAGAATTGCCGCAATCGGTAAAAATCTAGTCGCTAGTGGCGTTAAAACGGTAGATTTACAACACGCATTTATCACACCTGGTTTGGTGGACCTGCATGTTCACCTGCGTGATCCAGGAATGACTGCCGAAGAAACTATTGCAACAGGAAGTTTAGCAGCAGCGCATGGCGGATTTACTTTTGTCGGTGCCATGCCCAATGTTTTGCCCGTACCTGACAATGCTGAAAAGCTAAGTCAGTTAATTCAAAGGCAACAGGCAGAAGGTGTGGTTCACATCGGGCAATATGCCACCATTACGCAGAAACGAACTTCACAATACTTAGTCGATTTTGCACAGTTAAAACAAGCCGGTGCACTGGCTTTTTCAAATGATGGCAGCGGTGTACAAAGTGCTCGCACCATGTTGCAAGCCATGCAAGCAGCTCAGACAGTTAACTTACCGATTGCCGCACATGTGGAGGCTGAAGAGCTGGTTCAAGGTGGTGTGATTAATGCTGGTGTAACAGCAAAAACTTTAAATTTACCGGGTATTCCAGAAACAGCAGAGACAGCTCAATTAGCCCGTGATTTAGTGTTGGCCCAAGCCACTGGGGTGCATTACCACATGTGTCATGTTTCAACGGCAGCAGCAGTCCAAATGATTCGTTGCGCTAAGCAGGTAGGGGTAAATGTGACTTGTGAAGTGACCCCGCACCATTTATTACTGTCTGAACAGGCAATTTGTAACGATGATGGTAATTTTAAAATGAATCCTCCATTAAGAACAGAACATGATCGCCAAGCTTTGTTACAAGGGCTACTGGACGGCACAATTGATTGCATTGCAACTGATCATGCGCCACATACCATTGAAGAAAAGCAGTTAGGATTAAAAAAGGCTGCATTTGGCATTGTGGGAAGTGAAACTGCATTTAGCCTTTTATATACACACTTGGTGAAAACAAATTTTTGTACTTTAGCGCAATTGATTGAATGGTTAAATCAACAACCTATAAAAATTTTTTCTTTAGGGCTCCCTACCGAACTAGCTGTGGGAGCACCAGCGGATTTAGCTATTTTTGACCTGACGCATCCCTTTAAGATAAATGCAGCAGATTTTTGTTCTAAAAGTGCTAATACGCCATTTTTAGGTGAGAAAGTGTACGGCAAAACGCTATGCACGATAGTAGCAGGAAAAATTGTCTATCTGGCTGATGAATTAAAAGCAGCCATAACGGATGAATGAGAGGTTAGAGAATGCAACAAAGAGTTTTAAAACTTAAAGCGCAACAACAAATTGCCCCAAACACGTTTGAACTAATTTTATCAGGTGACGTGGCAGCGTTAGCTTATCAGCCCGGACAGTTTGTGATGCTTCAAATTCCCGATACAGCGCACTTACTACGACGCCCTTTTGGCATTGTAACGATTGAAGCGGACCGGCTACATTTAATTTACCGTACTGTTGGTGTGGGAACAAAATTATTGAGCCAGTGTCGAAGCGGACAGTTGCTATCTGTTTTTGGTCCCCTAGGTAATGGGTTCCCAACCGCATTTTTAAAGCCTAAACAAGAAGTATTACTGATTGCTGGTGGTATTGGTATGGCACCACTTTTAGGCTTATTAAAAAGATTGGTTGCTCACGGCATTGTGGTGACGATCATATTTGGTGTTAAAACCAAGGCAGCTTTATTTTACCAACTGGAATTAGAAAGTTTAGCCAAAGTTTACTATACGACAGAGGATGGTACTTTTGGTTTTCATGGGAATGTTAATTCACTAATTGAAGCAAAATTAACACAAGCTCATTACCAAGCTATCTATGGATGTGGACCGGCTGGCTTATTGCAGATGATTGCTCGGCGTTATCAAAATCACCCCCATGTTTATTGTGCGGTTGAACGACCATTGGCTTGTGGCATCGGGGAATGCTATGCCTGTGTGGTACCTGCGCGCCAACAGAATGGTTACTATAAAGCCTGCGAAGATGGACCGGTATTTTCAAAGGAACAGGTGGTATTTTAATGACAAAGTTAGCCGTTAAGCTTCCCGGATTAAAATTAAAGAATCCAATTATGCCAGCCAGTGGCTGCTTTGGTTTTGGCCAACGTTATGCACAACTATATGATTTGAATCAATTAGGGGCATTGACTATTAAAGCAACAACGCTAAAACCTAAATTAGGTAACGCTACACCTCGAATTGCAGAGACGGCTAGTGGCATGTTAAATGCCATTGGGCTACAAAATCCTGGATTAGAAACTGTTCTAGAAGAAAAATTGCCTTGGTTACAACAGCAGTATCCAGAACTGCCCATCATTGCAAATGTAGCTGGCGCTCAAACTAGTGATTATGTCACAGTTTGCCAAAAAATTAGTGGTGCACCAAATGTAAAAGCAATTGAACTCAATGTTTCCTGCCCAAATGTTGCGGCAGGGGGAATGGCTTTTGGCACGGATGCGCAAACTGTCTATGCTTTGACGAAAGCTTGTACTGCAGTGAGCCAAGTGCCAATTTACGTTAAATTGACGCCTAATGTAACAGATATATTACCAATTGTGCAAGCCGCTGAGGCAGGAGGTGCTGCTGGTTTCTCATTGATTAATACTTTAGTGGGTATGCGAATCGATTTAGCTACGCGCAAACCGATATTAGGTAATGGCACTGGTGGTTTGTCAGGCCCGGCAATTAAACCTATTGCAATTAGAATGGTTCACCGGGTTCATCAAATTTCCAAATTGCCCCTTATTGGTATGGGCGGCGTTAGTACAGCAGCAGATGCCTTGGAATTGATGATGGCAGGTGCAAGTGCTGTTGCAGTTGGGACTGCTAATTTTAATAATCCCTATGCTTGTGTAGATATTATTCAAAAATTACCGGTAATTATGGAAAAATATCAAGTACAAAGCATTCAATCATTAATAAACGACATGGTGGTGAGTAGCCGATGACACGGCCAATTATCGCGTTAGATTTTTCTGATCAGGAAGCGATGACACACTTTTTGAGATTATTTCCCACGCATGAAAAATTATATTTAAAAGTGGGAATGGAATTATTTTATCAAATTGGGATCAACGGCGTACAAACTTTAATTGATGCCGGTCATGATGTGTTTTTAGATCTCAAATTACATGACATTCCGCATACAGTGGCACGTAGCGTGCGACTGCTTTCTGGGTTAGGAATTCGTTTACTCAATGTCCATGCATTGGGCGGTGTGAAAATGATGCAAGCGGCTAAAGCTGGCTTAATGGCTAATGGATCGGCGACAGCTTTACCTAAGTTAATCGCAGTTACACAGTTGACTTCAACCAGCGAAATGCAATTAAAGTCTGAACAGCTTGTCACCGCCAGTATGATGCAAAGCGTCAGCCATTTAGCCAGTTTAGCGCAGCAAGCTGGCTTGGACGGTGTTGTCTGCTCCGCTTTGGAAGTTAAGACAATTAAACAGGTCACTAATTCTGATTTTATTTGTGTGACGCCTGGTATTCGGCTGGCGCAAACGACATCAGATGATCAACAGCGGGTTGTGACACCGCAACAAGCCGCTGAGCTAGGTAGTGACCGGATAGTAGTGGGGCGTCCAATTACGCAAGCAGCAGATCCATACCGTGCCTATCAACAGATTAAATATTTATGGGAGGCTAACAATGTTACAAGATAAAACTGCAATTGCAAAACTATTGCTAGAGATTGGTGCTATTACACTTCAACCTACTAAGCCCTTTACTTGGGCCAGCGGAATTAAAAGTCCGATTTATACGGACAATCGCCTGATTATGAGTTATCCCGCTGCCCGTAAGCAGGTTACTAAAGCATTAGCAGCACACATTTTAAAACATTTTCCGACAGTCCAAGTGATTGCGGGGACTGCAACAGCTGGCATTCCACATGCGGCCTGGGTAGCGGCAACACTAGATTTACCAATGATTTATGTGCGTTCCCAAGCTAAAGATCATGGTAAAAAAGAACAAATTGAAGGTTGTTTAGCAGCTGATACTCGAGTTGTGGTGTTAGACGATTTAGTATCAACCGGTGCCAGCGTCTTAAAGACAGTTCGGACTGTTCAGCAAAAACAAGCTGAAGTGCTAGGTGTAGTGAGCATTTTCACCTATGAATTAGCTGTTAGCTTAAGCCAGTTTAATGCCGCTCAAATTCCTTTTCATGCTTTGACTGATTACACTAGCTTAATTGATACAGCAACCCAGTTAGGCGATATTGATCAAACACAAAAGCAACAATTACAGCAGTGGTGTGCTGATCCAGAGCATTGGCAGTTTGGTTAAACGATTGGGGGGAAATTGAATGACAATGCATGCTTATCAAAAAAAGATTTTGGCATCTTCAATGTTAGGTTTAGCGCTAGAAAGCATGGATGTCATGTTATTGTCGTTTGCTTTAAGTTCGATTATTAGTGAATTTCACCTTTCTGCAGCTGTAGGTGGAATGTTGCCAGCAATTACAAATTTAGGTATGTTAGCTGGCGGCGTCATATTTGGCTACTTAGCTGATCGATATGGGCGAATTAAAACTTTCACCTATACGATTATTATTTTTGCGCTGGCAACTTTATTCACGGTGTTTGCTCAGAATATGATGACAATTTATTGGTTGCGTTTTGCCGTTGGTTTAGGTGCTGGTGGTGAATATGGTATTGGCATGGCATTAGTTGCAGAATCTTTTCCGCTTTATAAGCGTGGTCGTATGTCAGCTTGGGTGACGATTGGTGGACAATTAGGAACATTGTTGGCTGCAATTATTGCAGCGTTGATTTTACCCAGAGCTGGCTGGCGGGCGATTTTTATTTTTGGATTTATTCCGGTGATTCTCGCTTATTTTGTCCGCAGACATTTACCTGAAACACAAGCATGGCAAAAAGTACACCAACGATCCAAAATCCAGCAAAAATCTGTTACACCGATTACTGCACTGATCAATACGCCTAAAAAATTTGGGCTTACGCTTGGTTTAACCATGATGGCGGCGATTCAAGTCGCTGGCTATTTTGGCTTAATGAATTGGCTGCCTACCGTATTTGAGCGGCGTTTAAATTTATCAGTTTCGCAGTCTTCCGTGTGGATGATCTCTATCATTGTGGGGATGTCTTTAGGTATGTTTTGTTTCGGTAAGTTATTGGATTATTTAGGGCCCAAAGTGACTTTTTCTTGCTTTTTAATCTTTTCAATAATCGCTGTCTTGTTATATACTTTTGTGTCCAATGCGCTTTCCATGTTAGTGGTTGGTGCAGTGGTTGGCTTTTTCACTAATGGCATGCATGCAGGTTATGGGGCATTGATCAGTAGTTTTTATCCGACAGAAATTCGTAGCTTTGCCAATAATGTTATTTTTAATACCGGGCGGGCAATTGGCGGTTTATCACCGATACTAATCGGTTATTTAATTGATTTGAAAGGTTTCTCCAGTGCGCTTTTTGCCTTAGGGGTAATGTATTTAGTTTCGTTAATCATCGTTAATTTAATTCCCAATCCTTTTCAAACACAGACACAAACTGTTGCAGTAAAAAAAGTCTGAAATAGCAGCCTTGAAGAAATAGCGGATAACGCCGTCACGGGCTTATCCGCTATTTTGATATTAAACTGGATCATCTTTTTCTTTTACTTGTGAAAATGATAGCATTAACGGTATAAGATAATTTAAAGGAGGAGATAACATGGCAGTTAAAGAAGGTTACATGCCTTTTGGGGAGTACCGCACTTATTACCGCATTGTCGGGCAAGCTGATGGAACTAAGGCGCCATTAGTTTTACTTCATGGTGGTCCGGGATCAACACATAATTATTTTGAATTGTTAGATGATTTAGCGACTGATGGTCGGCAATTGATTATGTATGACCAATTAGGCTGTGGGCATTCTTCAATGCCAAATCAGCCAGCCTTGTGGCGTCAAGAAACTTGGGTTAAAGAATTGATTGCGCTGCGTAACTACCTTAATTTGAAACAGATTCACTTAATGGGGCAATCTTGGGGTGGCATGTTAGCGCTAATTTATCTATGTGACTACCAACCGTCTGGCATTAAAAGCTTGGTACTTTCAAGTACATTACCTGATGCCAAGCTATGGGCACAGGAACAACATCGGATGATCAAATTAATGGCACCAAAAGATCAAGCAGCGATTGCTATGGCAGAAAAAAATAATGATTATACGGCGGAAGCTTATCAAGCAGCTAATCAGCGTTATATGACGCAACATGCGGCCTCAGTTCCAACACCTGATTCACCAGAGCCATTACGGCGGCCCAAGCAAACGGGAACGCAAAGTTATTTAACTGCTTGGGGGCCCAATGAATATTCGCCCACTGGAACGTTGCGTGATTATAATTATACGATGAAATTAAAAAATATTATGCAGCCGACTTGGATTACTAGTGGCACTGATGATTTATGTACACCACTAGTTGCAAAAACTATGCATGATCAATTGCCTCAAGCTAAGTGGACCTTATTTGCACATAGTCGCCACATGCCATTTGTTGATGAACGAGCACAATATTTGAAACAGCTTAAAACATGGCTTGACCAACATGATTAGCCCCACTGATTTTAAAATGATTTTGTGTGAGACAAGTAGTCATGCAAAAAATATGATTTACAAGTTTTTTAATGGTAAAATGTAACCGATTTCTGGTATATTGATTATATGCACCACGGCTTCTAATTTGGATCGTGTTTAAATAAACAGGTCGCTTATTGACAAAGCCGGGAGCTAATGATTGCGTTGCCTTAAGGAGGGACGGTTGATGAAGTTTTCAGTGAGTCACGCAGCCGCAAATTGGTACATTGATGAGTTAGGGCTAAAGTCCGGGGATCATTTACGGATTTTTACTAAAATTTATAGTGGTATCCCAACAGTTTTTCCAGGTTATTATTTGGGTATTTCAATTGGTGCTAGTGACGATGCGCATTTTAAAGCTAAAGTTGCAGGCATTACTTTTTATATTCCTTATAATGATGATTGGATTTTAAATGATTATAATTTGCGGATCGACTTAAAAGATGATGAAGCACAATATAATTTTACAGAAGTTAGCTAAAATTAAATGCGATCAGCACGCCATAAGTGATTTTGGCGGGGCTGTTTTAAATAAAGGCAATAACCTGCAGTTGATAAGCCTCATTCAGCTGCAGGTTATTTGTTGTGCCGTTTAAAGGCAGTCTATTCAGCAGTATAGGGTGTTTACCAGTATAATCTAGGGTGTATGCAACGATGATTAATCATTTTGGACAACGGATTAGTCATCAAGTTGGTAATTTGTGGGAGGATGATGATTTATGGATAATTTAAATAATTGGCAGCCAATTTACCAAGAAATCAGTGAGTTATTTGGCAGACAAGTAGCACAGCAGTTTTTTGAACAGTACCGGGGGACAACCATTACGTTCCCCATGCATTTACTGTCGCGTTCTGGAACAATTCGCGCAATTAAAGCCGATCATGCAGCTGGAATTACCATCCATGATTTATCGCAGATGTATAGCCTAACGCAACGAACCATTCATCGTTACTTGAAATTATAATTTCATTAAACCATGAATCGATTGGTGATTCTGATGATGTCCGACGTGTTTTTCCAAGCACTCCCTTTTTGCTAGGCTATTATTTGGGAGGTGGGACTTTGTCTGATAGTAAGGTTAAAATAGCAGCATTACACCAGTCGTATAAACGTTTAAGCGAGTTAATTGGTGTGGAAGCGATGCAAAAAGTTTATGACGAGTTTCGTGGAACTCAAGTACAATATCCAATGCGATTATATGACCGTCAAGCGGTTAGTAAGCTAATTCGTGAAGAATATACTGGCAATAATTTGAAAGAACTATCCCGATTTTATGGGTATTCGCAACGTTGGATGAAAGAGCAATTAAAAAAGAAAGCAGAAAAGTAGTGGGTTGCAGTCAGTTAAGCCATAACGTATTTTACTTATGCTGTTACTTTGATAATTAAAATAGAGAAAAACATATGATTGAGTTAATAACGTTAAGCTTGTTGATATGAGAACTTAGCTATTGGAATAATTTGACTGATTAATGATGTAAAAGCAGTGGTAAAGATATCTTTACCACTGCTTTTTAATATTTCTTTTATTGTATTGGTTAACGCTGTAAATCCATTTCAAAATAATTTAGATCGCCACGATATTTTGCAACTGAATATTCAACAGGAATATTGTCCCGTGTTAATCCTTGCGTATGGAAATAAAAAATCGGTTCACCTTGTGCAATGTTTAATAAATCAGCTGTTGTCTCATTGGCTTTGAGCACTTCTAAACGTCTTTTCACATGTTGCACACTTGCATGATTTTTTTCTAAGGTACTGTATAAAGAAACTTTTGAAAAGTCTTCCTGTATTAAATTAGGTACAATTTTTTTAGGAATATAACTTGTAATTAGTACTACTGGTTGAAAATCAGCATAGCGTAAACGTATTAACTTAAAAACTGGATCGTCGATTGATAAATGTAAGCCAGTAGCAACTTCATCATTAGCAGGTTCTCTTTGGAAGAAAAGAACTTTAGTTGTAGGAATAAGTCCCTTTCCGCTCATTTCTTTGTCATAGCCTTCAATGATTTGTGTAAATTGTTGGGCTATTTTTGCTTGCTTGACAATTGTCCCACGGCGCTTTCTTTTTTCTAATAATCCACGATCGACAAGGGTTTGAATGGCTTGTCTAATTGTTGGACGACTGACTTGATAATAATTCATTAAGTCAATTTCTCTTGGGATTAAGGATTTTGGTGGATAGGTTCCATCCTTTATTTTTTTAAAAAGGTCTTTGGATATTTGCTCGTGTTTTGGTATTTTAGTAGGCATCAATGGCACCTCTTCATATGTTTTAACATATTATAACAAATTAAAGCAGATGCAACAAAAATGACTGGTTAAAATATAGTTAGTTATTATAAAGTGAATTTGTACTAAAAATAAAGAATAACGGGTTATTTAATTTCAGATTGTTAGCTGCGTACAGTCAAAAATTGCCTTTATTTACAATTATGAACAGTTATTTGAACTATTATTGTTTTACTTTGGCATAGGGACGGTTAATTTTAATTTGCTCAACTTGATCGGTTATCATCCTTTTTTTGATGGCTTGAATGATGGTAATACCCGCACTACATCCGATCCTATCAGCGCCGGCTTCTATCATAGCCAAAAAAGTGTCACTATTACGAATGCCACCAGCAGCTTTGACTTTAACCGTATCACCTACCGTTTCTTTCATCAAACGAACATCTTCAACAGTAGCACCACTACTGCCAAAACCAGTAGATGTTTTAATGAAGTCGGGTTTTACTTCACGAGCAATTATAGCTAAGGTTTTGATTTCTTGTTTTGTTAAATAACAATTTTCAAAAATAACTTTGCATGGTACGTGATGTTGATGACAAGTAGCGACCATTTGTGTCATCTCATCTTTAATGTAAGCTGTATTACCGTTTTTTAATTCGGTGAGGTTAACTACGTAGTCAATTTCATTCGCACCGTTTTTAATGGCATCTTCTGTATCAAAAATTTTGGATTCAATTGTTGTTTGTCCTAGTGGAAAACTAATCGCTGCGCCAACGTCAATATCGGTACCAGCGAGCTCACGTGCACAAAGCTTAGACTGTATTTGATTAATTGCAACCATTTTAAAGTGATAAGTTTTTGCTTCTTGACAAAGCTTTTCAATGTCAGATTTAGAAGCAGAAGCTTTTAAATTAGTGTGGTCGATCATACGACAAAAATCATCTAGCGTATAATTTTGCATAGCAGGCATCTCCTTAATAAGTAATTACATATTAAATATAAACGTAAAAATTATTTTTGTCAAATTGCCTATTTATCGGTTATAACAATTAAAAAAGCGGAATAATTATATATAAGTATTGACATATTCTATTAAATAAATTAGTATATGTAATGTAATATAAACCTAGTAACCACAATGAAGAATGATTCATTTTGATTGGGAGGATATGTATGAAACTACTTTTAATTTCACATGGACACCTAGCAAGTGGACTAATCACTAGTTATCGAATGATTGCTGGCGATAATCAGTCAATGACATGCATCGAATTATTGTCTGATGGTGTTGGCTCCTTTAGAGAAAAATTGAAAAAATATTTTCGGAATAATGATTCTGTTTTGGCTTTAGCTGATGTAAAAGGTGGCACACCATATAATGAAGTATTGCAATATTATCTGCAGTCACCTGGATACATTAGATTGGTAAGTGGCCTTAACTTACCGATGTTACTAGAGGTAGGTACTAAACTCGATCAATTAGAACATCTTCAAGATGCGTGCGAATTGGCAAAAACAAGTGGTAAAAACGGTGTTGAAGTAGCAATTGATGAATCTAATTTTAAAAATGATATTGAATTTTAAAAATGGAGGTTAAACCAATGAGTATTTCAGTTGTACGCGTAGATGATAGAGTGATTCACGGACAAACAATGACACGTTGGACTAAGGCTTATCCAGTGGACGGCATTTTAGTTGTTGGTGATAATATTGCACATGACAGTTTAAGAAGAAAAGTTTTGAAAGCAGCTGCAAATAACTTAAAGATTGGTATTTATACACTTGATGAAGCTCCAAATAAAATTCAAAAGGGTATAGATTCTAAAAAGAAATTCTTTTTAATAAGTGATTCTCCGCAGACGTTTTCGAAACTGATTAGTTCGGGAGTCAATTTTGGATCTGTTTTGAATGTTGGTCCAATGAATACAAGAGAGGGGGCAAAGATACTGGGTAGGACTGTTGCAATCGATCAAAATGATTATGATGCATTTGAGAATATTAACAATCACGGTATTGATATACAGTTTCAATTGTTACCAGATGATGAAATTCGTCATTGGCCTAGTATGAAATCTAAATACGATGCATTAGCTTAGCTGAAATGGGGGTAGATGATTTGAATACAGACTTGCTATTTCCCGCATTATTGACTGGAATTTTTTGCTATTTAGGTGCCATTGAGACGCCATGGTTGTTTGGTATGTCTGGTGGTTTTTACATCGTTGGTCGTCCACTGATTGCCGGATTTCTAATTGGTATATTTTTTGGCGATATTAAAGCAGGTATTCTTTGTGGACTTGCTGTTCAAGCCGTGTTTATTGCAAATTTGTCAACGGGCGGTGCAACTAATAGTGAAATTACTTATGCAGCTTATGGTGGTATTGGTTTAGCTATGGCTACAACTAAAAATCCAGCAATAGCATTAACTTTGGCTATTTTAATTGGGCAAACCTTTGGACTTATCTTTTATAATGGTAGAATGGCACTTTATTCTTTTTGGAATAACAGAGCAGATAAGGCAGCTAATGAAAATAATGATCATGGAATTGTTTTAAACCATTTAATTTATCCACAAATTACAACTTTTATTTTACGGGCGGTGCCAGTATTCCTCGCTATTTATTTTGGAAAAGGATTGGTAAATTGGTTAATTCACAGTATCCCACAAGAAGTCACTCATATTATTCAAGTGTTAGGTGGTGTTTTACCTGCATTAGGTATCGCTTTACTAATGAGTATTGTAATTAAGAATAAAGCACACTTGATTTTCTTTATGGCAGGTTTTGTGTTACTATCATTTGCTAAATTGAGCATGATTGCAATCGTTTTTCTTGCCGCATTAGTAGCTTATCTATATTATTATGCTTCAGCTCATTCAAATGGAACTGACTATCAAAAGAATGAATCATCTCAAGGAGGAACAGGTAGTACTGATACAAAAGATGAATATGAGGATGACGATTTATTTTGATTGGAGGTAAAGTAATGATGAATAGAGATACATCAAGCCCGAAGAAGCCACTGACTAAGCACGAATTAAACCAAATTTGGTATCGATGGGGATTTACTCACTTAAGTTCTATGAGTTATGAAAAAATTCAAGCACATGCCTGGGCTTATTCTTACATCCCTTTTGCAAGAAAATATTATCATGATGAACCTGAAAAAAAGCGTAGACTATTAAAGCGACATTCAATGTTCTATAATACAGAACCACAAACTGGCCAATTAATTAATGGCATTGTTGCATCGCTTGAGGAGCAAATAGCATTGGGAAATAATGTCTCAGAAGAAATGCCAGTTAATATTAAAGCAACGCTTATGGGACCATTAGCTGGTATTGGAGACTCAATTATTCAAGGTATTGTTGTTCCTATTCTTTTATCGATTGCTATGAGTTTAGCATCTGGTGGAAGTCCATTAGGGCCAATATTTTATATTGTTACTTATGGTATTTTAGGTCCAATGATTTCATATATTGCATTTCACAGTGGTTATCGTTTGGGTGTTAATGCAATTGATATTATAGTTGGTGAAAATTCTAAAAGAATTACAGATGCATTTAATATTTTAGGTGTTATGGTGGTTGGTGCGCTCGCTGCGAATACAATTGTACTAAAAACTATTGCTAAAGTGCCGTTAGGTGGTAAAACAAAACCTTTAGAATCCGTATTGAATGGTATATTCCCAGGGTTGCTACCACTAATTATTGTTTTATTTGGCTGGTGGCTAGTATCATCTAAACAATATTCTGCAACTAAAGTCATTTTAATATTGACGGTTATTGTTACGATTGGTTGCTTAATTGGTCTTTTTTAGGAGAAGAAAATGTTATTTTTACAACCCATATTTAAAAATCGTATTTGGGGAACACCACGCTTAAAGACATATGGCAGTACCTCTAATTGCAGTGGATCGGTTTATACAGTATCTGGTCTTTCAGGAATTAATTGTTTAACTTTTGATACGGATAGCGGCGTAAAAAGTACTTTACAGGATCTAACATTAATAAAGCCAAGTTATTTAGGGCTGCAACCAGGTGAAGAATATCCCCTTATCATTGATATTTTAGGGGCGGATGAAGACTTAAGTGTACAAGTACATCCAACAACCAAGTTTGCTAGGAAAAAGGGATATCTATATGGCAAAGATGAATCGTGGTATATTATAAATTCGTCTACGTGCGGATACTTTCTTGCTGGTATAAAAAAAGAATTTCAAAATACTCTAGATAAGGAAAGAATTAGTCGGAATACTTTAAAATTTATTGATAGAATTAAAGTAAAAATTGGAGATTATTTTTATGTCCCTGCAGGAACTATCCATGCAATTAAAAAAGGGGCATTAGTGTATGAAGTGCAACAAGCAACTAATATTACCTATCGTTTTTTTGATTATAATCGTAACGATCTAAATGGAGAAAAAAGGCAATTGAATCTTAAAGATGCTTGCACTAATTTAATAATAGAAAATTCACCTAAAAAGAGGTGCTTAAAGAATTCTCAAAGCTTAACTGAACGAGCATATAGTTTGAATCATCAGTATTTTAACAATGCTAAATACTTTAATAATGCAACTATTGCTTGTGCAATTACAGTATTGTCTGGACAATTAAGTTACAACAATATGAATATTAATCAAGGGCAAAGTGTTATGCTGTTACCGCATGAAACAGTTCAGTTTATGGGATCTGCAGAGGTTATGATTGCTACGCCAAATTTATACTGGCGTTAGATTATAACTATAAATTCGATGTTTAATGATACCCTGTCAAGTTCTTATAGCGAGTGTTAATATGTGTTTTAGACACAGGTTCTTAAAATTCAGTTATTAAGAATAGATTTCATAAAAAACAGGAAGAAGATTTTTTATTTTTGAGAATCTTCTTCCTGTTTTCTATTAGTATCTGGATTAGGTCTTAGTCCCTTTAGCCTTATCGGTTTATACTTGTGGTGTTAATATTCGTGCTAAATCAGCTTTAGCAGTAGTGATCGGTGCCAGTGCGAAGTTTTCCTGTAAGTAATCAAGGATATTTGGTGAAATGAAAGCTGGCAGACTTGGTCCTAGGCGAATGTTTTTAATGCCTAAAGCTAATAAGGTTAGTAGAATGCTAACCGCTTTTTGTTCGTACCAAGATAGGACTAAAGTGAGCGGTAAATCATTAACCTCACAATTCAACGCGTCTGCCAATGCCAAGGCTACTTTGATAGCTGAATAAGAGTCATTGCATTGACCCATATCCATCATTCGCGGTAACCCGGCAACGGTGCCAAGATTTAAGTCGTTAAAGCGGAATTTGCCACAGGCACAAGTTAATATTAATGTATTTTCTGGTGCCGCTTCTACAAACTCTGTATAATAATTTCTGCCAACGCGAGCGCCATCACAGCCACCAACTAAAATGATATGCTGTAAATCACCGTTTTTAACTGCTTTAATCACTGTGTCAGCTTGGGATAATACGAAGTCATGGCCAAAGCCAGTCGTAACAGTATGGCCACCATTAATACCCGTTAATGGCTGAGGCTCACTATAGCCCCCGAGTGCTAAGGCTTGATTAATTAATGGTGTAAAGTCTTTATCAGCGCCAATGTGAATCATTTCGGGATAACCAACAACTGAGGTTGTATAAACTCGGTCACGATAGCTTTTACGTACTGGCATGATACAGTTAGTAGTGAAAAGAACCGGTGCCGGCATGTTTTTAAATTCTTTTTGTTGGTTTTGCCATGCGGTACCAAAGTTGCCTTTTAGTTGTGAATAGGCCTTTAATTCTGGATAACCGTGCGCTGGCAACATTTCGCCGTGGGTATAAACATTGATGCCTTTACCTGCTGTTTGTTCCAGTAATTGTTTTAAGTCATAAAGATCGTGTCCTGAAATAACAATAAAAGGTCCTGTTTCAATCGTTAAAGAAACTTCAGTTGGCTCCGGTTTCCCATAGACCTCTGTATTGGCTTGATCTAATAGCTGCATAGCTGTAAAGTTAACGTGCCCAGTTTTCATAGTTAGGGCTAGTAAATCCGATTGCTCAGCTTGATCGTTGCCAACGGCCTGTAAAGCTTCTAAGAAAAAATTATTAACAGCGGTGTCAACATAACCTAAGACAGCTGCCTGATGCGCATATGCTGCCATTCCTTTAAGTCCTAAGAGAATTAAAGTTTTCAAGGAACGGATATCTTCATTTTCTGCGTGCCAAATTTTTTGCATATCATAGATTTCGACATCGGTTGCCGCGGCCCTTACTTGTTCAACAACCATTTGAATGGCAGGATCATCAAAATTGACGTTGGTCAAAGTGACAAATAAGCCATCAAGAACTAGCCGTGCCAATGGGCTGCTAATATTACCAGGTGGTAGGACTTTTGCTAAGCCAATTAAAGCACCCACTAGATCGTCTTGTAGGTTAGCTGTATCAGCAGTTTTACCACAAACTCCCATTTGTTCACACGCAATGCCACGCATGGTTTGTTCACATTGGAAACAGAACATTTTTTCTTTAACTGCCACTGTGTTCACCTTCCATATTTTATGTTTATATTAAAATGATAGCGTTTTTATAACTGCAAAGCTGTTGGAATTCCAACGAAAAGGAGAAAAGATGCAACAATTTTATTCAGTGATTTTACAAGCAAAATTATTTAACCAGATTAAACGCCACCAACTACCAGCATTATTAGCTGCCATAAAACCAACTTTAAAAACATTTACTGCTAACACACGGGTTTGGCAAGTTGGGGCAACAGTACCTAGTTTTGGCCTGGTTTGCGCTGGGCAAGTTCAAATTGTTAAGGAGAATGCAAAAGGAAACCGGACAATTCTAGCAAAAGTTGGTGTATCCGATATTTTTGGTGAAGCTTATGCTTGTACAAAGCATCATTCACTATCGGTTGCAGTTGATACAATTACTACTACTAAGATTTTATTTTTCCGTCCTGAAAATTTGTTTAAACTAACACCGTTAACGGCCCAACAGCAACTGATAGTTAATTTATTACAAATTTTTGCACAAAAAAATTTGTTACTTAATCAAAAAGTTGAAATTTTATCACAACGACGAATTGCGGATAAAGTACTTACTTATTTGCAATTGGAACAACAAAAGCAAAAAAGTAAATCCTTATTGATTCCTTATAATCGACAGGAAATGGCAGATTTTCTAGGTGTTGAGCGCTCCGCGTTATCAACGACATTAGGCGAGATGCAACAGGCAGATCAGATTAGTTATTATAAAAATCATTTCACATTACTTTAAATTAAACGGTTATTACTAAGCTTAATTTATGTTATTGAGGCAATTGATAATCTGATATTAAAAAAGTATGTCATTGTATAAAACACAATTTACTTCATTCCATTTAGGCATAACAACGAGCTAAATGCGATTTGAAGCTTTGTTTATAGCTTTCTATACTGAAATCATAGTTAATCAGTTGGAAAGGAAATACGGTTATGACTGATAAATATGATTTAAGAAAAGTATTAGCAGAGCTAAAGCAACTCCCTGGCCAATATCATGAGACAGATGTTGAAATTGATCCGAATGCGGAACTATCTGGCGTTTATCGCTACATTGGTGCTGGTGGGACGGTTGAACGGCCAACGCAAGAAGGCCCGGCAATGATGTTTAATCACGTCAAAGGTTTCTCGCAAACTCGTGTGTTGATGGGTCTAATGGCTAGTCGCAAGCGAGTTGGCGCAATGTTTCACCATGATTATCAAACTTTAGGCAAGTTTTTAAACGATTCAGTTTCTAATCCAATTTGGCCCCAGACGGTTAGTGAGGCTGAAGCACCGGCCCATGAAGTTGTTCACCATGCGACAGACAGTGATTTTGATATTCGTAAATTAGTGGCGGCACCGACGAATACACCAGAAGATGCTGGCCCTTACGTTACAGTTGGCGTCGTTTTAGGTTCTAACATGGCAAAGACTAAAAGTGATGTGACCATTCACCGGATGGTTTTAGAAAGTAAGGATAAAATTGGCATTTACATTATGCCTGGTGGCCGGCATATCGGTG
Source organism: Loigolactobacillus rennini DSM 20253 (assembly GCF_001436505.1). Lineage (GTDB taxonomy): Bacteria > Bacillota > Bacilli > Lactobacillales > Lactobacillaceae > Loigolactobacillus > Loigolactobacillus rennini. The sequence goes on along the minus strand of NZ_AYYI01000038.1, from coordinate 63,812 downwards.
CATTTGCTGCTGAATATGAAAAGGCGAATAAACCAATGCCGATTACTGTCAGTATTGGTTTAGACCCAGCAATTACCATTGGCGCAACTTTTGAACCGCCAACAACACCAATTGGCTATAACGAATTGGGCGTGGCTGGTGCGATTCGACAACAACCTGTTGATTTAGTAAAAGGTGTAACAGTTGATGAAAAAGCAATTGCACGTTCTGAGTACACATTAGAAGGCTACATTATGCCAAACCAGCGAATTCAGGAAGATATTAATACGCATACAGGTAAAGCAATGCCAGAATTTCCTGGTTATGATGGTGATGCTAACCCAGCTTTACAAGTGATTAAAGTCACTGCTGTCACTCATCGCAAGGACAATCCAATTATGCAATCTGTCATTGGCCCTAGTGAAGAACACGTCAGCATGGCCGGTATTCCGACTGAAGCCAGCATTTTACAGTTAGTTAACCGGGCCATTCCAGGTAAGGTGTTGAATGTTTATAATCCCCCAGCTGGTGGCGGTAAATTAATGACCATTATGCAAATTCATAAAGAAAACGAAGCTGATGAAGGGATTCAAAGACAGGCCGCTTTACTAGCCTTTTCCGCATTTAAAGAGCTGAAAACAGTTATCTTAGTGGATGAAGATGTGGATATTTTCGACATGAATGACGTTATCTGGACAATGAATACACGCTTCCAAGCTGATCAAGACTTAATGGTCTTGCCTGGAATGCGAAATCATCCCTTAGACCCATCTGAACGGCCGCAATATGATCCTAAATCAATTCGTTTTCGTGGGATGTCATCTAAACTGGTCATTGATGGTACAGTGCCGTTTGATATGAAAGATCAATTTAAACGGGCACATTTTATGGCAGTTAAAGATTGGCAAAAGTATCTGAAATAAAGTTTTAGTGCCGGAAGTTCGTAGACCGTTTATACGGGCTTGCGGTTTTTTATTGCCTTATTTTAATAAAAAATTCAATTCAAACAGTGAAGATAAATTTAAAAAACAGTATGTTTGGAGGTAATTTAGTGTGAACAAAAAAGTCATTGGCTTTATCAGCGGGCTGATCGTTTTTGCGATTGTGGATTTACTGCCTTTAACTGGTTTATCGCATGCTGGGAAGCTTGATCTTGCTTTAACTTTGATGACGGTTGTCTGGTGGGCCTTTCAGATCGCACAACCCGCTTATGTTGGTGGTGTTTATCTCATGTTGCTCATCGTACTAAATGTTGCAACACCAGTGCAGGTATTTTCATCATCTTGGACAGGCTCAATTATGTGGTTAGTCATCGGGGCTTATTTGATTGCGGGTGCGGTTCGTGATTCTGGTTTTGGCGAGCGGATTGCGTATGCCTTCATTATAAAATTTGTCCGTTCGTGGAATGGGATCATTATTTCGATTTTTATTTTGACGTTAATTTTGGCTTTGTTGATTCCTCATCCATGGCCGCGAGCTTTTCTGATTATGTCAGTAATGGGAGTTGTTGCTAAAAGTGCACACATGCCACAAGTTGACCGGTCTAAAATTGGTTTAGCCGTTTTTGCGGCTGCATGTCCTTTATCCGGCGTCTTTTTAACTGGTGACTCCACTTTGAATCCATTGGCAGTTGCTGATTCAGGAGTGAAGACAACCTTTATTCAGTATTTCATCTATATGGGTGTGCCGATGATCATTGCTGCAATTATCACCATGTTGTTATTTATGCTATTATTTAAACCGACAAAGCCGGTTTCAATTGATTTTGCTGTATTAAAAGAAAAGCAACAGGCTTTAGGCAAACTATCAGAAAAGGAAATCCGAACCATCATTTGGTTGGTCATTGCCATTATTTTGTGGCTAACTAGCGGGCTAACAGGAATTGATGTTGGCTGGATCACATTGTTAGTCGCCTTATTAATGAGTTTACCAGTTATTGGCGAGGTGTTAACTGCTAAATCATGGCGTGGCGTTCCAGTTAATGTCTTAGTATTTTTGACATCTGCAATTGCTATTGGTGATGTTGGTGCTAGTACTGGAATGAACCGTTGGATTGCTAAGGTGATTTTACCTGCATCAATGCCACACAATATTTATTTATTAGCTTTACTAATTACTGTATTTGCAATTTTTATTCATATGTTTATGGGCTCTGTTATTGCAGTAATGGGAGTAACGATTCCTGCATTGGTTGCAGCAACAGCACAATTAGGTGTTAGTCCATTAGCTGTGTCGCTAATTATTTTTTCAGTTGTAAACCTTCATTATATTTTACCGTTTCACAACTTGGCAATTTTAGTTGGTAATGAGCCAGATACTGGTGGTTATAGTCAAAAAGAAGTCATGCGCTTAGGGATTCCGTTAACTGGTGTGATGTTTATTGTTGCGTTGGTAATGACCGCTTGGTTCCATTTACTAGGCTTAATGTAATGAAATAAGCAGCGTGAATCAGCAATTAACTGATTGACACTGCTTTTTTAGTTGTTTGCATATTAGTTTGCTCGGATGACTAAGTTTGCTATGCTGGTGAAAAATATGGGAGTGGATAAAATGGATTTTAGCCAGTTAGCCCAGCTTTTAGCGAAGCGACAGCTCACTTTAACCAGTGCAGAAAGTTTAACCAGTGGTACTTTTCAAAGCCAGTTGGCAGCGACACCACAGGCAAGTGCAGTTTATCCCGGCGGTTTTATCACTTATGCAACCACAGCGAAAACTAAAATTTTAGGCGTACCGGAGCACTTAATTGCGCAACATGGCGTCGTTAGTCCGCAGGTTGCGCTTAAGATGGCTGTACGTGCTCGTAAAATTGTAGCAACTGATTTTGCACTAGCTTTCACTGGTGCAGCGGGTCCAAACGATTTAGATGGTACACCAGTGGGTACCGTTTGTATTGGTTTAGCTGGACAGGCGATTGATACGGCAAAGACTTATCATTTTTCTGGAGAACCGCAGGAAATTATGGCACAAAGTTGCCAAGCAGGATTAGAATTATTAGCGAGTTATTTACGCTAAAGTAAGATGACCGTTTGATTACTAAATAAGTGTGGTATCATATTTTTATCATGGCGGTTGCCATGCGAATTGAAAGGTTTCTTTATAGTTATCTGTTTGAAAGGGGAGTTTTTCTCCCTTTTTAAACAGATAAAAATACTTCTTTCGTTTCTTTATATTTATGATATAATGAATACAGATGATTAATGAAAGGAGGATAATATCGTGATTAATGACATTAATGTCGCCGCATTACACGAATCTTATAAACGATTAAGTGAATTAGTAGGGGTTGCAGGAATGCAAAAAGTTTATGCAGAATATCGCGGCACACAAGTGCAGTATCCAATGCGGCTCTATGATCACAATGCAGTGAGTCAGTTAATTCGTAAAAATTATGATGGGACAAACTTAAAAGAATTATCACAATATTATGGTTATTCACAGCGTTGGATGAAAGAGCAGCTTAAAAAAATGTAATGTTGCCTCCATTAATTCACGCTTTACCACATGGTTAATTTAGTTTACTTTATAAGTATAGTATACTAAATGTTGTAAGCAAATTGAAAACGCTATTAAAAAATAGCGCTTTTTGCAGTTACTGGCTATTTTACAAATTACTATTAACAAAAATAGGTGCTTATTATAATTAATTAGAGGTGGTGATTAAATGGCAGAACATTATTTTGAATATGAAGTTTGGGGCGTAAATGCCTTATTTACCGATCCTTTAAGTCGCGGGGGCGAAAAACTCAGCTTTCCGATTCCAACTTTTCAATCCCTCATTGGGATAACAGAAAGTATTTATTGGAAGCCCACATTTACTTATGTAATTGATGATTTACGTGTGCTGAATCCGATTCAGGTGGAATCTAAAGCAGTCCGGCCGTTTGATAAGCGTTTGGCGATTAACCACAATACGCTCGCTTATTATACTTATTTGAAGGATGTTCGTTATCAAGTGCGTTGTCATATTGAATGGAACCAGCAGCGGGAAGATTTAGCTGCTGACCGCAACATTCATAAGCATGCTGCAATATTTAAACGTGCATTAAAAGCAGGCGGCCGGCGCGATATTTTTTTGGGTACGCGAGAATGTCAAGGTTACGTTAAACCGCAACCGTTTGGTACTGGTGAAGGTTATTACGATGAAGTCGCTTCACAGTATTTTGGCCTAATGGTCCATGGTTATAATTATCCTAGCGATACTGGCGATCCGATGTTGTCTGTTAGAATGACGGCGCCAACCATGGAAGATGGTGTAATTCATTTCGAACGCCCAGAACAGTGCAAAATTGTTCAGCCAATTCGTAAAATCAAAGCCGTTGGCGGCCATGATAAGAATTTATTTGAATCGGTTGATGAGTTGTATGATCAGTTGGAAAGAGGTGAATAAGGGTGACGATTTTTCAAGATTTGATTAAAGTTTACGATGATAATCAAGCTTGCATCGGTAAATTTGAACAAGATCGTTTTGGTAATGATTATACACTATTACCTGCCTCACATGTCTCTGTTAGCATTCAAATTCAGGTGACCATTGACAACAAGGGCAATTTTTCCAGTGCTGAATTTTTAAGCAAGCGCGGTGAAAATACGGTGATTCCAGCAACCATTCAATCGGCTAATCGTTCAAGTAAGCCAACACCACATCCATTGCAAGATAAAATTAAATACGTGGCAGGAGACTATGCAAACTATGTTGTAGATGATAAGAAAAAGAATAAATATCATCCGCCGTACATTGAACTTTTAAAGCAGTGGGTAACTTCTAGTTATGCCACACCGCGATTGAAAACTATTTATCACTACCAGCAGCAGGGACGCTTGATTCAAGATTTAGTTAATGCTTCAGTGATTAAATTAGATGATCAAGGACAAATTAACAAAAAAACGGGTAACCTTTATGTACGTTTTACGGTTAGCGATGATAATCCAGTCAGTGTTTGGCAGGACAAACAGATGTATGCTTCGTGGACTGATTATTATAATCACTATTTGAGTAAAACTCAGCCAGTTAATATCGATTATTTAACCGGTAAATCTGTTCCCACCACAAAATTAAGTAAAAAAAACATTAATCCAGCAACCAGTGGGGCCAAGTTGATTTCTGCTAATGATAAAAGTAACTTTACCTATCGAGGTATGTTTTTAGGTGATGATTTTTATAGTGTTGGCTACTTAGAGTCGCAAAAAATGGCTCATGCTTTAAAATGGTTAATTCAACGGCAAGGCTTAAAAAGTGATAGTCGAGTTTACTTGTTTTGGAGCGATGGTGCTAGCAATGATTTAATCAGTCAATTAGCGCGTGAAGCGGTCTCTGGACAGCAGCGCGAACAGGTAAAGGCATTGAAAGCTGAAAGTGCTGGTGACACTGGGCAAGACATTGCGGCTTCTTACAATCAGCGTCTATTGGGCTTAAATGAAAATATTGAATATGGCCAATTGGTCCACATTATTTTTTTAGATGCGGCAACCACTGGTCGGATGGCAACTGTTTATTATAATGTGATGGCGACAGAGCAGTTTCGGAAAAATATCGAAACTTGGGTTAAGAATTGCGGCTTTTTAGTGAATACACAAAAAGGACAGCAGATTCATACGCCTACAGTTAATCAATTGATTAGAAGTGCCTATTTAGTAGGGTCTGGCGGCAAACGGTTTGAGGCAATGAAGAAGCGTTCTTTGAGTCGGATGATGATTGCAATTATTAATGCTGCAAAATTACCCAATGATTTGTTAAAAGCACTTTACCACCGGTTATTAAAGCCACAAGGTTATTCAGAATTAGGTTTTTGGCGGCAAGATTTACTTAATTTTGTCGCAGCAGAAAATTACCAACATAGGGGAGGTAGAACAAATATGGCATTGAATTTAGAAAATCATGATCGTTCTTATTTATTTGGCCGTTTACTGGCACTTGCAGACGATGCTGAAAACTTTGCGTTGTATCAACGTCGCCTAGCTAACGATGCTGTCAGTGGTCGCTTAACTACTGCACAGCGGTTTATGACAAACTTTTCAGAACAACCAGCAACCACCTGGCAACGGATTTATTTAAGTGTTATGCGGTCATACATGAATAAATTAAAACCTGGTAGTCGTCATTATTATCAAGAAAGAATTATGACTATTTTGGATCAACTAGGAGACGAAGAAATGACTGATGAGCCGTTAGCACCAGGATTCTTAACCGGGTTTGCGGCGCAGCACATTGATAATCATCAACCAAGAGAAAACGATGAAAATAATTAGGAGGAAATAACATGGATGAAAAAGTTCTAGATCATAAAATTGATTTTTCAGTAGTAGTTGGTGTTAAAAATGCCAATCCTAATGGTGATCCGTTAGATGGTAACCGGCCGCGAGTCAATGCGGATGGGTATGGTGAAATTACGGACGTTGCGCTTAAGCGTAAAATTCGCAACCGTTGGCAAGATATGGGCAAGTCAGTTTTAGTTTTAATGCAAGAGCGAGTCACAGATGGCTTAATGAATATTCGTGATCGCGTTAAGCAAAGTGATGCGGTTAATGAAGCTATTGCATTGCAAAAAGATAAAACGGCAAACTGGCGTGACGCATTTTATAATGCTGCATGCCAAAGCTGGTTAGATGTCCGTGCTTTTGGCCAAGTTATGCCGTTTAGTTCGTCTAAATTAAAAGATGGCTTAGATGGGGTATCTATTGGTATTCGTGGTCCGGTTTCCATTCAATCTGCTTATAGTGTTAAACCAGTCACCATTAAAGAAGAACAGATTACGAAATCAATTAATCTAGAAAAAAAAGACGGCAAGGCCAGTGACACTATGGGAACTAAGGCTGCAGTACCATTTATGGCTTATAAATTTAATGGCAGTATCAATGTTGAACAAGCTCAAAAAACTGGGTTTACAGTAGCTGACGCAGCTGCATTAAAAGAAGCACTACGGACTTTATTTGTTAACGATAGTTCTTCAGCACGCCCAGAAGGTTCTATGGCAGTTTTGAAATTAGTTTGGTGGGAGCACGAATCGAAAATGGGAAAATTGGCGCCTTATTTAGTTCATGATCTGACTACGGTCGACATGCCCGCTGATGCCACTAAATTTGATCAAATAAAAGTTAACGTTAAACAACCTGAAGATACAACTGGCATTCATTGTGATGTTATCACGGGTTATTAATTGAGGCGTAAAATGACTTATTTAGCACATATTAGTCAAGATGATGGCCGGGAACAATCACTTAACAGTCATTTATTAAACGTTCGCCAACTGTGTGAAAAATGGGGTGCTGATTGCCAGCTAACTCACGTTTGTGGGTTAGCCGGCTGGCTTCACGACGTTGGCAAATATAACCAGGATTTTCAGCGTTATATCAAAGGCATTTCAAATGCCAAACGTGGCTCAATCGATCATTCGACTGCTGGGGCAATTTATTTAGCTGAATATGACGGGCAAGTCGACCATGATGCAGCGCAACTGTTAACTGAGCTAGTGGGCAATGCCATCATGGCGCACCATAATCCAAAAGGCATTCTGGATTTTGTCGGTCCTAATGGGGCAGCACCTTTTAGCAAACGTTTAGCAAAGCTGCAGGATGATCCTAGGTATAAACAACAGTATGAGCAGGATTGGACGCCTTTTTTTGCAGATTTTAAGCAAAGTGACTTTACGACTTATTATCAGCAAGCAATTTCCGAAATCCAGTCGTTAACAACTGCTAAACTAATTAAGGACCAAACATTTTACTTACGTTTTGTTTTAAGTGTGCTGATTGACGCGGATCATACAGATACCGCTGATTTTGAAGAAGGCTATGCGGGCGATCATCAAGAAGATACCGCTGCAATTTTAGCGAATTATGATGCGGTTGATGAGGCAGCTGTTAAACAGCAAATTGTCGAAAATCAACAGCAGCGCAATCCAAAGACTAAACGACTCAACCAACTACGGCAAGAAATGTCAGATGCTTGTTATCGTGCTGCAAACGACACAGCAGGAATTTATTCACTGTCTGTTCCAACAGGTGGTGGGAAAACGTTGTCTAGCCTGAGATTTGCTTTGCGTAAAGCCAAAACGCAAAATGTCCAACGAATCGTCTATGTGGTTCCCTACACTACAATTATCGAACAAAATGCGGATGTCATTCGTAAACGCTTGAACGGCAACAAAGAAGATAGCCACAATATCTTAGAATACCATTCCAATATTAGTAACGAACCTAATGATAAAAGTGATTTTTATGACCCCAATTATTATTATGCGCGTGATAGCTGGAATGCACCGATTATTTTAACCTCACAAGTTGCCTATCTAAATGCACTTTTTGGTAGTGGGAGCAAAAATATTCGGCACATGCATCGTTTAGTCCATTCGGTGATTATTTTTGATGAAGTTCAAACATTGCCAGTAAAGTGCATTCAATTGAATAATGATGCATTAAAATGGTTTACCCAACAAGGAACCACTAGTTTGTTGTGTACTGCAACGCAGCCAGCGTTAGACCAAGTTCAAAATGGCTTAACGGTGAAGAAAGAAATCGTACCAGATCTTGAGCAGGCTCAAGAAGCCTTTAAACGAGTTGAAATTACACCAGTATTAAATCAAGATGAGCAATTAAAAGTATTTACAATCCCAGATTTAATTGCATTTATTGAAACCAAACTCGCTGATAACAATAGCCTTTTAGTAATTTTAAACACTAAAGCAGCAGTCTTAGCTGCTTATCAAGCATTACCTGAACAGGAGAATTTGTTGAAGTACCACCTTTCAACAGCGATGTGTCCCAAAAACCGCCAGGACAAATTTTTTAGCATCAAAACTCAATTAGAAAATAACAATCAGAAAATTGTAGTTTTTGCAACTAATTTAATCGAAGCTGGTGTTGATTTGAGCTTTTCCTGTGTGATCCGTTCCTGTGCAGGAATCGATAGTGTTATCCAGGCAGCCGGGCGTTGCAATCGGAATAATGAAAAGACAATGGGGCATACTTATCTCATTCAAATGGATCGCGATGTTGAAAGAATTGGTGGACCATTAAAATTTATTCAGCAAGCTGCCCACATTACCAAAGTTTTAGTGCACGAAAATTTACACCATAGCTTATTGTCAAATCAAGTGATTAAACAATATTTCACGCGCTTATATATGGCTAGAAATACTCAGCTTCCTTATCCGATAACAACGTTAAATGATAATGAATCTTTGTTACTTTATCCTTTAATTGCATTCACTAAAGAAAATGGTGAAGAATATCAGCCCAGCTCAAAGTGGCTAACGGGTTATATTCAAAAATGGCGCAAATTTTTCCCAAATCGATTAACAACAGCACCGAATACAGTGGCGAAATATTTTCAAGTGATTGATTCAGAAACCACGGATGTCATTGTACAATATGATAAAGATAGTGAAAAACTTGTTAGTGAATTATTGTCAGAAAAAAGCAAATTTTCAGATATTTCACAACTTTTAAAACAAGCACAGCAATATTGCGTTTCTGTTTACGGCGATCTTAAAAATGCCAATAGTCAATTAGGACAATTGTATGCTTCAGGGAGTATTAAATATTATCCAGAGCAGGATATTTATGTTGCTGAAGCAGGCGCTTATAGTGAGGATTATGGTTTGGGAAAGGGGAAATTAGATTTATTAGCGTATTAAATTAGGACATTAGTGCGAACCGGAAGTGCACATGAATTTTCCGGTCGTTTCGCACCAGTTTTACGTCTGAAAATATTATTTTTGATTTTATTTATAATGGTAAGATAAATAAATTAAGTACTACCGTCAAAATATAGTATGCTCAAGGCATCACTGTACTATATTTTGCGGTCGCACTCTGTATGGAGTGCGTGAATTGAAATAGAAAGCTTAATTAGTGATCTAGTCAGTATTATTTTGTCGCACTCTGTATGGAGTGCGTGAATTGAAATTCATAGGTCTTTTCCTGTTTTTGAGCATAATCATCGTCGCACTCTGTATGGAGTGCGTGAATTGAAATGCCGTACCGCAAGTAACGTTTTATCAGTGTCACCCGTCGCACTCTGTATGGAGTTGCGTGAATTAAAATTGGCATACTGATACTAGGAACATGTTGAAGTGCTAAATATTGCAATTTAACATGTTTTTTGCATTGAAGCGTTTACATAAGTGATTAGTGCTGCTAAGATAAAAATGAATATACTAAATAAAAGAAATGAAAAGTAAATTATGGCGTATTCTGAAGCAGATTTTTTACTGATATCAGGAATACAGCATTTTCGCTTTTGTCAACGACAATGGTCATTAATACATGTTGAACAGGCCTGGCAAGATAACCTGTTAACATTTGATGGCCAACTTTTACATACTAAAGCAGATCAACCAGAGATTCGTGAAAAAAGAAAAGACAAATTATTGGTACGAGCCTTACCAATACATTCGCGAGAATTAGGTTTGACAGGCATTTGTGATGTTGTGGAATTTATTGAAACACCTTCTGGTATTAAATTATTTGGTAGTTCAAAATATTATCAACCACGCCCAATTGAATACAAACACGGTCATAAAAAATATGATTTATCGGATTCATTGCAACTTTTAGCTGAAGCGGTCTGTTTGGAAGAAATGCTTGGTTGCCACATTGAAAGTGGTGCTATTTTTTATCAGCAAACTCGCCATCGAGAGATAGTTTCTTTTACTGCTGATTTACGTCATCAGTTGAAAAAAACAGTCATGAAGATGCATCAGTATTGGACGAAGCGTTTTACACCTAAAGTGAAGACTGGGGCGTGGTGTCGCAGCTGCTCGTTAAAAGATTTTTGTTTGCCGGAATTATTATCTAAACAATCCGTTAAGCAATATTTACAACGGAGGCTCGATGAATGAAAAAATTATTAAATACGCTATTTGTTACTACACCGGATGCTTATCTTTTTTTAGATGGTGGTAATGTAGGCATTCGTGTTGATCAACAGGTATTAGGCAAAGTGCCGTTGTTGAACTTAGAAGCAATTGTAACCTTTGGGCGCTCCGGAGCAAGCCCTGCTTTAATGCATGAATGCTTGCAAGATGAAATTGCACTTTCATTTTTAGCACCTACTGGACGTTTATTAGGACGTGTTATTGGGCCTACTAATGGGAATGTGACATTACGTAAGACACAATATCGGATTTCGGAGAGCATTTTACAGAGTGCCTTAATTGCACGTAATTTTATTATTGGCAAAATTTATAATCAGCGTTGGTTATTGGAGCGAGCAACTCGAGATCATCAACTTGTTATTGACGTTGAAAAATTTAAAGCAGTGTCGTCACAGTTTAAATTAGTATTAAAACAACTTATGACTTGTGACGATTTAGAAACTTTGCGTGGCATTGAGGGGAATGCGGCCAGCCAATATTATAGCTTGTTTGACCAGTTGATTTTACAACAAAAATCTGCGTTTAAATTTCATGGTAGAAATCGCCGTCCTCCTTTAGATAATACCAACGCTTTACTTTCATTTGCCTATACTTTACTAGGACACGATGTTGCCGCTGTGTTAGAGACAGTTGGCTTAGATGCTTATGTTGGATTTATGCATCGCGATCGCCCTGGGCGTCTTTCTTTGGCATTAGATTTAATGGAGGAATTACGTGGTATTTATGCTGATCGTTTTGTTTTGCGGCTAATTAATAAAAAAATTGTGACAGCAAAGGATTTTGAAAAGAAAGAAAATGGTGCTGTTTTAATGAATGAACAAGCACGTAAAAACTTTTTAAACGAGTGGCAGCAACGTAAGCAAGAAGAAATTGTCCATCCGTTTTTAGGTGAAAAGATTGCTTGGGGGTTAGTTCCTTATTGTCAGGCATTGTTGTTAGCTCGTTATTTACGTGGTGATTTGGATGACTATCCGCCGTTTTTCTGGAAGTAGGTGAGTAAATGCTAATTGTTGCAGCGTATGATATTGCCATTACATCACCGGGAGGGACTAAAAGATTAGCAAAAGTAGCTAAGTTATGTTCGCGTTATGGTCAGCGAGTACAAAATTCGGTTTTCGAGTGTGTGGTGGATGATTTGAATTTTAAAAAAATGCAACATGAACTAACTCTATTAATAAATCCAAAAGTTGATAGTTTACGTTTTTATAATTTAGGTAATCATTATCAGCGTAAGGTGATACATATTGGTACAAAAGTAACAAAAGATTTAACAGCGCCGTTAATTTTTTAACCATAATAAAAAGCGATTTTTATAAATTTAGAACATACTAGCAAACACGGGGTTAATTCAAATTAGTGAATTAATCCCGTGTTTGTGGCTTTCATATTAAATTATTATGATGTGGTTAGTTTAATGCTAATAGTTCCAATTGGTTGCTGGTTTTTAGGAGTAATCCCATTGTAGTCAACGGTCGTGGTCTTATCTTTTAATGTTAAGCCAATAATAGCAGTGGCAGTTTCACCTGGTGCAACAGCTTGTTGGGCCTGTTGCTGGGCTGTCGTATAATCTGGGTTACTTTGCTGATAGCTTGTTGCTGGTTCACCTTCTTGAAGGGTAGTGGTGTCTTGTTTGAATTCACCATAATCATTCAAGATAGTTGCTGGCGTTAAAGGTGTGTCACTTTTGTTATGGAAAGTATAGGTTAACAAGATGACACGCTGATTATCGTCAGTTCCAACAATCTGTACTTTATTAAATTTAATTTGAAATTTTTTTGTATTTAAAACATTGCCAGATGCATAAGTATTATTTTCTGCTTGATACTTTAAAACTTTTTCCAGTGAATCAGGTCGGTGGTTGTTAAAATATTTTTTGGCTAACTTTGCGGCTTGTCTATCTAGACTAATAAATTGTCGACTGTAAGCATTGTTGTCAGAATCTTTAATTGCTGTTAATAAGTTAGCTGCAGTTTTGCGATAAACTAACAGTGCTTGGGTTAATTGTTGGTGTGTTTTATTTTGTTTGAGTTCTGATTTTGCTTGATCAATCTTTTGGGTCGCACTATCTAAATCATCCTTTAGCTGTTTATCATCATTTTGTTGATGTTGGTTCACTAAAGAAACAGGCTTCATGACGGCATCGGTAATGGCAACGTATTGATGTTGCAGATCATAAGTTGACATGGTGTGGTTGATACTTGAAGTTTGGGCAGCTTGGTTATTAGTAGGGTTGTGCGATTGACAAGCTGTTAAACCTAATGTTGCGCCAATTAAAAAGATGATAAGCGTGAATTTACGCATGTCAGTTCCTCCCAAAATAAACTTAAGTCTAGTTTAGCATGAAAATAAACTGCTGAAAATGTTAGTTTAGCAGGAATTGATTATTTTTAATTACGCTTGAATGGTTAAATTGTCAGAATAAAGGTGATGTTTGATTGTAATAAATAAAAAATGTGCGCCGGCTATCAAAATTGCCAGCACACATTTTGTGTCTAAACGAATGTATGATTAAATTGTTGAAATTTTAATTTTAAATGCTGGTGACCTTTATTAGTGAGTCGATCGTTTTGAATTAACCCAAGGTTTTGTGCACTGCGGTGTAAGCAGGCGCGGAAAGTGTTGTGCTTGAGTACGATTGGATTAAAAGTACGATCTTGAATGGCTTGCAAATGTTTTTGGAGATCAGTTTGTTTCATAGGCGCCCTTCCTTTCATGAGCAAATGACAATTGAAATGGTTCATTTAGTATACGGGGGGAGATTGAATTACGTCAATTAAAATACTAATTTCTTTTTTCTGGATGCGTCATGACCTTAGGATCAACCCAGCGATCAAATTCTGCTGCCGTAATGACACCTGATTTCAAAGCTGCTTCACGCAATGTGGTGTGGTCTCGCTCAGCTGCTTGTGCAATCTGAGCACTTTTTTCATAACCGATATGGGGTGTCAGTGCCGTGACTAGCATTAATGAATGATTGAGAAGTGTTTGGATCCGAGCCTGATTGACTTGCAATCCTTGTACTAATTTCTGATTAAAAGATGTGATGCTTTGCGTCAATAATTGTGTTGTTTCTAAAAAAGCGGCAATGATGATTGGCTTGTAAACGTTCATTTCAAAATTGCCTTGACTAGCTGCAAAATTAATGGTGACGTCATTACCCATCACTCGCGCAATTACCATGGTCAATGCTTCAACTTGAGTTGGATTGACTTTGCCAGGCATAATTGATGAACCAGGTTCGTTTGCAGGAATGGTGAGTTCCGCATAACCTGCTCTGGGACCACTAGCCAAGAAGCGAATATCATTCCCAATTTTTAATAAATCGCTGGCTAAGGTTTTCAAACTACCATGGATAAAATTAAGGCCGCTATGGTGTGCTAACCCCTGAAATTTATTGGGTGCTACTCGGAATGGTAATTGATAATCCTGAGCAAGCTGGGCGACAATTTGTTGATCAAAGCCAGTGATTGTATTCAAACCAGTTCCTACCGCAGTGCCACCTAATGGCAATTCTAGTAGGGTAGAAAGGTTTTGTTCTAGGAATTGAACGTCATGTTGCAAAGCACTGATCCAACCACTAATTTCTTGACCAACTGTCAATGGTGTGGCGTCTTGTAAATGGGTGCGGCCAATTTTTACGATTTGTTGGAAGGCTTGTTGTTTTTTGACTAAAGTGGTGATTAGTGCTTTAATCACAGGCAATAGTGATTGACAAGCCTGGTAGGCGCTGATCATCATTGCTGCTGGAAAAGTATCATTAGAACTTTGGCTGCAATTAACATCATCATTTGGCGATAAAGGTAAATGCGGGTTAAGTTTTGCTGCATAGTGGCAAATGACTTCATTAACATTCATGTTAGTTTGTGTGCCGCTACCGGTTTGATAAATCACCAAAGGAAAATCGGCTTGGTGATCATCAGCTAATAGTTGATCAATAGTTTGTACGATCAACGCTGCTTTATGCTGGCTTAAGTTGCCTAGTTCAGCATTAGTTCTAGCCGCAGCTTTTTTGATGTGCAGTAACGCTGTAACCACCGTGTAAGGCATGTGTGGCCCAATTTTAAAATTTTGTCGACTACGTTCGGTTTGTGCTCCCCAGGCAGCGTGTTGGGGAACTTTTACTGTTCCTAAAGCGTCATGTTCAAGCCGAAATTTAGACATTACAATTTCCTCCATGTATGAGTTGCAATCATTTTTTAATTAACGTGTTATGATAATTGTAACTTTTTTGTTGTGATTTCGGTACCTTAAAAATAGTCACAGTAAATGATGATAAATGAGGTTAGATTATGCAAATTGATGCATTGAAGCAGAAAATTATTGCAGCCAAAACTAGCTTGGGCATTGATAAAATTGGTTTTACAACAGCTGCGCCATTTCGTCATTTAGCCGCAGGCTTGAAGATGCAAAAAGCAAAGGAATATACTAGTGGTTTTGAACATCAAGTATTAGCGCAGCGTTTATACCCACAACGGATTTTTGACCACCCACAGTCAATTATTGCAATAGCATTGGCTTATCCCAGTAAATTACCATTTAAAGTCCCACATGACCGTCAACAACCACGGGGTCGTTTTGCGCGCGCATCATGGGGATTGGATTATCACCAAATTTTACGTGATAAAATGCAGCAATTAATCAATTTTATTAAAGCAAATATAGACGTAGAAGCGCATTTTAAAGCAATGGTAGATACTGGTGAATTAATTGATGTTGCCGTGGCACAACGTGCTGGATTAGGGTTTATTGGTCGCAACGGTTTATTAATTACACAGGAATTTGGTTCTTTTGTTTATCTAGGTGAAATTATCACTGACATCCCGTTTACACCAGATCAACCAATGGCTAACCAATGTGGAACTTGTACACGTTGTATTGATCGGTGTCCGTCACAAGCGTTATTAGGAAATGGTCACTTAAATGCACAGCGTTGTTTATCCTATCAAACCCAAACTAAAGGAATAATGGCAGCAGAATTTCGCCCCAAGATTCGAAATGTAATTTATGGTTGTGATGTTTGCCAATTGGTTTGTCCTTTTAATCGGGGGAAAGCCGTTGATGGGCATGTACAAATGCAACCACAACTTGACGAAGCAGCACCAAAGTTAAAACAACTATTAACCATTTCGAATCAAGAATTTAGAGAACAATTTGGCCAACTTGCTGGTGCTTGGCGCGGGAAAAAGCCGCTGCAACGTAATGCCATTATTGTGTTGGCTAATTTAGGTGATCGCAGTGCAATACCACTATTATTAAAATTAAGTGAACAAGATGTCCGGCCGATTATACGGGCAACCGCAATTTGGGCATTGGCTAAATTGGCTAAGGATAATAAAACAGCAATTGTGGCATTTTTAAAACAGTGTCAGCAGGTGGAAAATGATGCGCAAGTCCAGCAATCGTTACAGGCTGCTTTGAAACGAATAAGAGGAAAAGAACTAAATAGTCATAAAATCAGTTAAAAAAACGCTTTCCTAATTTGGTAAACTAACATTGATAGGTTTGAAATTAGGAGATTTGGAAATGACTGAAATTGACCATTATGCTTTAGTACCGGTTACAGCGGAGCGGGAAGGTAATGCAACACTAGCTAATTTAATTACGGCAGCATTAAAACGGGAGACCACTGATGCTGATTTACGCCAATTGCCTAACTTTGAGCATGATTACTTGGGTGCGTTAGCACATTATTTACATTTTCCAATTAAAACATTACCGGTTACCGGCCCATTACGAACACCGGTTAATGCGCGCTATGGTCAATTAGAAAAAGGAAAAATAATTATAGTTGATGTTCACAGCATTTTAGGTCCGCAGCTAATTCCTAAGATTGCGCGTAGTCCCTTAATTGCATCTAGCTCTGGATTGGGTGAATTAATGTGTAAAACTCGGAACAGTAAAACAACGGATTATATCTTCGTTAATTTGGTAAATGTAACTGCTGACCTCGGGGTGGGTGCCCTGCAGGCGTTAGGGGCACAACTGACTGATTCAGCTAAAAAACCAGTACACGGTGGTGGCAAATTAGCAAAAACAAACCACGTAAGTGATCATGATTTAGCTTCTTGGCAGTCATTAAATTTTCATCTGTACTTTGATTCATCTGATTTAGGTCCATTATTTGGACAATCTGGGGTTGTTTTTCGTTATCAAGATGATATCGGTGCCGGGCCAGAAATCAGTCATTTTTTAGAAGGACAGGTTAAACAATTTGACCACTTACTACAGCAATTGGGTTTTCCAAAGTGTTGTGATGATCATTTTGCTGCAGTCGGTACTGGCTTAGGCTATTGTTTTCGAACCTTCTTTAAGCAAGTTAATTTCACTGAACAAACCGCAGCTTTTTTACAACAAACTAAACAAACGAAAGCAATTCAAAAAATTCCTTATTATTTTGTACATGCAGCTAATCGGAATTACCGTCATTTTTTAAACCGGTTGCATAAACGTGTTATTGTATTAAGTGAAAGTGAACTAACTGAACTTAAAAATAATGAAGTTAATTTAGTCGGCTTTCCTTGCAGTACCAATGATTTAAATGAGTGGGCACATTTTCGCAAAATGATTGAGCGGACATTGCGTTTACTTTACTTTCGTGATTAAGAAAGGGAGATTAATTATGACCAATTACTTTGCTGATAAGCAGCCTGAACGGATGATTCAAGAATATGTTCCGGGAAAACAAGTTACTTTGGCGCACATTATTGCAAGTCCCAATCAAGACATTTATACCAAACTAGGTTTGGATAGTGGACACAATGCATTAGGCATTTTAACCATCACCCCTAGTGAAGCTTCAATTATTGCTAGTGACATTGCAACTAAATCCGGCGCTGTCAAGTTAGGATTTATTGATCGCTTTAGCGGCTCGGTTGTGATTTGTGGCGATGTCTCTGATGTTGAATCAGCGTTAAAACAAGTTATTAAAAAATTACAAAGTATTCTAGGCTTTTCAATTCCGCCAATCACACGCACTTAATTTGAGATTAAACTGATTGAGCTTGAACATGTTTCCGGTATTGACTAGGGGAAATTTGAGTTGTCTTCCTAAAAGTTTTACTAAAGTAGCTAGTTTGGGAAAATCCAAGGCTGCGTGCAATGCTATCAATTGACCAAGTAGAATCTTGTAATAAAATTTTTGCACGTTCAATTTTTTTGTTATTCACGTAAGTAATAAAATTAATGTGCATTTCTTTTTTAAAGCATTTGCTTAAATAATAACTAGATAAGTAAATATGTTTAGCAACTTCATCTAAAGTGATGGGCTCATTAAGGTGTTTATTAATGTAATTAAGGGCTTCTTTAATTTCTGGTTTTTGTGGCTTTATGACGGTGAAATTAATTTGATCACGTTGTTGCCTATCATCAGTAGGGGCGGCCACTTTGTTTTTAATTGATTTAGGTAAGGGCCCGGGTGCACCTACTTCAAATGTACCATTGACGATGTTGGAGAGGTAATTATTAATAATAATTTTTAATAATTCGGCACCAGATTTAATTTTACTGGGGTCTACTGTAGGCAAGTTAGCATAGGCTTCGCTTAGAATCGGATCTTTAGACCAATCTGTTTTTTGTTTTAAAATTGGTTGAAATTCTTTCTGATTAGATACTTTAGCTTGCCCACAAAGAATATAACCAACTACTTGTTCGTCTAATTTAATTGGATAAGAAAAATCAATTAAACCAGCATGACAAATGTATGGTAATGATTGGTTGTCACGAACAGCCTGACGTCCGCCAAACATGTCGCATTTTTGACAGCGGGCGCGGGTTTTTTCATTATTACGCATTAATTGGCAAAAAGGTGTGAAACCATAGCCGTAGGTGAGCTCATCACCTTGTGTATCGACTAAAATTGTGGGTAATCCGGTTGCTTCAGCAAATTCACGTAGAATTTTGTCTAAAATTTTCTGATTACTAATGAAATAACTTTCTGGTTCAAGCATCGTGAATTACCTCCAGCGCATTTTGTAATGTTTTTGCTTACATTTAACAAGATATTTATAAACTTGTAAACCAGTATAGATCGAATTTACCTGTTAGTAAACCCTTTACATTAGTCTTGAAACCAAAAAAATTAAAAACTGTAACTTAAAATAGTACAAATTAAAATTAGGCCGTTAGCAATAAATACGACAAAAATGTGATAATAATTTGTTTTATACTAAATAATGTAAACAGTTACATAATCCAATTTTAGGAGGAATTATGATGCAACAAGAAGCTTTAGGTTTAATTGAAACACGCGGATTAGTCGCGTCGATTGAAGCAGCAGATGCAATGGTTAAAGCAGCAAATGTTGAATTAACTGGACAAGAAAAAATTGGGCAAGGCCTTGTGACGGTTATGGTACGCGGCGACGTTGGCGCAGTAAAAGCAGCCGTAGATGCGGGTGTAACTGCTGGTGAAAATGTTGGCGAAGTTATTTCCAACTACGTTATTCCACGTCCTCATACCGATGTTGAAAAGATTTTACCGGCTGCAGGGGCAATTGGTAATGGCGACATCAATATTGAAAATGATTAGTGATAGCTATGAAAAACGAAAATGAAATTGTTGACCGTGTGATGTCACGGATCTTGGCCAACAAGCCAACTGAAGCTGAAAGCGGGTCCAATGCTTTGAAAGCAAAGGGCCAGGCGCTGACGGAATTTGTTGGGACAGCACCGATTGGCGACACGATCGGTTTAGTGATTGCTAATGTGGATGCTAATTTGGCAGAAAAAATGAATTTAGATAAAAAATACCGGTCCATTGGCGTTATCTCCGCACGTACTGGCGCAAGTCCACAAGTGATGGCAACAGATGTTGCAGTCAAAGCGACAAATACGGCTATTATCTCTGTAGAAATGCCACGTGATACTAAAACTGGTGCTGGCCACGGTTCTTTAATCACCATTGGTGGTGAAGATGTTTCCGATGTCCGCCGTGCAGTCGAGGTAGCTTTAGCGCAGACGCCAAAAATGTTTGGCGATATTTATACCAATGATGCCGGCGATATTGAAATGCAATATACCGCACGAGCGAGTTTTGCTTGTCAAAAAGCGTTTGGTGCACCGATTGGCCGTGCTTATGGGCTTGTTTGTGGTGCACCAGCTGGTATTGGCGTTATCATGGCGGATATTGCGGCTAAAGCAGCTAACGTTGATATTATTGCTTATGCTTCCCCAGGCAAGGGGACTAGTTTGACTAATGAAGCTATGATCCACATTAGTGGTGATTCAGGTGCAGTTCGTCAAGCAGTAGTGACTGCGCGTGATGTCGGGATCAAATTGTTGAGTACCTTAGGTAGTGAGCCTAAAAATGACTACCCATCCTACATTTAATTAGCTAAAAGTTAAGCGCTTAGATAAATAATTGGAGGTGACAATTTGGAAAAATCAGTGGACGCGATTGTTAAAAACAAAGTGTCTGAATATGTCGGTACTGGTGCGACCGGTGACACTATCGGCTTGGTCATCGCCAATGTCGACGAGCAGATTCTGTCCCAATTGCATTTAGATAAAAAATATCATTCGCTTGGTATTTTAGGTGCACGGACAGGTGCAGGACCACATATTTTAGCAGCTGATACTGCCGTTAAAGCGACCAATACAGAAGTAATCGATATTGAGATGCCGCGTGACACTAAAGGCGGGGGTGGTCACGGCTCTTTAATCATTTTTGGTGGCGATGATGTCTCTGATGTTCGCCAAGCAGTTCAAGTGGCTTTGGATACGACTAAGCAAACTTTCGGAGATGTTTATAATACGACGGCGGGTCATTTAGAATTACAGTACACTGCTAGAGCTAGTCAAGCTTGTCACAAAGCTTTTGGTGCACCGGAAGGTAAAGCCTATGGGTTGATTTCTGGTTCACCAGCAGCGATCGGCGTCATCATGGCGGATACGGCAGTTAAGGCAGCAAATGTTAATGTATTATCCGTTGCCTCGCCTAACCATGGGACTAGCTTCTCCAATGAAGTGATCACTCACATCTCAGGTGATTCAGGCGCAGTGCGGCAGTCTGTCATTGCAGCACGCGAAATTGGCAAAATTTTATTGAAAAATTTAAGTAACGAAGAACCGACTAATGAATTTCCGTCATACATTTAATTTCAAATATGAACGTGTGATTCAACATAATTTTATTGGTTAGTCAAATCCTTACTTTGATTAAAAGGAGGAACTATATTTGAAACGGCAACAACGATTTGCGGAATTGGAAAAACGGCCCGTTCATCTAGATGGCTTTGTTAAAGAATGGCCTGAAGAAGGTTTTATCGCAATGATGGGCCCTAATGATCCCAAACCGTCTATTAAAATTGAAAACGGTGTCGTCACCGAATTAGATGGTAAAAAACGTGATGATTTTGATTTGATCGATCTCTACATTGCTAAATATGGGATTGATTTAGAGCATGCTGAAGAAGTCGTTAAAATGGATTCCGTCAAAATTGCAAACATGCTTTGTGATCCAAATGTTGGCCGGCAAGAAATTGTTAAAATTACCTCGGCTTGTACACCAGCAAAATTGGAAGAAATTGTTAGCAAATTAAATTTTGCAGAAATGATCATGGCAGCACAAAAAATGCGGCCGCGGCGAACGCCAGCAACACAAGGACATGTCACTAACATTCGTGACAATCCAGTTCAAATTGCAGCTGATGCAGCTGATGCGGCTTTACGTGGTTTCCCAGAGCAAGAAACAACTACCGCGATTGCACGTTATGCACCTTTGAATGCGATTGCGATTACAACCGGTGCACAATCTGCACGGCCAGGTGTATTGACACAATGCTCTGTTGAAGAAGCAGCTGAATTGAGTTTGGGTATGCGTGGTTTCACTGCTTATGCTGAAACAATTTCAGTTTATGGGACTGATTCAGTCTTTACTGATGGTGACGATACACCATGGTCCAAAGGCTTTTTAGCTTCATGCTATGCTTCTCGGGGCTTAAAGATGCGGTTCACTTCGGGTTCAGGTTCCGAAGTTATGATGGGCCATGCCGAAGGAAAATCCATGCTTTACCTAGAATGCCGTTGCATTTTGTTAACCAAAGCTTCAGGTGTTCAAGGACTGCAAAATGGTGGTGTTAGTTGCATCGGAATTCCAGGCTCTGTTCCATCTGGTATTCGCTCGGTACTAGGCGAAAACTTAGTTTGCATGATGGTTGACCTTGAATGTGCTTCTGCAAATGACCAAGCTTTCAGTCACTCTGATATGCGGCGGACTGAACGGATGATTGGCCAGTTCATTGCCGGTACTGATTACATTTCTTCTGGTTATTCCACAACGCCAAACTACGATAATACTTTCGCTGGTTCCAACGCTGATGCACATGATTACGATGATTATTACGTTTGGGAACGTGATCTGGCGGTTAATGGTGGATTACACCCAGTTGAAGAAGAAGACATTATTAAAGCACGTAACTATGCGGCTAAAGCCATCCAAGCTGTGTTTGAAGATCTTGGATTACCTAAGATTACAGATGAAGAAGTTGAGGCAGCTACTTACGCGGATACATCAAAAGATATGCCAGACCGGGATATGGTCGCGGATATGAAAGGGGCACAGGACCTTTTGGACCGCGGTGTAACTGGTGTAGATGTTGTCAAAGCGCTTTATAATCACGGTTTCACTGACGTCGCTAAGTCTTACTTGAATTTATTACAACAACGCTTGGCTGGTGATTTCTTACAGACATCTGCGATCTTTGATGAAAACTGGAATGTTATTTCCGCAATTAATGATTCAAATGATTATAAAGGCCCAGGTACAGGTTACCGTCTTTGGGAAGATACCGATGAATGGGAACGGATTAAAGATCTACCGTTTGCTGTTGATGGTAAAAATGCCAAATTATAAACGGACTGTTTAAAAATTAATTGAGCCAATAAATCAAAGAATCGAACCTGATTAATGAAGGAGGAAATAACATGGCAGAAATTGATGAATCGCTATTGCGTGCCATCATTAAAGATGTTTTGCGCGAAGTCAATACAGATGAGACTAAGATCGATTTTAGCAATAAAGATGGCGGACAAACGGCAACAGCGACCCAAGTTGCCGCTAAACCAGAAAACACTGAGGCACCTAAACAATTATCTTGGTTTAAACACGTTGGTGTCGCTAAGCCAGGAACTTCTAAAGATGAAGTTGTCATTGGCGTAGAGCCTGGTTTTGCTGAACATTTAACCCATACACTCACTGGATTAGATCATAAAGAAGTTTTGCGGCAAGTTATTGCGGGTATTGAAGAAGAAGGTCTTCACGCCCGGGTAGTTAAAATTTACCGGACTTCAGATGTTTCTTTTGGCGGTGTGGAGGCAGATAAGTTATCTGGTTCTGGTATCGGCATTTCGATCCAGTCTAAAGGAACAGCAATTATTCACCAGGCGGACCAAGAACCGTTGTCTAATTTAGAATTGTTCCCACAAGCACCGGTGATTACGTTGGATACTTACCGGGCAATTGGGAAAAATGCAGCAAAATATGCAAAAGGTGAATCGCCAGTACCAGTACCGACAGTTAATGACCAAATGGCACGAGTACAGTACCAAGCATTGTCAGCTTTAATGCATATTCGTGAAACTAAATTTGTCGTTATCGGCAAGCCGGCTGATGAAATTGAAGTTTCTTTTGACTAGGAGGTGTAAATATGGCAGAAATGGATGACTTAGTAAAAAAGATTATGGCACAAATGCAGCAAGAACAAACTAGTGGCCAAACAGACAAGCAACGAACAGCAACACCAACTGCAAGTCAACAAAAAACGTTAAACACTTCAGATTATCCGTTATTTTCCAAACATCCAGAAATGATTAAATCTCCTAGCGGTAAGGGCTTAGATGAAATCAATTTAGATAATGTCATGAAGGGTAACGTTAAGGCAGATGATCTGCGGATTACGCGGGAAACGTTGCAGCGACAAGGTGAGATTGCCAAAGCAGCTGGGCGGCCTGCTATTCAAAAGAATTTTGCCCGGGCAGCAGAATTGACGGCCATTCCGGATGATAAAATTTTGGCAATGTATGGTGCATTACGGCCATACCGGTCATCAAAGCAAGATTTAGAAGATATTGCTCAAGAATTAGAAGATGAATATAATGCACCAATTTGTGCTTCATGGTTCCGTGAAGCAGCCAAATACTACGAAAGCCGTAAAAAGCTAAAGGGTGATAATTAATTTTTAATGTCAGCAGGTTAGTTTAACAGCTAATCCGCCCATTATTACTCACTTTTTAGCAATTAACGGTATTGATGTTAGTAGGAGGAGTTCTCATGAAAAAAATAATTGGTGTCGATGTCGGGAACTCATCAACCGAAGTTGCTTTAGCAGATGTTGGCACGGACGGTAACAGTCATTTTATCGCGTCAGATATTGCAGAAACTACCGGGATTAAAGGCACGTTACGCAACTTAATTGGCATTCGTACAGCATTGAACAGCATCTTGCAAAAAACAAGTTTAACCACTGATGATATTGATTTAATTCGGATTAATGAAGCTACACCAGTTATTGGTGACGTAGCAATGGAGACCATCACGGAAACAATTATTACTGAATCAACGATGATCGGACACAATCCAAGAACACCAGGTGGCTTAGGTCTAGGTATTGGTTATACGATCAGTATCGTTGATCTGATTAAACAAACAGACAAACAGCGCAGCTACATTGTGCTAATTCCACGTAGTGTTGATTTTGCTGATGCAGCTAAATTGATCAATATGTATATCGGTTGTGGTTATAAAGTGACTGCCGCTATTATGCAAGGCGATGATGGTGTCTTGGTCAATAACCGCTTAACACATAAAATGCCAATTGTTGATGAAGTTGCCTTTTTAGATAAAGTACCAGTCGACATGTTGGCCGCAGTTGAGGTGGCTGATCAGGGCCGTGTAATTTCGCAATTGTCTAATCCATATGGCATTGCCACTGTCTTTGGCCTAAATTCCAAAGAGACTAAGAATATTGTTCCTGTGGCACGGGCTTTAATTGGCAATCGTTCTGCAGTTGTTATCAAAACGCCTAAAGGTGACGTTAAGGCCCGGGTTATCCCAGCTGGAACTTTAGAAATTCACGGTGATCACGGCCGGACAGAAAAAATCGGAATTTCTGATGGTGCTGAAAAGATTATGCAAGTGATTTCGAGTTTTGACACCATTGATGATGTAACTGGTGAAGCAGGTACAAATATCGGTGGGATGTTAGAGCGGGTGCGGCAAACTATGGCGGAATTAACGGATAAAAAGTTAACGGATATCGCTATTCAAGATTTGCTTGCGATCAATACATCTGTTCCAATCAACGTTCGTGGTGGTTTGGCAGGCGAGTTTTCGATGGAGCAAGCGGTTGGCATTGCTTCTATGGTTAAGTCAGACCGCTTGCAAATGTCTCGCATTGCTAAAGCCATTGAAGAAGAAATGAAAGTTAAAGTAGATATCGGTGGTGCTGAAGCTGAAGCAGCGATTATGGGGGCTTTAACTACCCCAGGAACTAGCAAGCCAGTTGCATTATTGGACTTGGGTGCTGGTTCAACGGATGCGTCGATTATCAATCAGCAAGATAAAATTATGGCAATTCATTTAGCTGGTGCTGGTGACATGGTCACTATGATCATTAACTCTGAATTAGGCTTAGATGATTTGTATTTAGCAGAAGATATTAAACGCTACCCATTAGCTAAGGTTGAGAATCTGTTTCAATTACGGCATGAGGATGGTTCGGTTCAATTCTTTGAAAAAGCACTGCCAGCAGATATTTTTGCTAAAACAGTAGTGGTTAAACCAACGGGGTATGAGCCGGTGCCAGGTGATTTGTCAATTGAAAAAATCCGCCTAGTTCGGCAAACAGCGAAGAAACGTGTTTTTGTAACCAATGCAATTCGGGCATTAAAACACGTTAGTCCAACAGGCAACATTCGTGATATTCCGTTTGTCGTGATTGTTGGCGGTTCTGCACTTGATTTTGAAATTCCACAGCTAGTGACTGATGCCCTATCGCATTATAATCTTGTTGCTGGCCGGGGCAATGTACGATCGATTGAAGGACCACGTAATGCAGTGGCTACTGGTTTAATTTTACGGTACGCCAATGAAGTAAGGGGGTAAGCGGATGACAGTAAAACCCGTCATTTTAATTGCTAGTGGTTTTTCCGATCAACGTTTGCAGCCGTTGCTTTATGGTATTGAAGAAGAGCAGATTCCTTATGCAGTGCGGACAATTGATCGCACAGGGACTTTGGCGCACATTGCGCATGAAGCAGCAATTGCGTCACCGCTATCTGTAGGGATCGCTTATGATCAACAACACATTGACGTTCATTACAAAAATTTACCTGAGGATCAGCCATTGTTTTCGGAAACTTGGGGTGATGTGCGGAAATTACGCGCTTTAGGTGCTAATGCTGCACGTTTAGTTAAAGGTGTGCCGTTTAAGGTCATAAAGGAGGAAACCAGAAATGAGTAAAGCACTTGGCATGGTAGAAGTAGTCGGATATGCCTGTGCAGTTAACGTGGCTGACATTATGACAAAAACGGCAGACGTCATCATTAAAGGCGTACAACGTGCCCGTGGTTCTGGTTGGTTAACCATTAAAGTAACTGGGGATGTTGGTGCCGTTCAAGCCAGTGTGACAGCAGGTAAAGCACAAGCACAGCAGGATCATTTATTCGTTACATCTAAAGTGATTCCACGTTTAGCAACCGACGTAGCGCCGGTATTTTTACCACACGCCTCAAAACCATTAGACAAAAAGAAGTCAACAGTGCCGACTAAAGCTGATAAGACAATAGAAGAGCCGACACCTGAACAAACTGACGACAAACAAGTAACAGTAGAGAAGCCGAAAAAACCGACTTACACTTGTAATTTGTGTCATGATCCAGCTTGTCCACGTAAGAAAGGTGAACCGCGTGCTTCGTGCATTCACTTTAAGGAATTGGATGCTGGAAATTCAGACGAATCAACACAAAAATAGGGAACAACTTGCCCTTGTGGCAAAATTAAAGGTTTTAAATTATTAGGAGGTTATCATAATGAATAACGCATTAGGTATGGTTGAAACAAAAGGTTTAGTCGCAGCAATTGAAGCAGCAGATGCAATGGTTAAAGCAGCTAATGTTACTTTAACTGGCTATGAACGGATTGGTTCTGGCTTAGTCACTGTTATGGTACGTGGGGATGTTGGTGCGGTTAAAGCATCAGTTGACGCAGGAACTTCTTCAGCGGAACAAGTCGGTGACGTTTATGCCTCTTATGTCATTCCTCGTCCACACAGTGATGTTGAAAAGATTTTGCCAACAAGCACACAAAAATAATTTAGATAGAAACGGCGGATTGAATGATGAACGAAGAAGAATTACGAAAAATTATTCGTAGAATCGTTAAAGAAGAAATGGAACCTGGTATTCCGGTAGCAGTTTCTAACCACCATGTGCATTTAACTGAAGCTGATTATAAAACACTTTTTCCGCATGAAGAAATTGCGCCACGGAAATGGTTGACACAACCTAAAGAATACGCAGCAAAACAGGTTGTTACCATTGTGGGACCAACTGGAAATGAAATTCCGCATGTTCGGGTAATGGGACCTTGCCGTAAACATTCTCAAGTTGAAATTGCACGTTCAGATGCACGTCAGCTCGGAATTACGGTGCCAACTCGGTTATCCGGTGAACTGGAAGGAACACCGTCAATTAAGGTTAAAACGGATGATGGCGAAATCACAGTTCAAGGTGTGATTGCTGCTAAACGGCACATTCATATGAGTGATAAGGACGCTGAACGTTTTGGCGTTAAATATGGTGAAACGGTAGAAGTAGCCATTGAAACTGACGGCCGGCGGACAATTTACGATGATGTAATTGCACGCCCTAACCCAAATTTTGTTTTAGAGATGCATATTGATGTTGACGAAGCAAATGCAGCGTGCGTTGGTCCAGATACCATTGGTCACATTGTCCCCAAAGACAAACGGGTTTAAGAATTAAGTGAAGAGGTGTATTCGAATGAAACAAACAGCGCGATCGTGGACATTAGCTAAGACGGATCAAATTTTGCAACAGTTTGCCCCACTGGTTAACGGCCAGAAACCAGCACGTAAACTTAAACCAAATGAAAAACTAAAAGTCGGTGTTGATTTGGGGACTTCTTCGATTGTCTTAACAATTTTAGATGAACAGGATCACCCGTTATATGGTGCATTTGAATACGCCAAAGTTGTTCGTGATGGCATGGTTGAAGATTACATGGGAGCAGTTCAGGTTTTAAAACGGTTAAAAATGCAGGCTGAAACTGTTTTAAACCGTACGTTGACCAGTGCTTGCGGGGCCATTCCCCCGGGTACTGGGGAAAATAGCGCTAAAGTGGTGGCAAATGTGATTGAAGCTGCTGAAATGGAAGTTGAGAAAATTGTCGATGAACCGACTGCAGCAGCAAAATTCTTGCATTTGCAAACGGGTACGGTTGTTGATGTTGGTGGCGGGACCACTGGCATTAGCATTTTCCGGCAGCACCGCTTAGTCAAAGTTGTTGACGAACCTACAGGTGGATCGCACATGACGTTAGTGCTAGCAGGTTATCACCACACAACTGTGGATAAAGCTGAAGCACTAAAGCGTGATCCAAAGCAGGATAGCGCTAATTTCCCGATTATTCGACCGGTTATTGAAAAAATGGCCACGATCACTAAAAACGTAATGACTACTCAATCAGCAAAACCTGTTGTCATTGTTGGCGGTGCATCTAATTTTAAAGAATTTGTCTCAGCGTTTAGCCATACCTTAGGGTGCGAAGTACAACGGCCTATTTTTCCTCAGTTTGTTACACCATTAGGTATTGCAATGTATGACAAGTAGAGGTGTTGCTCATGGATGACGAAATTGTGCGCCAAGTTTTAACGCGCTTGAAAAAGCGTCGGCAGCAAAAAATTGATTTTTTCTACCGCTCAGATCAAGCAGCACCTAAAGCGCTAGTCTATTATCATTATGCAAATGTAACGGTACAAAACGTTACGATTGCGTTGATTCGTGATCTTTACCGTTTGGATACCAGAAATGCTTGGGTGAAGTGGTTGCTAACTGGTTTAGACTATCAGGTGAATTTGACTTTAGTGCTTAGTTTTAAACAGCTTGATTTTGTGCCGCTACCGCTTTTGACGACTTGGCCGATTACTTTTAAAGACCGGCAGCAACGGTCAATCATTGCTTTTGAAAAATTGCAGATAACGCGTCAGGACTTAGTACTCTTACCACCTGAAAGCATTATCTTAAAAACACATGCACAGAAAATTACAATGTTGGGGCGTGATGAGATCGTTAGACGCCGGCTCATTCTCCAAGAAAGGTCGAATCGTACATGTATATGGGAAAAGTAGTGGGAAGCGTGGTTTCGACACAAAAAGATACTTCCCTTGTTGGGCGTAAATTAATGATTGTGCGCCAAGTTGATAGTAATGGCGAGCCGATGAGCCGTGAAGAAGTTGCGGCAGATACTGTCGGTGCAGGCATCGGCGAATACGTCTTGATTGTGCGGGGCGCTGGTGCTCGCCACAGTTTTAATGAAAACACCTCTCAACAAGAAGTCATGGATGCAGCAATTGTCGGCATTATTGATCGTTTTGATAAATGATAGGGATGTAAATGATGGCAATTTATACTAAAACAGGTGATAAAGGAAAAACCAGCCTTTTCGACGGTGCGCGTGTCAGAAAAGATGATTTACGTGTCGAAACTTATGGCACTTTTGATGAATGCAATGCACAGATTAGTGTTGCTGAAAAATATTGCCAACTTTCTCAAAATAAAAAGTTATTAAAGCAAATTGAATATAAAATGTTTTTCTTGCAAGGTGAAATTGCGACGCAAGATACAGATAAGTTTTATGGTAAAAGTCAACGGATTGAGGCAGAGGACATTCAGTTGTTGGAACACGTGATTGACGACTATACGACGAAACTGCCTAAAGTAACTAGTTTTATTTTACCAGGTCAAAGTCTTGCAGGCGCGCAATTACATGTTTGCCGTACATTATGTCGACGAGCTGAGCGGCGGTTGATTCAATTAGGTGACACGATTACATTTCGCCCTGAGATTGAGCAATACGTTAATCGCTTGTCAGATTTAATGTATATTTTGGCACGTGCTGAAGATCATGAAGCACAACAAGAAAAAATTGTTGATGAAGTGGTTAAACGCTATATGAAAGCAATCGAATCAAATTAGAAATGAAGTGATTCATTAATGAATACCAATGAAATTCGTCGCGTTGTACGGGCAATTTTAGCAGAAACAAACAGTGAACGTTTTTTCACTAGAAAAAACATGCAACGGGTATTCGATGTGGCAGAGGCCAAAGCAAACGAATTAAAAGTAGGTGTCACCATGTGTGTCGCTGATGAAGCAGGCAATGTCCGGATGCTTTATCACATGCCAAATGCCAACATGGTATCACGTACTTTAGCCCCTAAAAAAGCTTGGTCGGCAATTGCTATGAAAGAACCAACTAAAGATATCAGTGCAGACATTCAACCAGGAGCACCACTTTACGAAATGAGTGGTAATTTGGCGGGGCGCCTAGTCTCGTTTCCTGGTGGCATTCCTTTAGTTTGGAATGGCAAAATCGTCGGAGCAATGGGCATTAGCGGTGGCCTAATTGAACAGGATCAGCTGATCTGTGAGACTGCCGTCAACGCATTTTTTAAAGGAGACAAAGATAATGGCTAGTTTAGAAGAACAAATTAGAAGGATTTTAGCAGAAGAATTACAAAATGAATCAGCAACAACGCCTTCTCAAGTTGGCGGAGCAACTAAAGGCAAAAATGGTGTTTTCACAAGTATTGATGATGCCATTGCAGCAGCCAAGGCAGCGGAGGAACGCTATGTGGACTGCTCAATTGAGACCCGGAATAACGTTATTGATGCAATTAAAGAAGGCTTTCGGCCTTACATTAAGAAAATGGCAGAAGACATTGTTGCCGAAACAGGTATGGGGACAGTGGATGCTAAAGTTGCAAAGCTAAATAATGCGTTATATAACACACCTGGTCCTGAAATTTTACAGCCTGAAGCTGAAACAGGTGATGGTGGCCTCATTATGTATGAATACGCACCATTTGGTGTGATTGGTGCCGTTGGACCATCAACCAACCCTTCTGAAACTGTCATTGCTAATGCCATTATGATGCTAGCTGGTGGCAATACATTGTTCTTTGGTGCTCACCCAGGTGCAAAAAATATTACCCGCTGGACTATTGAAAAATTAAATCAATTTGTTGAAGAAAAAACTGGTTTAACCAATTTAGTGGTTACTTTGGATAAACCATCCATCGAATCGGTACAAAAAATGATGAAACATCCTGACATTGCCATGCTGTCAGTGACAGGTGGTCCAGGTGTCGTTCACCAGGCTATGACCAGTGGCAAAAAGACTGTAGGTGCGGGCGCTGGTAATCCTCCTGCAATGGTAGATTCAACAGCTAATATTGATTTAGCAGCACATAACATTATTGATTCTGCAGCTTTTGATAACGATATTCTCTGCACTGCTGAAAAAGAAGTCGTAGTTGAAGCATCTGTTAAAGATGAATTGATCCGCAAAATGCAAGATGAAGGTGCATTTTTGATCACTAACCCAAGTGATATTCAAAAATTAGTTGATATGACCATTATGGATAATGGTGCACCAAGCCGGAAATTTGTTGGTAAAGACGCGACTTACATTATGGATGCAGCAGGGATTCATTATACTGGTCAACCTAGAGAAATCATTTTGGAAGCAGCTGCCGACCATCCACTGGTTACAACTGAAATGTTAATGCCAATTCTACCAGTAGTTGCTTGCCCAGATTTTGACAGTTTATTGAAGACTTCAGTTCTTGTTGAAGGCGGCAATCATCATACTGCTTCTATTCACTCTGAGAATTTGCCACACATTAACCAAGCAGCACACCGGATGAACACCTCAATTTTTGTTGTTAATGGACCAACTTATGCCGGAACAGGTGTTGGACACACTGGCGCATCGGCGTTAACCATTGCAACACCAACTGGTGAAGGAACGGCTACTGCTAAAACATTTACACGGCGGCGGCGCCTAAATTCACCAGAAGGATTTTCATTGAGAAGCTGGAGGCAGTAAAATGGAAAAAATAGCAATTCCAACTACCATTTATTCTGGCGATGATAGTTTAAGTGTTTTAAAAATAATCAAACAAGCGACAGTTTTATTAGTTTGTGATCCATTTTTACCTGGGACACCTGGGTTGAAGTCCATTCAAACACAAATTGATAACACCAATCAGACGACGGTATTTTCAGATGTTAAGCCCAATCCACCATTAACTAACATTATGGCAGGCGTTAAAATTTTTAACCAAATTAAACCGCAGTATGTCATTGCTGTTGGCGGCGGATCGGCGATTGATACAGCTAAAGCAATTCGTTTCTTTGGTGAACGACTTAACCAAACTGAAATCAAATGTTTTATTGCGATCCCAACGACTAGTGGGACAGGTTCAGAAGTAACGAATACGGCAGTTGTTTCGGATGAAAAAAATGCTAGTAAAACGCCAATCATTAAGGACCATTTAACACCAGATATCGCCTTATTAGATCCAAAATTGGTGATGAGTGCGCCTGCTAGTGTCACTGCTTTTTCTGGTTTAGATGTTTTAACCCACGCTTTGGAATCTCTAGTTTCTGTGGATCCAGGTGCTAATGTGATTTCGACAGCGTTATCAGAAGAAGCAATAGATATTATCGTCAATCATTTAGTGACTTGTTATAAGCAACCTGATAACTATGAAGCACGTAAAATTGTGCATGAGGCATCAAATGCAGCTGGCATGGCATTCAATACGGCTGGTTTGGGAATTGCGCATTCAATTGCTCACCAATTAGGGGCACAATTCCATTTACCACATGGGTTAGCTTGTGCGATGATGCTACCAATTGTGATTGAATTTAATGCTCAAGATCATAAAGTGCGGGATAAGTATGTTAAAGCGGCTGTTAAAGCTGGAATTGGCAATCGAAATTTAAGCCCGCGTTTGGAAATCAAGCGATTGCAAAATACAATTTATAAAATGATGGACCAGATGAAATGTCCGCATAATTTGCGTGCTTTTGGTGTTGACCCGGCCGAAGCAAAAGCAAAAACAGAAGTAGTCGTTAAAGCTGCTCGTGCTGACGGTACATTCCCGGGTAATCCAATTGTCCCAACAGACGAACAATTGACAAAGGTTTATCAAGCGGTTATCGGTTAAGTAAAAGTTAATTATTTTCACTCCGAGAAATGAAGTTAGTATGTGTGTCATAAGAAAATTACCGTTGTGGTCAATAAAGCGGGGAAAACCTTATGGCACACTTGTTACTGAGGAGGAGACGTTTATGAACGCTTATCTAGGCGAATTTGTTGGGACAATGATCCTCATTATTCTTGGTGCTGGTGCCGGTGCGAGTATTAATTTAAATAAGGCTTATGCTAAAGGGCAAGGCTGGTTGTACATTGGTTTTGCTTGGGGTATGGCAGTTGCCTTTGGTGTTTATGTTGCTGCTGCTTTTGGCGCACCTGGACATTTAAATCCTGCTTTCACCATTGGCGCTGCTATTTCAGGATTAATATCTTGGCACCAAGTCGTTGGTTTTATCATTGCACAAATGTTAGGGGCATTTTTAGGTGCTGCAATTGTTGTCGTTCATTTCTATCCGCATTTTAAAGCGACTAAAAATGCAGCAGAAGGTAACATGGTTGGTATTTTTGCCACTAAACCTGCCATTAATAATCCTATCTATAATTTTGTGAGTGAAGTCATTGCAACTTTTACATTTACTTATATTACATTTAATTTGGGTGATTTTACCACTGGATTGAAACCATTCATTGTTGGATTTGTTATTTTTGCTGTGGGGATTAGTCTTGGATCTACCACAGGCTATGCGTTAAATCCAGCACGGGATTGGGGACCACGGTTAGCATATACCATATTACCGGTGCCCAATAAAACGGCTGCGCACTGGGAATATGCTTGGGTACCAATGTGTGGGCCAATTGTTGGCGGAATTATTGCAGCATTATTATTTAATTTACAGTGATGATAATGTAAGGGTACAGGGGAAATAACTGACTTAATTTTTTAAGCGGTGACCTTGTACCTTTTTTCTTAAATTAGTTGAGGTGATTGGATGTCAAAAAAAGTGATGGCAATTAATTCAGGCAGTTCATCCTTGAAATTTAAACTTTACGAAATGCCAGAAGAAATTGTAATTATGGAAGGTAATATTGATCGAATTGGCAAAGATAATGCAGTTTTTGAATATCGTTATCAGGAAAAAAAGGAAAAACTTGTACAATCCATCGCTGATCATGAAGCTGCTGTGCAATTAGTTTTGGATACGTTGATTTCAAAAAAAATTATTGCCAGTTATGATGAAATTGCTGGTGTTGGCCATCGGATTTCAAATGGCGGCCAATACTACAGTGATGCAACGTTAATTAATGAAGATGTTGAAAAGCGGATTGATGAACTTAGTGTCTTATCGCCATTGCATAATCCTGTTAATTTAATCGGAATTAAGGCGTTTATTGCTGATTTACCACATGCTAAAGAAGTAGCAGTCTTTGATACTGCCTTTCATCATACGATGCCTACGGTCAATCAATACTACGGTATTCCTTATCAATATTATCAAGAGGGAATCCGGCGCTATGGTTTTCATGGCCCAAGCCATGAGTACATTGCGTTAAAAACAGCTGAATTGTATCCTGAAGCTAGTCAGCGTGTTATTTCTTGCCACATTGGCAATGGTGCAAGTATCACTGCAATTAAGGATGGTAAATCGATTGCTAATTCAATGGGCTTTACGCCTTTATCTGGTTTAATTATGGGTACTCGTAGTGGTGATATCGACCCGCAAGTCATTCCGTACTTGGAACAGCAAAAGGGAATGTCAGCCCAAGCAGTTAAAGATATGCTAAATCACAAATCTGGCTTATTGGGCTTATCAGGTATTTCAAATGATGTACGTGATCTAACAAAAATTGCTCAGGATAAATCAGATTCACGGCAACAACGAGCCAGCTTAGCGCTAAAAGTTTTTGCTCACCAAATTCAATTCTATATTGGTGCTTATGCCGCGGAATTAAATGGTGTGGATAGCATTGTCTTTACAGCTGGTGTTGGTGAACATTCAGCTTTAGTTCGGCAATTAGCATGTCAAAACTTAGGCTACTTAGGCGTTAAAATTGATGATGAAAAAAACAAAGTGAATGCTTTATCTATTGAAACAGATGATAGTACTGCTAAGGTGCTTATCATTCCAACCGATGAAGAAATTATTATCGCACGTGACGTGATGCGTGTTGCAAAATTATAAGGCTATACTAAAATTTTATTTTGTGAATTGGTGTAGTGAAGGAGTGCAAATCGGCGATGAGTGAACTAAAAAAGCCCATTTTTATGGGGGCAATCAGTTGCGGCAAAACAACTTTGTGTCAACGACTGCAAGGTGCAGCATTGGCCTATCGTAAAACACAAGCCGTTGAATTTTACCAAAATATGATCGATACGCCAGGAGAGTTTGTCGAACACCATCAACTTTATAATGCATTGACAGTGACGGCAGCTGAAGCTGATATCATTGTATTATTGCAAAGTGTTAGTGATCGCCGGCAAACTTTTTCGCCTAGTTTTGGTAGCATGTTTCCCAAACCAAAAATTGGTGTTGTCACTAAAGCGGATTTAGCCGAAGATCAACACCAGATTGATTGGACTAAACAACAGCTTAAAATTGCCGGTGCCAAGAAAATTTTCACCATTTCAGCGGTGAAAAATGAAGGCATTCAAGAATTGATTGATTATTTAGGAATTAGTGAAGTCGCTAAATAAATTAAGGTGGTTAATTCAGTGCGGATATATACAAAAACTGGAGATAAAGGAAAAACGCAGATTATTGGTCAAAAAGTTGTTTCAAAAGATGATGTGCGCGTCAATGCTTATGGTTCTGTGGATGAATTAAATTCTTGGATAGGTTATACCGCTAGTCAACTCAATCAAAAAACAGCCGTATTAAAACCTGAATTGGAAGAAATACAACAATTGTTATTTGATGCTGGAACTGACTTAGCAACGCCAGAAAAAGCAAATGAAAAATCATTTGCTTTTGATAATGAAGCAACACAATGGCTTGAAAAGAAAATTGATCATTATACAGAAGTTGTACCACCAGTTAAAAAATTCATTCTACCAGGTGGCTCACAAACTGCTAGTGCCTTACATGTTGCGCGGACGATCACACGGCGGACAGAACGGACCATCGTTACATTACAAGGGCAAGCTGCGATTAATCAGGCTGTTTTGGTTTTTATCAATCGCTTGTCAGATTATTTCTTTGCAGCAGCAAGGTATGCCAATACTTTAGAAGGTAAAGCAGATGTACTGTACCGAAATAGCCGTTCTGTCTTTCACTAATTACATTAAAATGGTTTAACTAAGTTGCTGATTAATTATAGTGACTTAAAATTTGCAGGGTGGTAAAAATATGGTACAATATAAGCGAAATGAAGATTAATTTGAAAAGGATGAAGGACGATGAAATCTGATCAGCCCAGGCCGCCCCAAATACGCTTGAGTATTATGATATTGCAGTTACTACTTATTTTTGCGGGTTTATATGGTATCTTGACGTTTAATTCACCAATCGTTTTTGTTATCAGTGCGATTGTAATGGCAGGGGCCACCTTGTTATTGATGAATGCGTTAAGCTTTTATCTTCATTCACGGCATAAACGCAATTTGAAAATGAATCGTTAATTATAAAATATCCCAGCAGATCAAAATCTGCTGGGATATTTTTTAGTGCAGTTAACCTAATAGTGTTACAAAAAAGAAATGACAATGCTAGCGGCCATTTCAATTAAACCTAACCACAAAAAAACACGTCGCAATTTGGTATAAAAAGCAGGTTGCTTGGTATCCTTTTGGGATACACTAGGCGTTTGCGGGCGATGCCAAGTTAAATGGCGGAAGATGTGCGCGTCGTATAAGTATAATACTAATGCAATGACTAAAATGAAAAGCCCAATTAAAAACAGATTATTTGAAAGGTTAAGTTTAAAAGTGCGTTTATCCGAAAGAAAAGTGAGCACTAGAGCAAAGGCCAGTGAAATAATGGTACTGACCCAGCTAATTTTTTTAATCATAATGTTGACGCTCCTTTTCACATTAGTTTCCATTTTAATTATTTTAGCAGGGTCTAGAAAAAAAGCAAAATTTGTTTTCCCAGGTAGGGTGGGGATTATTAAATAATTGACGGCTGTCTATTAATCAAAAAAACTGGGTAACCACGTGAGTGAATTACCCAAACATTATCGGCACATCGGTCCTTTTGTGCCGTCACTTTAATTGTGCACCGCTATCCAGATTACAAGTTACGGTTTGATGCTGAAACCAGCTATGAAAGTTAGTGCGTCATTCAACACACCAAAAATCAGCTTACTGCTAGTTTTGGCGTTGATAATTATTTTTTAGCATCAATGTAACTATATAAAGTATATTTTGAAATGTTAAAGTATTGTGAAACTTTATCGCCTGATTTTGTGATTAAAAAAGCACCTTTACTGTTTAAAAATTGAATGCTATTTACTTTATCTTCTTTTGACATCAGTGCAACTGGCTTGCCAACGCGGTTAACTGATTCTTGAATCAAATCGTCTAATAATTCATTAACATTTTGCGGGATGATGTTGGGCTCATCCTTACTGTCTTTACTTTTAACGTCTGTAAATGAATGTAAAACATTTTCTGCCATAATTAGGTTAGAAATATCATAATTAATGGCAAAAATGGCTTCTAAGTTACCTTTTTTGTCTTTCAAATAGAGCGTACTAGATTTAAGGACGCGACCATCATGAGTGTGCGTAATGTAATTGATGTGGTCTTTTAGTTCGGCTGGATCCTTTTTTAAAGTTTCGAGGACAACTTGGGAAGGACCATCGCCTAACTGACGTGAAGAAACTTGGCCATTTTCGATTGAGACAATGGTGTGATTCATATCATTAGGGTCGACCCGGTGAATGACAATTTCACAGTTTTCACCAAATTGTCCAGCCAGTGCTTTGGCAACTTGGTTTAAAAATTTCAATTTATCATCTGTTGACATAAGCGAACCTTCTTAATTTTTAATTTAATGACAATTTTTATTTTTTAAAATAATTTTTTGTAATTATAAGCACTATTATAGCAGTAGTTAGCTCATTTTCGATAATAATCAATAAAATATTTTTTAGCTAGGCTATATTTTTTTAGCATTCGTGCTATACTCTAATTGTACCGAAAGTGAGCTAGATTTCAAGTGAGTAGCAGTCAAACTAAACATAAATGTCTTTTTGTTTAAGCTGATTGTAACCGCTTACTAATTATTAGGAGGTTCGCCATGTTATTGATCGGCAATGGAAATGTCATTACACGCCAACCCGAAAATGGTTTCATTAAAAATGGTTGTGTTGTCATTGACGGACAAACAATAAAAGAAGTTGGCACAACGACAGCTTTAAAAGCAAAATATCCTGAAGAAGAATTTATTGACGCCAAGGGTGGTATGATTATGCCTGGTTTTGTTAATATGCATAATCATATCTACAGTACGTTTGCACGTGGACTTAGTATTAATGGGTACCACCCCAAAGACTTTCTTGACATTTTAAAAGGACAATGGTTTCGACTTGATAGTGAATTAAATAACAAGACAACTTATGCTAGCGGTAAAGTGGCGTATTTGGATAGTATTAAAAATGGTGTCACAACTATGTTTGATCACCATGCAAGTTATGGACAAACACGCGGCAGTTTAGGTGAATTGTCAAAAGCAGCGGATGAATTAGGCGTTAGAACCTGTCTTTGTTATGAAGTTTCTGACCGTCATGGTGAAGGAGCAATGAAGGAAGCTGTTGCAGAAAACCTTGAATTTATTGAGGCCGCAAAACAGCGCCATGATGATATGCAACATGCCATGATGGGCTTACATGCAGCGTTTACACTATCTGATCCAACTTTAGAATATGTCAGAGAACAAACGCCAGAAGATGTTGGCTTTCACATTCACGTTGCAGAAGGGATGGCCGATGTTTATGATTCCTTAGCTAAATATAATAAGCCGATTGTTAATCGGTTATTCGACTGGGGGATTTTAGGTAAGCAAACCATGGCTGGTCATTGTATTCACATTGGACCGCATGAAATGGCGTTACTGCGCGATACCGATACAATGGTAGTCACAAATCCAGAATCCAATATGGGGAATGCAGTTGGCTGCCCATCTGTTTTGAGGATGCTCAATGATTATCATTTGTTAGTCGGTTTGGGTACTGATGGCTTCACTAACGATATGATGGAATCCTTCAAATTTGCTAACTTAATTCATAAACATCAATTAGCCGATCCAAATGCTGGTGCGGCAGAAGTGCCAGAAATGATCTTTGCGAACAACCCGCAAATGGCTAACCGGTTATTTAACACAAAATTAGGGGTGTTAGAACCAGGTGCAGCCGCTGATGTGATTGTTGTTGATTATCAATCACCGACACCAGTTACCGCTGATAACTATAATGGTCACATTTTATTTGGTGTCAATGGGCGAATGGTAAATGATACCATCATTAATGGACAAGTGCGGATGCGTAACCGTGAAGTTGTCGGTGTTGATGAAGCTAAAATTTGGGCCGACGCGCATGAGCAGTCACAATTATTGTGGCAACGGATTAATGGATAGGAGGAAAATCCCATGAGTGATGTGATGCATCCCATTTCGGTTAAAGCTTTATTGAATTGGATTTTAGAAGAATTCAAACGTGAAGGGACAGTTTTTGGCGTTCGTCGTTTCTTTAAAGCTGATCCAAATAAAACAATGTCGCTATTTGGTGAACAGATGGAAGTACCGGTTGGACCAGCAGCAGGTCCGCATACACAATTAGCACAAAACATTGTGGCTGCCTATTTAACTGGTGCGCGATTCTTTGAGTTGAAAACGGTTCAGACCATTGATGGTGAAAATTTGAATGTTTCAAAACCTTGTATCAACGCACGCGATGAAGGTTATAACGTTGAATGGTCCACAGAATTGACGGTACCAAAAGCATATGAAGAATATGTTAAAGCTTGGTTCATTCTAAAACTTTTAAGTCGCGAGTTTGATTTAGGCAGTCCCGATGGTTTCATCTTTAACATGAGTGTTGGTTATAATCTGGAAGGTATTAAGACACCTAAAATTCAAAACTACATTGATCAGATGCAAGATGCCACCAACACACCAATTTGGGCAGAATGTTTAGCGGCAGCTCGGGAAATGTTACCGCGTTTTACCCGGATTGATGAGGATTATTTAGAACAAATTAGTCCGCATGTCTCACGGTCAATTACTTTATCAACCATGCACGGTTGCCCACCAAAAGAAATTGAACGGATTGCCATGCACTTATTGACAGAAAAGTATCTGAACACCTTCATTAAATGTAATCCAACATTATTAGGTTATGATTATGCACGTAAAACAATGGATGCTTTAGGCTATGATTATATGGACTTCGATGAAGAACATTTCTTAGCTGATTTACAGTACGAAGATGCAGTTCCAATGTTGAAACGTTTGCAAGGTCAAGCTGATCACCAGCATTTGAACTTTGGCGTTAAAATCACGAATACTTTCCCACTAGGCATTAAACAAAACGAATTACCTGGCGAAGAAATGTATATGTCGGGCCGTTCGTTGTTCCCACTAAGTATTGCCGTGGCAAAGAAATTGTCTGACGCGTTCCATGGTAAATTGCAAATCTCGTATTGTGGTGGCGCGGATATCTTTAACATTAAAGATTTGTTTGAAGCAGGCATCTGGCCAATCACGGTTGCTACTGTTTTACTGAAACCAGGTAGTTATCAACGTATTACCCAGATTGCAAATCTATTATCGAGTTTACCTTATCCAACACATGTACAAGTTGATCTTGAAAAACTCAGTC
Organism: Loigolactobacillus rennini DSM 20253; assembly: GCF_001436505.1. Taxonomy (GTDB): domain Bacteria; phylum Bacillota; class Bacilli; order Lactobacillales; family Lactobacillaceae; genus Loigolactobacillus; species Loigolactobacillus rennini. Next base: position 22,961 of record NZ_AYYI01000038.1, on the reverse strand, counting down.
GGTTAGTGGCCAAAGCTGGTCAACAAGCACATTACCAAAAGCCAATTAAATTACCGATCACACCTAAGATTGAAGAAAAATTACCATTATTAGATTGCTATACAGCACCTTGTCGTGGGACTGGTGGTTGTCCAATTGATCAGGATGTACCTGCTTACCTACGTTATGTCAGTGAAGGCAAGTATTTGGATGCGTTAAAGGTTATTGTCGATCGGAACCCGTTACCTTTCATTACCGGTACGATCTGTGCCCATCCTTGCCAAACTAAATGTACACGGCAATTTTATGAAGGTGCCATTGACATTCGTGGCGTTAAGTTAGAAGCTGCTGAACATGCTTATGACGAACTGATTGCCACAATGGAAAAACCGGAACGCAAAGCGGATGCACCAAAAACTGCTGTTGTCGGTGGTGGACCAGCCGGCTTATCTGCTGCTTATCTTTTGGCACGTGAAGGTATGCCAGTCACTGTCTTTGAAAAAGCCGATAAAATGGGCGGTGTCTGCAGCCAAGTTGTTCCTGAATTCCGGATCTCCATGGAAAGTGTCCAAAAGGATATCGATCTAGCAAGTTTTATGGGTGCAGAATTCAAAAATGGTCAAAGTGCACCTGATCTTAATCAATTACATGCTCAGGGTTATACTAACGTTATTTATGCAATTGGTGCTTGGCACCACCGCAATTTGAAATTAACCCACGGCACAGCAATAAACTCATTAGAATTTTTGAAAGCAACACGTAATGATGACATGCAACATAACCCTTATGGTGAACATATTGTCGTTGTCGGTGGTGGTAATACGGCAATGGATTGTGTTCGAGTTGCAAAACGTCTACCAGGGGTTAAAAAAGCTTCCTTAGTTTACCGTCGTAATAAGCGTAATATGCCAGCTGATGAAGATGAATTGTACGCAGCACTTGATGACGGTGTTGATTTCTTAGAATTGTTATCGCCAGTTTCCTTAGAAAATGGTCAACTAACTTGTGAAATTATGGAATTAGGCGAACGTGATGCTTCTGGTCGGCGTAAACCAATGTCAACAGGAAAGTATACCAAAGTGCCTGCAGACACAGTGGTTTCAGCTGTCGGGGAAAGTATCGATACACGTTATTACCAACATGTTGGGATTCAGTTAGATGACCGCGGCTTAGTAGCTAGCAATCCACAAACGTTGGAAACAAACTTAGACCATGTATATGTTATTGGTGATGGTAATCGTGGACCAGCGACAATTGTGGAAGCAATTGCGGATGCAACACGTGCAGCAAAAAATATTTGCGCAATTCATAATGAACATTATGAGCAAACCAATTTAAACATTGATCGGGCTGAACCAAGAAGCAAACGTGGCATTATGGTGACACCAGAAACACCGATGACACAAGCTGGACGGTGCTTAGAATGCTCGACAATTTGTGAATCTTGTGTTGATGTTTGTCCAAACAGAGCAAATATCGTAGTTAATGTTAATGGTGATCCACAAATTATGCACATTGACCGGATGTGTAACGAATGTGGCAACTGTGAAACATTCTGTCCTTATTCCAGCGCGCCGTACAAAGATAAATTTACACTATTTAATAGTGAAGCAGATTTTTACGACAGTACAAACGCTGGCTTCTTCGTTAAGGATGCTGCGAACAAAGAATGCTTAGTTCGCGTAGGCGATGTTGTAGAAACCATTAATTTGGATGAAACAACTATGGATATTCCAAACGGCTTATTAGATATGATGGATACAGTAATTGATGACTATAGTTACTGCTTAGCCGATTAATGGAGGGGTAAAGGTGTCAAGTGTAATAAAAGGTGCGACGGTGGTTTCAACACATGGCCAACGCCAACTAGATGTCAAAATAGCAGATGGAAAAATTGCGGAATTAGGCGTTGATGTAGCGACCAGCGCTGACGAAGTCGTCGATGCAACCGGTTGTTATCTCTTTCCAGGGTTTATTGATGCGCATACGCATTTGAAATTGGATAACGGACCAGGAACACCTGATACAGCAGACAACTTTAAAACTGGTAGTATCGCAGCGATTGCTAACGGGACGACTTCTGTCATTGATATGGCAACGCCCCACCGTGGACACAGTTTGGAAGCTTGCTTAAAAACTTGGAACGAAGCGGCTGCTGGGAATAGTTCTTGTGACTACAGTTATCACATGTCACTGATTGAATGGAATCAGCAGTTAGCTGCTGAAATCCCTAAAATGGCAGCACATGGGATCACATCCTTTAAGATGTACATGGCATATGACAACTTGCGTACCAGCGATGCTGAAATTTACGCAGCCATGAAAGCGATTAAATCAGTACATGGCATGTTGGGAATTCATTGTGAAAGTGGTGCGTTGATTAACGCATTACAAGCAGAATATTTAGCTGCAGGTTTAACCGCACCTAAATATCATGCGCTCACACGGCCTAATCAATTAGAAGCCGAAGCGGTCAATCGTTATTTAACGATTGCGCGTTTGGTTGATCTACCTGTTAATATCGTTCATTTAAGTACGCGCGAAGCATTAGCTGTTGTCCGGGCTGCAAGAGCAAAAGGGCAAAAAGTTTTTGTTGAAACCTGTCCGCAGTATTTATTGCTGGATGAGCATTGTTATGACCTGCCAAATTTTGCAGGTGCTAAGTATGTTTGTTCACCACCTTTACGTAGTCAAAGAGATGAACTTGCTTTGTGGCAAGCACTAGCTGGTAACGAAATTAATACCATTTCAACGGATCATTGTGACTTTAATTTCAAAGATAAAAAACGGATTGGTAAGGATGATTTCACAAAAATTCCTGGTGGCATGCCAGGAATTGAGACACGGCCACAATTGATTTACACAGCTGGTGTGACAACTGGCAAGCTTAGCTTAACTCAATTTGTAGGCTTATTGTCAGAAAATATTGCCCGCCAATTTGGAATGTATCCGCAAAAAGGTGTTATTCAAGTGGGCAGTGATGCTGACTTAGTGATTTGGGATCCAGAAAAAAGTGGCGTGATTGCCGCTAAAACACAGTTACAACATGTGGATTATTCACCATTTGAAGGTTTTAAAACAAAAGGTGCTGCACGAACAGTTTATCTACGCGGTCAAAAAATCGTTGATAATGGGCGAGTTGTAACAACTGGCAAAGGGCAATTCGTTGCTCGTCACGGCAGTGATTATGAATTAGTTTAAAATTTAGAGTAAAGAGAGGGACTTAGATTGACAGACAAGATTAAATGGATCAAAAATGCAATGCCTAAAACAGATGATAAACATTTGCCATTAATGAATCATGCGGCGGTTGAAAAGGCACAAACATTTCACCGTAGTTTTCCCCAATATAGTCAAACACCTTTGGCTAACTTAAAACAAATGGCACATTATTTAGGTTTGAAGAATTTCTTTGTCAAAGATGAATCCTATCGTTTTGGCTTAAATGCGTTTAAAGTTTTAGGCGGCTCTTATGCGATGGGCAATTACATTGCAAAAAAATTGGGTAAAGACATTTCTGAAATCACTTATGATTATATGATTTCACCACAATTGAAGAAAGAATTGGGCCAAGCGACTTTCTATACCGCAACTGATGGCAACCACGGACGTGGTGTTGCTTGGGCAGCCAATAAATTAGGTCAAAAGGCAGTTGTTTTGATGCCCAAAGGGTCGACTAAAGCGCGCTTCGATAATATTAAAAAAGAAGGCGCAGACGTCACAATCGAAGATGTTAACTATGATGAATGTGTCCGTAAAGCTAATGCATTAGCTGAAAAGACAGAAAATGGCGTTATGGTGCAAGACACTGCTTGGGATGGTTATGAGGAAATCCCAACTTGGATTATGCAAGGTTACGGCACTATGGCATTAGAAGCCGCTAAACAAATGAAAGAAGCGGGTGTTGAACGACCAACACATGTCTTTATTCAAGCCGGCGTTGGTAGCTTGGCCGGTGCTGTCATCGGTTTCTTTGCTAATTTGTTCCCAGAAAACCCACCGATTATGACGGTATTAGAAGCGGAAGCCGCAGACTGCTTATACAAATCAGCAGTAGCTAAAGACGGAAAGATTCGGTTTGCTCAAGGTGATTTACAAACCATGATGGCCGGGTTAGCTTGTGGGGAACCTAACACAATTTCATTTGATATTTTGAAGAATAACGTCACTTACTTTGCTTCTTGCCCAGATTGGGTTTCTGCAAAAGGCATGCGGATGTTAGGTGCACCAATTAAAGGTGATCCACAAGTGACATCAGGAGAATCTGGTGCTGTTGGCATGGGCTTTGTCGCGACTGCAATGCATGATCCAGCTTATGCAGAAATGCGGCAAGCATTGAAATTAGATAGCGACTCGAAAGTGCTGATCTTCTCAACAGAAGGCGACACTGATCCTGAAAACTATAAAAAAATTATGTGGGAGGAATAATAATGGATTTAGATGCAATCAAACAACAAGGTAAAAAATATGAAGCCAATATGACCAAGTTCTTACGGGACATGGTTGCCATTCCTGGCGAAAGTGCTGAAGAAAAAGGAAAAATCGAACGTGCTAAGCAGGAAATGGAAGCAGTCGGTTTCGATAAGATTGAAATTGACAAAATGGGGAATTTATTAGGTTACATGGGTAACGGCAAAACATTGGTTGCCTTTGACGGCCACATCGATACTGTTGGTATCGGTGAAAAGAAAAACTGGCAATTTGATCCTTATGATGGCTATGAGACAGATACTGAAATTGGTGGCCGTGGGACTTCTGATCAAGAAGGTGGCATTGTTTCAGCAGTTTATGGTGCTAAGATCATGAAAGATTTAAACCTGTTAAATGATAAGTATACCGTGCTAGTTGCTGTCACAATTCAAGAAGAAGACTGTGATGGTTTAAATTGGCAATACATCATTAATGAAGATAAAATTCGCCCAGATTTTGTTGTCTCAACTGAACCAACTGACGGCGGTATTTACCGTGGTCAACGTGGTCGGATGGAAATCCGGGTCGACGTTAAAGGAACTTCTTGCCATGGTTCAGCACCAGAACGTGGTGACAATGCAATCTACAAGATGGCTGATATTTTACAAGATGTTCGCGCGTTAAATAATAATGGTGCAACTGAAAGTACCACGATTCGCGGCTTAGCTAAAATGCTGGATGAGAAATTCAATCCTGATTGGAAAGAAGCCCGTTTCTTAGGCAGGGGTAGTATTACAGCTTCACAAATTTTCTTCTCATCACCAAGTCGTTGTGCCGTAGCTGATGGTTGTGCAGTCTCCTTAGACCGGCGGATGACAGCAGGTGAAACTTGGGAAAGCTGCTTAGAAGAAATCCGGCAATTACCAGCGGTTAAGAAATATGGTGATGACGTCAAAGTATCAATGTATGATTATGACCGGCCAAGTTACACCGGCTTATCATACCCGATCGAATGCTACTTCCCAACTTGGGTTATTCCAGAAGATCATCCAGTCACTAAGGCCTTATTAGATGTTCATGCTAAGATGTTTGGCGATGTTCGTCAAGGCCCAGCTGATCAAATGAAAATGCGTAAACCGCGTCCATTATTAGACAAGTGGACCTTCTCAACCAATGGAGTGACGATCATGGGACGTAACGGTGTTCCTTGCATTGGTTATGGTCCTGGCGCTGAAGACCAAGCACATGCACCAAATGAAAAGACTTGGAAGACTGACTTGGTTCGTTGTGCCACTGTCTACGCGGCATTGCCAACAATTTATACTGAAAATAAATAAACGTATAGCAAATGACTAAGTTACTGCTGGTAACTTAGTGGTTTGCATACATAGCTAAGCTCTCGGCATCATTGATCAAATGATCACATAGTGCCCGACAATATTATAAAAAAGGGGAATTTTTAAATGGCTAAATTTAACGACTTAGTTGCAAACATTAAAAATCTAGATACAAATAAAATGTATAACAATGATTTCTTACAAACTTGGAAGAAGAATGATGCTGAAATTTCGGCAACTTTAAAGACAGCAGATGCACTACGTGACTTACGAGAACGTAATATTTCAACTAAAGTCTTTGATTCCGGTTTAGGAATCTCCATTTTTCGTGATAATTCAACGCGGACACGTTTTTCCTTCAGTAGTGCTTGCAACATGCTAGGTTTAGAAATCCAAGACTTAGATGAATCCAAATCACAAATTGCTCATGGTGAAACAGTTCGGGAAACTGCCACAATGATTTCATTTATGGCCGATGCAATTGGTATTCGTGATGATATGTATATTGGTAAAGGTACCGATTATATGCACCAAGTTATTGATGCGGTGAAAGGCAGCAATGAAGATGGTATCTTGGAGCAACGCCCTAATTTAGTTGACTTACAAGATGATGAAGATCATCCAACGCAAGCGTTAGCTGACTTAGATCACATTATTCACAAATATGGTGGCGTTGAAAATCTTAAAGGCAAAAAGATTGTTATGTCATGGGCTTATTCACCATCATATGGCAAGCCATTGTCAGTAGCACAATCAATTATTGCTTTGATGACACGCTTTGGCATGGATGTTGTTTTGGCACATCCAGAAGGCTATGAAGTGATGCCAGAAATTGAAGACATTGCCAAGAAAAATGCTGAAAAGTCTGGTGGTAAATTCACTAAGACCAATGATATGAAAGAAGCCTTTAATGATGCTGATGTTATTTATTGCAAGAGCTGGGCACCGTTTAAAGCAATGCAAAAACGGACTGACCTTTATGGTAAAGGCGATTTTGATGGCATTGACAAACTTGAGCAAGAATTATTACAAGAAAATTCACAACACCAAGACTGGTCTTGCACAGAAGATATGATGAAATTAACTAAAAACGGTAAGGCGCTTTACATGCATCCACTACCAGCTGATATTACTGGTGTTTCTGCTGAAAAGGGTGAAGTTGATGCTTCTGTCTTTGATCGTTACCGGGATGAATTGTACAAACAAGCAAGTTACAAACCTTATGTCATTGCAGCAATGATTTTCTTGAGCAAGTTCAAGAATCCAGCAACTGTTTTGAAGCAATTAGAAGCACGCGGACAAGAACGTAAATTAAGTGAAGAATAGCATAGTGTCGATTGAATAGGAAGGAATAGTGCAATGAAGCGTATTGTTGTTGCCCTAGGTGGCAATGCTTTAGGAAATAATTTAAAAGAACAAATGGTGGCTGTTAAATCAACTGCTAAAGCCATTGCCGATTTAATTGAGACTGGCTATGAAGTCATCTTAACGCACGGTAATGGTCCTCAAGCTGGGATGATTCGGCTGGCTATGGATGAGTTGAATCAAAAGGACCCTAAAAGCTACCCGGTTGTACCACTTTCAGTTTGTGTTGCGATGAGTCAAAGTTACATTGGCTATGATTTGCAAAATGCATTGCGCGAAGAATTATTGAATCGCAATATCATTAAGCCAGTTGCAACCGTTGCGACACAGGTTGTTGTTGATCCGGATGATCCAGCTTTTCAACACCCGACAAAGCCAATTGGACGTTTTATGAGCCAAAGCGAAGCAGAACAAATGGCGGCTGATAAAGGTGTTCAAGTAGCAGAAGATGCTGGGCGTGGCTATCGCCAAGTGGTGGCATCGCCTAAACCTAAAGAAATTATTGAAGTACCATCGATTGAGAAATTAATTGATGCTAAGCAAACGGTTATTGCTTGCGGCGGTGGTGGCATTCCGGTCATTAAAGAAGGTCAGCACCATCTTAAAGGTGCAGCGGCAGTCATTGACAAAGATTATTGCAGTGCCTTACTGGCAGCTGACATTGACGCGGATTTATTGGTCATCTTAACTGCTGTTGAAAAGGTTGCATTGAACTTTGGCAAACCTAACCAAACTGAATTAGGCGAAGTTAGTGTTGCAGAAATGCAAAAATATGCTGACGCAGGTCACTTTGCACCGGGCTCAATGTTACCAAAAGTAGAAGCAGCAATTCAATTTGCTGCATCAAAACCAGGCCGAAGAACGTTGATTACCTTATTAGATAAAGCAAAAGATAGTTTAGCCGGAAAAACGGGAACCATTATTCAAGGATAACTAAGAGGAGGAATTTATCATGAATAAAGCACTTAATGCAGACAATGCCCCTAAAGCTGTAGGCCCTTATTCTCACTCTGTTTTGACAGGCAATACCTTATATATGTCTGGGCAATTAGGATTAGATCCAACGACAAATAAACTAAAAACTAGTGTAACGGACCAAGCAGACCAAGCACTTAAAAACTTGGGTGCAATTTTGAAAAATGCTGGGATGACTTATACCGATGTGGTTAAAACAACCATTTTTATCACTGATATGGCTGATTTTGCAGCAATTAACAAAGTTTACGGCCAGTATTTCACAGATTTCTTACCATCACGTTCTTGCATTGCAGTTGCAGAACTTCCATTAAAGGGACGTTTTGAAATTGAAGCTGTTGCAGTGAAGTAAATTCGATGCATTGCCACTGTTTGGACGGGAAGGAACATAGTTATGAGTGAAAATAAACTAAGTGGCTTATTTGCTTATGATGGCCACATCTCAGTCGATGAAGTCGCCCCATTAGGCTTGCAACATGTTGTTGCTGCAGTTGCTGGAATTGTAACACCAGGAATCATGGTTGCTAAAATCTGCAATTTAAATGCCGCTAACACAACGATTATTATTCAAACTTCATTGATTTTCGCTGGTCTAGCGACGTTAATCCAGTTGTTTCCAATCTTTCGCAGATTTGGTGCTCGCTTGCCAATGATGATGGGTGCAAGTTTTGCTTGCGTCCCGATTCTGTTGATGATTGGTGGCGACTTTGGAATAGCAGATATTTTTGGTGCCCAATTAGTGGGGAGTATCATCATTACTTTTCTAGGACTGATTTTAAAAAAGATACGCATCTTATTCCCGCCAATTGTGACAGGCACGGTTATTTTAAGTATTGGTCTGTCGTTATTCCCCACCGCGGTCAATTACATTGCTGGTGGTGCTGGTAACTCTAATTTTGGTTCTGCTAAAAATTGGGCAGTGGCATTGATCACTTTTGCAGTTGTCTTTTACTTTAATTATTTTTCTAAAGGATTTCTCAGTTTGTCTTCTATTCTGAATGGCATGGTAATTGGTTATTTAGTGGCGTTAATGTTGGGCATGGTTGATTTTTCACCAGTTCATTCAGCGGCTTTCTTCCAAGTTATCAAACCATTCCACTTCGGTTTAAGTTTTAAGATTGTTCCCATTATCACTTTAACCATTGTCTTTTTGGTTGATACAGTTCAGACAATTGGTCAGTTCACCGCCACAACAGTTGGTTCAATGGATCGGCAGCCAAGCGATCATGAACTTTCAGGAGCGATTATGGGGAAAGGCTTGATCAACATTATTGGCAGTTTGTTTGGCGGCTTACCAGTTGGAACGTTTGGCCAGAATGTTGGCTTAGTGATTGCAACCCGTGCCATTAACAAATTTATTCTCACTTTCTCGTGTGGTATTTTACTGGTTGCTGGTTTTGTTCCTAAATTTGCTTCCATATTGACAACCATTCCGTATGCAGTCATTGGTGGTGCGACCATTTCGGTTTTTGCTACCATTGCAATGACAGGGATTAAAACTATCACTTCAGTAAAAATGACTAAGGAAAATAGCGCAGTAGTTGGTATTTCTTTAGCGTTTGGTATTGGTGTTGCACTTTCACAAAATAGTCTGGCGGGTTTTCCAGAATGGGTGAACACCATTTTTGGCAGTTCTGAAGTGATTTTGACAACAATTTTAGCCATTGTTTTAAACTTGTTGCTGAATCATGTTAAAAAACCACAAGAAATTAAAGCCAAAAAGGCGGTTAAGGTGAAGACAACCGTTGAAAAAGCACAGTTGGAGCATAAATACCAATAATACAGTCAAACATTAAATAAAAAATAGGAAAGTTATTAACGAGCCATTATAGCTTTCCTATTTTTGGCCTTGCGCTATCTATTTTTAATATAACGTGGTTAAAGGAGGGATTCCTATAAATAAGCTCAACTATCAATTGTCCTTAAAACTGTCGCGCGAAGCTGTTATTTTAAGTCCAGAAATTGTGGCGTTAATGCAGTTGGTTCAAACCGAAGGGTCGATTACCATTGCAGCACGCAAAATGGGATTTTCTTACAATAAAGCTTGGCGTTTACTTCACCAAGCCGAAGCTGCATTAAGTAAACCACTGATTGTTTCAAATAGTGGTGGTGCAAGTGGTGGCGGTTCAAATCTGACGTTAGAAGGACAAATTTTAATGGACAAGTATTTACAGCTGCAAAATTTGGTGACTGCAGCAGCAGATCACTATTTCCAAACGATTTTTAAAGAAACAGCAATCACTGGAGGTGTAAAAAAGTGAAAGAGATTTTCGAAAAATTATTAGCAAACTTAAAAAAGCAGCAGCCTGCTGTTTTAGTTACGGTATTGTCAAGTTCAGGTTCTGCACCTCGGGGCGCTGGTGCACACATGCTAGTTGGCACCACAGGCACAATTTGTGGAACCGTTGGGGGTGGTCGTGCAGAGTATGAAAGTGAAAAATTAGCTAAGACGCATTTGAAACAGCACACTAGTGGGATTAAAGACTTCAATTTAGCCCCCAATGATATTGAGGATCTAGGTATGATTTGCGGTGGCCGGATTAAAGTAATTTTTACTTATTTTTCTCCTGAAGTAAAAATGAATCAAACTGTCTTACAGCAGTTACTTCAGACAATGACGGCTCATCAAAGTGGCTGGCTCTTATTTAAATTAACAGCTGCGACGATGGTACTTGGTTTTTACAGTCAAGCTTCTGGTTTTGTCGGGTTTGAAGTTGCTAAAGAGAAGCTAACGGCTAAACCCCAAACTTGGCAAATTGAGCAACAATTATTTTATAGCGAACCAGTCAGTCAAAATAGTAAAGTTTATCTTTTCGGTGGCGGTCATGTTTCTCAGGCGTTGGTCCCAGTTTTAAAACCATTAAATTTTTATACCGTTGTTTATGACGATCGTGCTAAATTTTTAACAGCGGATTATTTTCCAACAGCAGATGACTTAATTGTTGGTGATTTAACACAATTAGCACAAAAAATAACGGTGACAGCAGCAGATTATGCGATCGTGATGACACGTGGGCACCAATCAGATTTTGATGTTGAACGGCAGTTGCTCAAAACGCCAGCTTTTTATATCGGTGTTATTGGCAGTCATCATAAAACAGCAGTGCACCGGCGTGATCTTAAGGTAGCCGGCTTTTCTACTAGTGATATTGACCGATTGAACATGCCGATTGGTTTGAAAATTGGCGCAGAAACACCAGCAGAAATTGCGATTAGTATTGCAGGGCAACTGGTTCAACGGCGGGCACAAAAATAATGAGCATCATTTAAAAAATTAGCACAAAATAATATTTTTTAGTGTTATAATATACGTGAAGTATTCACAATATGATAATTAATGGAATAAATGCCAAAATTGAAAGAGGTGCACTAATGTATTCATTTACCGTAAACGGTCAATCTGTTTCCAGCGAAGAGAATAAAAAGTTGATGTATTTCTTACGTGATGATTTACACTTGACAGGAACAAAGAATGGTTGCGATTCTGGTGCTTGTGGTGCTTGTACTGTACTGATAAATGGAAGGGCTTCCAAGAGTTGTCTATTTACGTTATCAAAAGTAGATGGCAAAGAAATAACGACCATTGAAGGCCTATCACAACGGCAAAAAGATGTTTTTGCGTATGCTTTTGCTCAAACTGGGGCAGTTCAGTGTGGTTATTGCATTCCTGGGATGTTAATGTCTGCCGTCGGCATGTTAAAAAAGAAACCGGAACCAACCGATAAGGATGTCCGTAAAGGCATTCGGGGCAATATTTGCCGCTGTACAGGTTATGTTAAAATTATTGAAGCAATTAAATTAGCTGCTAAAATGTTACGCGAAGAAACGCCAGTTCCAGAAGCACATTCAGATGGTAAACTTGGCCATGATCTACAGCGCGTTGATGCTAAGGAGAAGACTTTAGGTACGGGTAAGTATGTTGATGATATTACCGTACCTGGGATGCTTTATGCTTCAGCGATTAGAAGCGCCTACCCACGTGCACGTTTATTAAAAATTGATGCAACTAAGGCTCTGGCCGATCCGGATTGTGTTGCCGTCTTGACTGCTAAAGATGTGCCGGGCAATAATAAAATTGGCCATCTAGAGTTTATCTCAGACTGGGATGTTATGATTCCAGTTGGGGAAATCACTCGTTATGTGGGTGATGCAGTTGCCCTGGTAGTTTCAAAGAAAAAAACACGTTTACAGGAATTAAAGGATTTAGTTGAGGTTGCGTATGAAGAATTAACGCCGCTACTCAGCTGCAAAGCGGCTTTGGCTGATGATGCTCCTAAGATTCATGAAAAAGGCAATTTATTGTCCCATGAACATGTTGTGCGTGGTCATGCCGATGAAGCATTAGCCCAATCTAAGTATGTGGTTAAGCAGCATTATTCTGTTCCGATTTTAGAACATGCCTTTATGGAACCAGAATGTGCGATTGCAATGCCTGAAGAAGATGGCGTCTTAATGTATACAGGTGGTCAGGGAATTTATGATGAACAGCGTGAAGTTAGCCGGATGCTGGGCTTGCCAAAGGAAAAAGTTCATGTTCAGTCACAATTAGTTGGTGGCGGCTTTGGTGGTAAAGAAGATATGAGTGTTCAGCATCATGCGGCCTTAGCTGCTTGGTGCCTCAAACAACCTGTTAAAGTGTTGTTTAGCCGTCAAGAAAGCTTATTAGTTCACCCCAAACGGCATGGTATGCAGATGGACTTTACAACTGGCTGTGATGACGCGGGTAATTTGACAGCCATGAAAGCGACTGTTTATGCAGATAGTGGCGCGTATGCGTCTTTAGGCGGGCCTGTCTTGCAACGTGCTTGTACGCATGCTGCTGGTCCTTATAAATATCAGAATATTGATATTGAAGGTTTTGCTGTTTATACCAATAATCCACCGTGTGGGGCTTATCGTGGCTTTGGTGTCAGTCAAACTGCTTTTGCAATTGAAAGTAATCTGAATATGCTAGCTAAAAAGGTTGGCATCACCCCTTGGGAAATTCGTTATAAAAATGCCGTTGCACCAGGTGACATTTTATCTAATGGACAACTGGTTACGCAAAATACTGCCTTAAAGGAAAGTTTGCTAGCGGTGAAGTCAGTTTATGATGAAGCAAAGACTGCTGGCGTTACTTGCTTCTTTAAGAACAGTGGCTTGGGAGTTGGTGTACCTGATCCAGGCCGGTGCATTATTTCAGTTGAAAATGGCAAAGTTCATGTTCGGACCAGTGCAGCTGGTATTGGGCAAGGAATTGCGACCATTACAACACAAATAACTTGTGAAGCCTTAAATATTTCGCCAGACCTAGTTATTGCTGAAGCACCGGATACGCGGCGGACACCTGATTCAGGGACGACGACGGCTTCACGGCAATCATTAATCACTGGTGAAGCCACTAAACGTGCCGCACAAAAATTACGGGTTGAACTTGATATGGGTCGAACTTTAGCTGATTTAGAAGGCGAAGAATTCCATGGGGAATTTGCACCAGTAACTGATCCGTTGAATTCTGATAAGGAACATCCTGTTAGTCACGTTGGCTATAGTTACGGTGCTGAAGTAGCGACGCTAGATGATAAAGGTAAATTAGGCAAAATTGTTGCAGCTTACGATATTGGCCAAGTGATTAATCCGCGCGCTGCTGAAGGTCAAATTGAAGGCGGCATTGTCATGGGAATGGGCTATGCGTTAACTGAGAAATTCAAGATGGATCATGGCTATGTTAAGGCACGCTATCCAAACTTAGGGCTGTTAGATGCCACTAAAGTACCTGAAATTGAAGAAACGTTTGTCCATGCTAAACATATTCATGACAACGTTGCCTATGGTGTTAAGGGGGTTGGTGAATTAGCTACCATCTTGCCTGCACCAGCAATTGCCGGTGCGTACTATGCTTGGGATGGCGAATTACGGCCAGATTTACCGTTAGTCAATACACCCTATGAAAAAAAGAAAAGAAAATAAGCATTTAATTAGGTAATATCGAGGTGGGCTTATGTTTGCAAAGACAAGTGTTGTCATTATGGCCAGCGGTTACTCTCGGCGCATGGGTCATAATAAACTTTTTTTGCAATATCATGGGCGCACCTTTTTAATGCACACATTGGATTTAGTGCATCAAGCTGCGTTTAATCAGATTATTTTGGTGATTAAGCCAGAAGATTACCAAAATTGTGATCTGCCTTCTTCTGTCGAAGTCATTTTAAACTCAACCAGTTATTTGGGCCAAAGCGTCAGTGTGCGTTTAGGTACTCAGTCTGTAACTAGTGATAGCTGTCTTTATTTACCAATTGATCAACCTAAACTTAGTGTCAAGCTATTAAAGCAAATGCAGCAGCTTGCTGCACCGGATAGAATCGTTTTTCCTAGTTTTCAAGGCCAAGCACGCGCACCGGTATGTTTTGGCAGTCAATTCTTTTCTGAATTAATGCAAGTGACGGGCAAACAGGGCGGCCGACTGGTTAAACAAAGACACCCTGAAGCTTGGCGACCAATTGAAGTTGTCGATTATAATCAGTTACAAGATATTGATAATTGGGCAGCCTATTGTCAATTTGCTTTAAAATAATTAAGTGAGGGGGGTTGGGCATGGCATTAGTAGATTTATTAGCACTTAAACAACATGAAGTCGTTTCAATCGTGGGTAGCGGCGGTAAAACAACTTTACTCAATGCACTAGCCCAAATCTACCACAAACAAAAAATTTTAATGACAACGACAACTAAAATTTTCCCACCAACACAGGATCTGTATCAATCAGCAATTTTAACAAACACAGCATCAACATCGGCCGCTAATGGTGTGACGTTATGGGGAATTCCAAATGTCAATGGTAAATTATCTGCACCTAACCTTGCTTTATTAAAAAAACAGTTAATTAATTATGATAAGATTTTAATTGAAGCAGATGGTGCGAAGAGAAAACCATTAAAAGCATGGGCGGATTTTGAACCCGTTGTTATTTCGGACACAACGATAACAATTGGTATACTGCCGCTTAATATTTGTGGACAGAAAATTAATGCCAGCTTAGTTCACCGTTTAGACATTTTTCTAGCACTAGGCGATTTTTATTTGGGCCAAGTCATTAACCCAACAGTTTTAGCTAGAGTTATCAGTCACCCACAAGGGCTATTTAAAGGCGCACGGGGCCGTAAAATACTACTTTTAAATCGAGTGGCTTCACCACAAACTAAAGCTTGGGCGCAGCAAGTTGTTGCTGCTTTGCCAGCCCAATGCCGCGCCGATTTGTCATTAATTGTCGGTGGAAATTTTAAGGAACAGCAGGAGTGGAAAAAATATGGCAAAACGAGCAATTGAAGATACAGTGGTTGCAGTACGCGGTGGTGGTGATTTAGCAACTGGTACAGTACAAAAATTGGTGCACGCCGGATTTAGGGTTGTGATTATTGAAACAAGCGTACCGCTAATGATTAGGCGAACGGTTTCATTGGGTAGCGCTGTATTGGATGGACAAGCGACAGTTGAGGATATGACAGCGGTTTTAACAACTGAAAAAAATTTGGAAAAAGTATGGGAAAATAATCAAATTCCTGTTATAATTGATCCAGATTGTGAATTAATTAGCAAATTTAATCCTCAAATTTTGGTCGATGCAATTTTAGCAAAGAAAAATATTGGGACAAAACGGAGCATGGCACCGATTACGATCGCTTTGGGACCAGGTTTTCGTGCACCGCAAGATGTTAATGCTATTGTGGAAACAATGCGGGGCCACAATTTAGCTCGGTTAATCTTTGACGGCGAACCATTAGCCAACACAGGGATACCCGGAGTTATTGCTGGTAAAAGTTTTGAACGTGTCATTCATGCACCTGCAAGCGGTAAAGTCCAATACATTCATCAAATCGGTGACCAGGTTCTTAAAGGGGAAGCTTTATTCACAATTGATCAAACACGAGTTTTGTCACCTCTGACGGGAACTTTGCGTGGCTTAATTGCTGAAGGTGCGATGGTTAAAAAAGGATTAAAAATAGCTGACGTTGATCCGCGTGCGAACATTAATTGTTATTGTATTTCAGATAAAGCACGTGCAATTGGCGGAGGTGTCTTAGAGGCTGCTCTGATGCTAGGGCACCGATATCATTTATTTTAGCCGCACTGTCGTTGCTGTCTAGAGGCTGGATCAAATTTGATTCAGTCTTTTATTATTCAACAAAAAAATTAATGCTTTCTAAAAAACATTGTGTTTTCGTCAGGATGTGCTATATTGTAATTGTAAGCGTTGTCCATATTCCGAATTTCATATTCGGTTGAGTTTTTAGTTTTTTGTTCTAATCATTAGGTTTTGATGTCAATATTTAGATTAATTTGGAAAGGATGATTTATATGGCTTTAGCAAAAATCGTTTATGCAACAATGACAGGAAATACTGAGGGAATTTCTGAAATTCTCGAAAAAGCATTTGAAGATCAAGGTTTGGAAGTTGATCGCGAAGAAGCGGACGACGTTGATAGTGATTTCTTTGAAGATGCTGATATTTGTGTTGTTGCAACTTACACTTACGATGATGGTGAATTGCCATTTGATTTTGAAGACTTTCATGATGATTTAGAAGATGAAGACTTATCTGGCAAAGTCTTTGGTGTTGCGGGGACTGGTGATAGTGAATTGTACCCAGACTATTTCTGCTTTGCTGCGGATAAATTTGAAGCAGCTTTCAAAGAGACCGGTGCTAAAAAAGGCAGTGATACAGTTAAAATTGAAAATGAAGCAGACGATGATGATGCTAAGAAATTGCAGAGGTTTGCCAAGGAATTAGTCGCAGCAGCACAGGGCTAAAACAAAATTAAACGCTCAGAAATGAGCGTTTAATTCTGTGTTGCAATGGCATAGGGAGGTAGCGATATGTATAAAATCACAGAACGCACCGTGCTTTCGGAAAGGGAAATCGAATTTTGGATTATAGCACCTAGAGTTGCGGCCAAAGCACAACCCGGGCAATTTGTTATCCTGCAAGTAGATCAATTCGGTGAACGTATTCCTTTAACTGTTTGTGAAACAGATGAAGCCAGCGGTCAAATACGTGTCATTTTTCAGGTTATCGGAAAATCAACAGCAGAATTAAAGCATTTAAATGCTGGTGATGAACTGCAAGATGTGGTGGGTCCATTAGGTAAGCCAACTGAGATCAAAAATTATGGTACCGTTTTAGTTGTCGGTGGTGGCGTTGGCATTGCGGTATTATATCCAGTAATTAGAGGTCTTAAACAAGCTGGAAATCATGTCATCACAATTCTTGGTGCTAAGACAAAGGACCTAGTTATCTTGCGTGAAGAATGTGCTATGTATTCTGACGAACTCATTTTAGTGACGGATGATGGGTCATTGGGTCAGAAAGGTTTAGTTACCGATGCGATGAAAGCGGTTTTTGCTCGTGAAGAGATTAATCAAGCCTGGGCAATTGGTCCGGGGATTATGATGCGTTACTGTACAGATGTCGCTACCAAAGCCGAAGTGCCGATTTATGTTTCACTAAATCCGATTATGATTGATGGAACGGGAATGTGCGGTTGCTGTCGAGTCTTGGTAAATGATCAGATTAAATTTGCTTGTGTCGATGGACCGGAATTTTTAGGTGACCAAGTTGATTGGGATGGCTTTATTCAGCGAATGCATCAATATCATCCTGAAGAAGAAGAAGCCTATCAAGCTTATCAAGAAAAGCAGGTGCAGTTAAATGGGTAAACGTAGTTTTAATAAAACGCCGATGCGTGAGCAAGCACCAGAAGTCCGGCAGCATAATTTTAAAGAAGTCGCATTAGGATACAACATGGAAGAAGGGCAATTAGAGGCCGCGCGTTGTTTACAATGTAAAGACGCACCTTGCATTACACATTGCCCAGTCATGATTGATATCCCCGGTTTTATCAGACAAATAAAATTGGGCAATATGGCAGAAGCTAGTAAAATATTGAGCCGTTACACTAATTTGCCTGCGATTTGTGGTCGGGTTTGTCCGCAAGAAAAACAGTGTGAAATGGTGTGTCGTTTAGGCCGTTCGAAAAAATTCGAACCAGTTGCAATTGGTAAATTGGAGAGATTAGTTGCTGATTGGGAATTAGATCAGCCAACCGATGTGACTGATGTTCCTAAAGATAAGGGTAAAGTTGCTGTTATCGGTGCTGGACCTTCAGGACTAACGGTTGCTGGTGATCTTGCTAAAATTGGTTACGATGTGACGATTTATGAAGCATTACAAGCACCAGGCGGTGTTTTAACTTATGGCATTCCAGAATTTAGATTACCTAAACGGATTGTTCGTAAAGAAATTGAACAAATTACTGAGCAAGGCGTCAAAATAGAAACAGATGCCGTTGTTGGCAAAACCATCACCATGGACGAAATTATGCATGATTTTGATGCTTGTTATATTGGTGTTGGTGCCGGAACACCTAATTTCTTAGGCATTCCAGGAACAAATTTAAATGGGGTTTATTCTTCGAGTGAGTACTTAACACGAATTAATTTAATGCACGGCTATGAATTTCCTAAATATGATACCCCAGTACAACAATCTAAACACGTTGTTGTAATTGGTGGTGGCAATGTTGCGATGGATTCGGCCCGTTCAGCGCGGCGTTTAGGTGCAGATACGGTAACGGTGATTTACCGGCGTTCAAGTGAAGAATTGCCAGCGCGGGTTGAGGAGTACCAGCATTCGGTTCAAGAGGGTATTCAATATAGTTGGTTGACTAATCCAGTTGAATATTTATCTGACGAGGATGGCAATTTAAAGGGCGTTAAATGCATCAA
This sequence comes from Loigolactobacillus rennini DSM 20253, assembly GCF_001436505.1. Classification (GTDB taxonomy): domain Bacteria; phylum Bacillota; class Bacilli; order Lactobacillales; family Lactobacillaceae; genus Loigolactobacillus; species Loigolactobacillus rennini. The sequence goes on along the minus strand of NZ_AYYI01000038.1, from coordinate 4,134 downwards.
AATGAAATTAGGGGAACCAGATGACTCTGGCAGACGTCGTCCTGAACCAATCCCTGGTAGTGAATTCACAATTAAAGCAGATACGGCCATTGAGGCAATTGGTCAAGGACCTAATAAAGTCTTATTAGATACTTTCCCAGAATTGAATAAAAATAAATGGGGCTATATTGATGCTGATGAGCAAACTTGTGCAACATCCGTTCCCGGTGTGTTTGCCGGTGGCGATATTGTGACTGGGGCAGCTACCGTTATTTTAGCAATGGGTGCAGGCAAAATAGCGGCTAAAGAAATCGATCAGTACGTTAAAAGCCACCATTCGATGGCAACCGTTTAAGCGGTTAACACGAAAACAGTTAGGGTTTGACATGATATAAGTTTGTATTTTCCGAAAAGGATGCGAAAAACATGAAACACATGAAAACAATGGATGGGAATACAGCAGCAGCGTATATTTCCTATGCATTTACTGAAATAGCAGCAATTTATCCCATCACACCAAGTTCACCGATGGCAGAAGTTGTTGATCAATGGGCTGAACAAGGTAAGAAGAATATTTTTGGCGAAAAAGTTAACGTCATTGAATTGCAATCAGAAGCTGGTGCTTCTGGTACAGTTCATGGGTCGCTAAAAACAGGTGCGTTAACTTCGACCTATACAGCATCTCAAGGGTTGCTTTTGATGATACCGAACATGTATAAGATTGCTGGTGAACTATTACCAACCGTCTTTCACGTTGCAGCACGGGCAGTTGCAACTAATGCTTTAAGCATTTTCGGTGATCATAGTGATGTTATGGCTGCACGGCAAACAGGTTTTTGCATGTTGGCTGAAAGCGGTGTCCAAGAAGTTATGGATTTATCGGCAGTTGCACATTTAGCAAGTATTGAAGGCAGCTTGCCATTTATCAATTTCTTTGATGGCTTCCGGACTAGTCATGAATTACAACGGATTGAAATGATTGACTATGATGATCTGAAAAAGATGATGGACTGGAAAGCTTTGGCAAACTTCCGGAAACGGGCAATGAATCCAAATGATCCATATGTTTCTGGGACGGCTCAAAACCCAGACATCTATTTCCAATCTCGTGAAACAGTTAACCAGTATTACGACAAGATGCCAGAAATCGTTCGTAAATACATGAAGCAAATCAATGCGATTCGTGGAACAAATTATGATTTAACTAATTATTATGGTGATCCAGAAGCCACTGAAGTCATCATTTCAATGGGATCAGTCTCCCCAACAATTCGGCAAACGGTTAATTACTTAAACAAGCAAGGCCGTAAAGTGGGTCACTTGAACATTCATTTGTACCGGCCATTCCCTGCAGAAGATGTTTTAGCTAAATTACCAGACACAGTTAAACGTGTTGCTGTTTTGGACCGGACTAAAGAACCAGGTTCTGATGGTGAACCATTATTATTAGATGTTCAAAGTGTCTTGTACCGGCATAAAAATCAACCAATTGTTATTGGTGGTCGTTATGGTATTGGTTCTAAGGACGTTACACCAGACCAGATTGTATCTGTTTATGATGAACTGCAATTACCTGTAGATCAAATGAAACAACGCTTCACAATCGGAATTGTGGACGATGTTACACATTTGTCTTTACCTAAACGTGAAATCTTAGACTTAACTCCAGCATCAACTTTCCAAGCTAAATTCTGGGGTTTTGGCTCAGATGGGACAGTTGGTGCTAACAAACAAGCGATTAAGATCATTGGTGATAACACTGGTCAATATGCACAAGGCTACTTCGCATATGATTCGAGAAAATCTGGTGGTTTAACCGTTTCGCATTTGCGTTTTGGCCATGAACCAATTGATTCAACGTATTATGTTGAGCAACCAGACTTTGTTGGCTGCCATAATGCGGCGTATCTGCATAAGTATGATTTAGTTAAAGGTTTAAGGGATGGCGGTACTTTCTTACTCAATGCGATTTGGGGACCAGAAAAGGTTAAAGAAGTTCTACCACTTAAATTAAAACGTTATTTAGGCAAACACCACATTAACTTCTATGTAATTAATGCCGTTGCAATTGCCCAACGTTGCGGTTTAGGTCGGCGGATCAACACTGCAATGTCCACAGCCTTCTTTGAAGTGACGGACATTATGGACCGTGAGCAATTCGTACCGTTACTGAAAGAAGAAGTTGACAAGACTTACGGTAAGAAATCACATGCAATTGTTGAAAAGAACTGGGAAGCAATCGATGCTACTTTTGACGAATTGCATAAAGTTGAAGTTCCTGCTGAATGGGCTGATTTAGAAGAAGAAAAGCCAAAAACAAACAAAAAAGTACCAGCATTTGTCAGCAACATCTTAGAACCGATGAACCGGCAAGAAGGCGACGATCTATCAGTTAAAGACTTAGTTGATAATGGCATGTTAGGCGGTTCCATCCCAATGGGGACAACTGCTTACGAAAAGCGTGGGATTGCGTTACAAGTACCAGAGTGGATTTCAGATCGTTGTATTATGTGTAATCAATGTGCATTTGTTTGTCCACATGCTGCCATCCGACCGTTCTTAGCAGATGAAGATGAAATGGAAGATGCGCCTGAAGGCTACATCACTCGTGATATGAAAGGACCAGATGGCCAGAAGTATCGGATTCAAGTTTCATTAGAAGATTGTACAGGTTGCGGCTTGTGTGTTGAAGCTTGTCCAGCTAAAGGTAAGGCTTTAGTTATGAAGCCTTATGAAGAACAAAAAGATCAAGCTGTCAATTGGGCATTTGCGATGACATTACGGCAAAAAGCCAACCCAGTTAAGAAGGAATCGGTTAAAGGCTCTCAATTTGAGCAACCATTAATGGAATTCTCTGGTGCTTGTGCAGGCTGTGGTGAAACACCATACATTAAATTAGTGACGCAATTATATGGTGATCGGTTAATGTTAGCTAACACCACTGGGTGCTCTTCAATTTACGGTGCTTCTTCACCAGCAACGCCTTACACTGTTAATAGTCAGGGTCAAGGGCCAGCTTGGAGTAACTCATTGTTTGAAGACAACGCTGAATTTGGTTATGGGATGCACATTGCTAATCAAACTAAGCGCCAGCATGTCGCTAAATTAGTTCGGCAAGCTTTGTCAGAAAAATTGGGTTCTGAAGAAACACAAGCAGCAATGACAGATTGGTTAGACCACATGGATGACGGTAAGGATACCCGTAAGCGTGCGGATAAATTAACTTCTGTCTTGTTAAATGAAAAAGAACCGTTATTACAAGACATTCTTAAACAAAAGAATTATTTTGTTAAGATTAGTCAATGGATTATCGGTGGTGACGGCTGGGCTTACGATATCGGCTTCGGTGGCATTGATCATGTTCTAGCTAGCGGTGAAGATATTAACATTCTAGTTATGGATAACGAACTTTATGCCAATACTGGTGGTCAAATGTCTAAAGCAACACCAACTTCAGCGATCGCACAGTTTGCTGCTGGTGGTAAGAAGACAGCCAAGAAAGACTTAGGCATGATTGCAGCAACTTATGGTAACGTCTACGTTGCACAAATTGCTTCTGAAGCTGATCCAAATCAAGCATTAAAAGCAATTGTAGAAGCTGAAAGCTACCCAGGCCCATCAATTGTAATTGGATATGCGCCATGTATTAACCACGGCTTAAGAGGCGGCATGCGCTTAACCTTACAAGAATCCAAAGAAGCGGTTGAAGCTGGTTACTGGCAATTGTACCGTTACGATCCACGCCGTGCGGCTAAAGGCAAGGATCCAATGCGCTTGGATTACAAGAAAGCTGACTTTGATAAGATTCCAGAATTCGTACAAAAACAGACACGTTTCTCTGCGTTGCATAACATTAAACAAAATGATGAACAAGTTGAGGAAATGTTAGATAAAACAAGAGAAGACATGCGCAAACGTTCTGAAAACTATCAACGGTTAGCGGCAATGAAAAAGAAATAAGCTCATCATTTAATGATGATGAATAGCTTTAAAGCAATTAATGGTCGAAAGCGGCCATTGGTTGCTTTTTATTATGTCTTAAACATCAGAATGTATGTCTAAGGCTATTTTTTGATGTTGAAAATTTTGTTTTGTAAAAGGTAGATTGTAAAATTTAAGTTGAACATATTAGTGGACAGAAAAACCCATAAAGGT